>CAVCPW010000135.1:0-3509 GCA_963604075.1 Anaerovoracaceae bacterium | reverse complement strand
CCATCTGAGACTACACCAACCGGAAACATTCGTGTAAGCAACGTTTCTCTTAGCAGTGATCTGACTCAGTATACATTGAATCTGTGCAGTCAGTATGGTGTAGACAGCTCTGTTATCTTCTCTGTTATGTATCATGAGAGCCACTTTAACGCTGGTGCTACAAGCGGAAAGGGAGCACAGGGACTGATGCAGATTATTCCGAAATATAGTGCAGATCGCATGGCAAAGCTTGGTGTGACCAATTTATACGATCCGGCATCGAATATCTTAGTTGGAATTGATTTGCTTGCAGAGTATTATTATACATATGGCAGCTGGAATCAGGCACTGACCGCATATCGTACCGGCAGTCCAAGCGGCGATTCTTCCTATGCAGCAACTATTCTTGGAAGTGTTGGACTGTTCCAGACAGTTTATTACGAGTAAGTTGCAAGTAATACATTGTTGTGAGAATTGGATAAAATCAATAAGCGTAAATAAAAAGAGGTCATGTCTTTTGGGACATGGCCTCTTGGCTGTCTATCAAAAATCAAATCACAAGAATTGTGCCAAAGCAAAGACTGTTGACGATTTTTTTCATTAATGCGTAATTATTTGCTGTAATTACTTGGTAATCAAAGTACCAGTCTTTCCAGCAAGAGCTTCCCTTACCTTATCCAGAGAAGTAATGATTGCCTTACGGTTTTCACCAGCAGCAACAAAGCTTACAGCAGAAGCAAGTTTTGGCAGCTTGGTCTCCTTTGCCATAGTTCCACTGTCAATCAGCTCCATTGCATCCTCAACGGACAGATGATCCGGTGAGAATTCCTGTGGCGTGTCGGCGTGAATAACGAAGCGCTCGCTGGAGGACAAGAACAGCAAAACATCAGCATTTAATTCATGTGCCATCTTTGCAGCAGTTGCATCCTTCTCGATAACAGCGCTGGCACCCTTTAATACAGGACCCTGTTCAAGCACTGGAATACCGCCGCCACCGGCTGCGATAACGACCTGTCCGGCATCGGCAAGTGCGCGAATGGCGTCAATCTCGTAGATTTCGATTGGTGCAGGAGAAGCAACGATACGACGGAAGCCGCCATCCTCTTCACGAACAAAATTACCCTTTTCACGCTCGGCCTGCGCCTGTTCAGCAGTCATAACACGTCCGATAGACTTGAGCGGATGACTGAATGCATGATCAAACGGATCAACCTTAACTTGTGTGATGATGGTAGATACCGTATTGAAGATACCTCTGCGAAGAAGTTCGGTACGGATCTCATTCTGAAGATCAAATCCGATGTAACCCTGACTCATAGCGCTGCAGACCGCCATAGGTGCAACGGTGAAATCCTGATGGGCATTACCAAACTCGGTCATTGCCATGTGTATCATACCAACCTGCGGACCATTGCTATGTGTGATAACGATCTGATACTTTAACTCTGCAAGATCAGCGATTGCTTTTGCGGCTGCCTTTACAGCAACCTTTTGCTCTGGAAGCGTCTTTCCGAATGCATTGCGGCCAAGAGCAACAACTATTCTTTGTTTCGGCATAGTGAAAACCTCCCTGTTGTTTTTATATTACAGTTCACGATGCGCCCATTCGCAAAACCGCACGTTTCGTGCGCTGCTGCAAAATGCGAACAAAGTCCACGCAGCTATGTTTTGTTCATGAGCGGGCGCGCACTTCATCCTGCTGATTCGACAAATTTTCATGCAAGCATGAGATTTATCTGGATTTAGCATGACGAGTGAACTGTAATCATCATACCATTGAGATCATCACAAATCAACGAAAAATCGAAAATACTCGTAAAAAGTTTTCGGTATTGACAAAATACTCGTCGAACAGCTTTCGTAACATTTAACATAAACTGTAACATAACAAGTTTTCTTTATGGGATCGAAAAAGGGATTTGCTTGTATTTACGAAAAAATTATGATATGCTACAAGAGTATTAAAGGGCTTTTTTATATTTGGAGGCAATAAACAATGGAAACTACAGAAACAAAAGTAAATACAACGAATGAGACAGAATCAGAAACAGCAGCACATTCAGCCGCTGTGATGGATATAAATGATTTTGATTACGATCTGCCACAGGAGCTGATCGCGCAGGATCCGATTGAGGATCGCAGCAGCTCAAAACTTCTTCTGCTTGACAAGAAGACAGGAAAGACACAGGATAAGATCTTCAGAGACATCATTGATGAGCTGAATCCAGGCGATTGTCTGGTTATCAACAATACAAAGGTAATTCCGGCACGTCTTATGGGCGTAAAGGAAGATACAGGTGCACACATTGAGGTGCTTTTATTGAAAAGAGAGCAGGATGATGTCTGGGAAGTGCTGGTAAAGCCGGGTAAGAAGGCAAGACCTGGCGCTGTGATTACATTTGGTGACGGTCGCTTAAAGGCAGAGGTGCTTGAGGTCGTAGAGGATGGAAACAGAAAGATTCGCTTCTCCTATCAGGGTATTTTCGAGGAGATTCTTGATGAACTCGGACAGATGCCGCTGCCGCCGTATATCACGCATCAGTTACAGGATAAGAATCGTTATCAGACGGTTTATGCAAAGTATGAGGGCTCTGCCGCAGCACCGACAGCCGGACTTCATTTTACGAAGGAACTGTTAAAGAAGATCGAGGAGAAGGGCGTTGTAATTGCAAGCGTGACACTTCATGTTGGTCTGGGAACTTTCCGCCCGGTTAAGGTAGAGAACGTGCTGGAGCATCATATGCATTCTGAGTTTTATCGTATCGAGCCAGAAGAGGCTGAGAAAATCAATGCTGCGAAGAAAGCAGGAAAGCGTGTTATCGCAGTCGGAACTACGAGCTGTCGTACACTTGAGTCTGCGTCTACTCCAGATGGCGTGTTAAAGGCACAGAGTGGATGGACGGATATTTTCATTTATCCGGGATATCATTTTAAGATGGTGGATGCGCTGATTACAAACTTCCACTTACCAAAGTCTACGCTTGTAATGCTAGTATCTGCACTTGCTGGAAGAGAGCATATTCTAGCTGCTTACAAGGAAGCCGTTGAAAAGAAGTATCGTTTCTTCTCATTTGGCGATGCTATGTTTATTCACTAATTGAAATTATTCTTGTAACTATTCTTACAACTATTTCGTAACTATTCTTGCAAGCATTTTTGTAATTGTTCTTATAACTGTTTTTTTGACTATTCAAAGCGATGCGAAAGATGTGCATCTCTGAATAGCCTAACACTAATTCTAATGAAAGGACATCTATATATGGAAGAAACAGTTCGTTTAAACAAATTTTTGAGCGAAAAAGGAATCTGTTCCCGCCGTGAGGCTGACCGTCTCGTTGATGAGGGAAAGATTACAGTCAACGGCGTGCGTGCTGTTATGGGTCAGAAGGTCAGCAGCGAGGACGAGATCGTTGTTGATGGTAAGAAAGTCAGCACAAAGAAGGTAAAGCCGGTTTTGATCGCAGTCAACAAGCCCGCCGGAATTGTGTGTACTACAGCACGTTTTGAGGGAGAGCGAAACATCGTTGATA
>CAVCPW010000134.1:0-11170 GCA_963604075.1 Anaerovoracaceae bacterium | reverse complement strand
ACCTCACAGGATACCGGAATGCCCATACCAGTCAGACGGCTGTTTACATAACAAGGTACAAATCCGAACTGAGTCTGGAATGCCGGCCAGCACTTTCCTGCGATAGCTACATACTTGCGGTATCCTCTGTGCGCCTCGATCCAGTCAAGAAGAGTCAGCTCATACTGTGCAAGCTTTGGCAGAATTTCAGGCTTCTTATTTCCCTCGCCAAGCTCTGCTTCCATCTCTGCTACCTTAGCCGGAATTCTCGGATCTCCATCATGCTTTTTATATGCCTCAAACAGATCCAGCTCGGAATTCTCTTCGATCTCAACACCGATATTATACAGTGGCTTAATCGGAGCGTTGCATGCCAAGAAGTTTAACGGTCTCGGTCCGAAGGAAATAATCTTTAAATCAGACAGTCCGATAACAGTTCTTGCAATCGGAAGGAAATCATGCATCATATCTGCACATTCCTGTGCGGTACCAACCGGATACTCTGGAATGTAAGCGCCAACATTGCGAAGCTTTAAGTTATAGCTTGCGTTTAACATACCGCAATATGCATCGCCTCTACCGTCGGCAAGGTCGTTCTGGCTCTCCTCTGCCGCAGCGATGAACATCTTCGGTCCTTCAAAATGCTTTGCAAGAAGAGTCTCTGAAATCTCTGGTCCGAAGTTTCCAAGGTATACGCAAAGTGCATTACATCCTGCCTTCTTGATATCCTCAAGAGCCTGAACCATATGGATCTCGCTCTCTACGATACAGACTGGACATTCATAGATATCCTCTACATTATACTTTGCAGCATATGCTGCTACTAATGCCTTTCTTCTGTTTACAGAAAGACTTTCCGGGAAACAGTCACGGCTGACTGCTACGATTCCTAATTTTACCTGAGGAATATTATTCATAATAAACTTGCCTCCTGAATGATATCTGTGAATTCGAATAGTGAATTCAAAATTATATTGTATGTATTTTAATCCGGCATCATTCACTGTTCACTTGCGTCAACTCCCCACCACCTAAGGGTAGTGAGCTTGTAACTGCCCAGTCGTAATGAATGATGCCGGCTTTAAAACAAAATCATCAAAGCAGAATGTCAAGCGGATATTCGCAATCTGCTTCGCTACTTGCTTGATTTGGTTAAATTACTCACCAAATACGGCGATATAATCCTTCTTGAACTTCTCAATACCCTGATCGGTCAACGGATGCTTTACCATCTGCATCAATACATTATATGGAACAGTTGCAATATCAGCACCTGCAAGTGCGCAGTCGATTACATGAATCGGGTTTCTTACGCTGGCAGCGATGATCTGAGTATCAATGTCATCGTACATAGCAAAGATATCAGCGATAGTACGAATCAGATCCATACCAGGTGTAGAAATGTCATCCAATCTGCCAAGGAATGGTGAAACGTAGGTAGCACCTGCTCTTGCGGCAAGAAGTGCCTGGCCTGCTGAAAATACAAGTGTAACATTTGTCTTGATTCCCATTGCAGAGAGTGCCTTTGTCGCCTTTAAGCCTTCTGCTGTCATCGGGATCTTTACAACCATATTCGGATGAATATTGCTGATTGCGATACCCTCTTTGATCATGGTCTCTGCATCTGTTGTAGTTGCCTTTACCTCGCCGCTGATTGGACCATCCACGATGGATGCGATCTCTGCGATTACTTCCTCAAATACACGTCCTTCCTTTGCGATCAGAGACGGATTCGTGGTAACACCACAGATGATGCCCATATCATTTGCCTCTTTGATATAATCAACATTGGCAGTATCAATAAAAAACTTCATAATACACCTCCTGAGTTTGCGTCACGGGTGTGAAAAACGTACCCATGCATTTGTAATAATCATACTACATGGCCCTCTGAAAGTCAATTTGTTCGTACAAATTTTACAAGAGTTTTGGGTTACAAATTTGCAAATCTTACCTTGATTTCTTGCACTTTAAACAAGTATCTGATATACTGCTAAACAGCGGGGCAAACGAAACAAAATACCTCGACAGTGAGACAAAATTTACACTATAATCATTAAAAAATCTATCACAAATCAGGAGGATCATTATGAGCGAAAGAAAACTTCCTACAATCTATATCTGTTTTCCGGGAGGAAAGCACAAGGTTCTAACAATGAGCTACGATGATGGCAAATTAGAGGATCGTCGTCTTGTTTCCATTTTTAATAAGTATGGTATCAAAGGTACCTTCCATCTGAATTCCGGTCTGGAAATGGACACCCGTATTCCAACCTCTGAGTACCAGGAACTGTACAAAGGCCACGAGGTTTCCTGCCATACCCTGACACATCCGACCATCGCACGCTGCCCAATGGAGCAGGTTATCTCCCAGGTATTGGATGACCGTAAAAACCTGGAATCTATTATGGGTTATCCGGTACGTGGTCTGTCCTATCCTAATGGCTCCTACTCAAAGGAAATCATTGACGTGCTTCCGTCACTTGGCATCCGCTATGCACGTACTGTAACAAGCACTATGTCATTTGCAATGCCGGAAAACTTCCTTGAGTGGAATCCAACCTGCCATCACAATAAGAACTTGCTTGAGCTTGGTCAGCAGTTTGTTGATCTGTTCAAAAAACAGTATCTGTACATGATGTATGTCTGGGGACACAGCTACGAATTTACCAATCAGAACAACTGGGAACTTATGGAAGACTTCTGTAAGTTAGTTGGCGGTCACGATGATATCTGGTATGCAACCAATATCGAAATCGTTGATTATATGGACGCAGCAAAGAGACTTCAGTATACCGCAGACTGCTCTCACGTTTACAATCCAAATGCCGCTTCTGTATGGATTTGCGTAAACGACACTAACTTCATTGAATTAAAGGGCGGTACCATGACCGAACTGCCAATTCATGAGTGGAATAGGTAATTTCAACAAGTTTTGAACAACACATTTGATTTGTTTCTAATAAAAAGGATAGCCCGAAATTTGATATGTACCCATAATCTTGGACACATATCAATTCAGGCTATCCCATTTTTATTCTTAAATTATAATCTACATAATCTTCCGAGTCGTGAATTATGCCTTTTCCTCCAGCAGCTTCTCTGCGGATACGAGACGAACACATACAGTAAATACTCTTGATGCAAGCTTTAACTCATCGACGGTCGGAAATGTCGGTGCCAGACGAATATTTCTGTCCTGCGGATCAATATGATATGGGAATGTTGCACCTGCTCCCGTCAGAATAACACCAGCTTCCTTCATTTTAGCTACGATAGCCTTTGCACATCCCGGCATGGAATCAAATCCGATAAAGTAACCGCCCTTTGGATTGGTCCACTCTGCAATGCCAAGTCCACCAAGATCCTCCTCCATAGTGGAAATCAATGCTTCAAACTTCGGTCTGATAAGTTCTGCATGCTTTTTCATATGCTCTTCCATACCTGCATTATCACCAAAGAAACGGACATGGCGCAACTGATTTACCTTATCATGGCCGATGGTCTGAGCAGCCATCTGCTTCTTGATGGAAGCAATGTTAGCTACAGAGGATGCAAGTGCTGCCATACCAGAACCAGGGAATACAACCTTAGATGTGGATACAAACTCATATACCATATCCGGATGTCCCGCCTTCTCACACTCCTCAAGGATATTTAAGATCTGAGCTGGCTCCCCGTTGTACAGATGATGGATACAATATGCATTATCCCAGAAAATACGGAAATCCTCTGCTGCCGGCTTTAAGTTTGCAAAACGAAGTACAGTCTCATCAGAATATACATAGCCCTGCGGATTGGTATACTTAGGAACACACCAGATACCTTTGATTAATGGGTCCTCAGAAACAAGCTTTTCAACCATATCCATATCCGGACCTTCTGGACTCATCGGAACATTAATCATTTCAACACCAAAATGCTCGGTAATACCAAAATGACGGTCATAACCCGGAACCGGACATAAGAACTTTATTTTACCCTGTAATGCCCATGGCTTTCCACCCATAACACCTTCAAACATACATCTTGCAACGGTGTCATACATGATATTCAAACTGGAGTTGCCGTACACAATTACCTGCTCCGGCTTTGCACCTACCATACCTGCCATAAGACGCTTTGCCTCCGGGATTCCATCAAGAACACCATAGTTACGGCAATCAGTTCCATCCTCGCAAGTCAGCTTAGAATCGGAATTAAGCACATCCATCATTCCCATAGACAGATCAAGCTGTGCTGCCGACGGCTTACCTCTGGACATATTTAATGCTAAATTCTGTCCCTTATATTCCTGATATTTTGCCTCAAGCTTTTCCTTCTCAGCAAAAAGTTCTTCTTTGGTCATATCCTTATATGCTTTCATAATGTGCAGCCTCCTCAGTCTATACCACTTCACTCATCATCTTTGCGCAAAACGGTATGCGTATTGCAAATGCTGTCTACCTTTTTTTGTCTTGCACAGCGCCTGCGTGTACCATTGTATTACAGATTCATATTTTTTGCAATATGAATTATGATAAAAAAGGGACGAATATTCAAAAGAATATGATGCTTTTCCCACATATTTTTTTAAATTATTCTGAAAAGGCATCAAAATTCCTATTTTTATTTTGATTATCACTTAACTCATCTTTATTCTACTGGTGTCGGTCTCGCTGAATCAAAGATATCTCTTGCATCAAACAAATCTGACAGACGGTTTTTATAACTGCTGTCTGTATAACTCATGACCGCCTCCCACATACGTGTACCATCAAGGTTTCTTCTTGCCTGACGGAAATAGTCCTTGTTCTCACCGATTTGAATCCAGTACTCACTTGAAGCATCAACATTGCAATAATAATTAAAGCCTTTCTGCTTCAGATACTGAAATTTCTGATTGTCCGCCGCATATCCCTGCCAGCTATCCAAATCCTCACCGAATGCAAAGATAATGATATCAGTATCTCCGACGATCGACTCCACCTCGCGTTCCCACATATCGCTATCCCAGCAGACACGCTCATAGCTGCTGCTTCCAATATAAATATGTCCCCAACTGTGACTGGCAATCGTCCATCCAAGTTCCTTCATTGCATTAGCAATTTCTCTTGCAGACTCTTTATCTGCTTCGATATTCTCATTGTTGTAATACTTGCTCTGACGCTCTTCTGCATTCTCAGCATCAAAATAATCGCAATTCCAGTTGTACCAATAGTCGGACGTGCGATAGCCGAATACACCATTGTAACCGGTAACAGCAATGGTTCCTCGGGCACCACGATACGAAAAGTCTGGATGTGCCTCGATGAAATCCTCCAAAATAGTCAGCACATCAAAGGAACCGCGGATTACTGTACCATCGTCAAGCGTGTATTCATTCGTAATCTTTCCATTCTCATCCAGCACAAAACGGTCGGCAAATCCCTGACCAGTCATGTACTCGTAGTAGCAGACATCATCCTGTGACAGTACAAACGGTGTTTTCCCCGCTGGGAGGTAAATCGGCTTCATCTGCATAACCTGTGTTCCATCTGGCTGCGTTACCATCTCTGCCACATCATGCAGTCCGACAAGCACATAGCCGTCATCATACAGCTTTTGAATAATCTTGACAAACTCATCAACTGTTGTCATAGCCTCATTGTATGCAATCACCTGCGCCTTGCTGCTGAGCGACTCATCAAAGGTCTTTGCCGGATCTACGATTAACGTATGGAAGAAAATATGTGTAATGGTGTAATTATCGCTCCACTGAAACAGACGCGACTTTTCAAGATCATACTCTTCAAGTGCCTTTGTATACTCCTCATTGCTCTCGTAGTCACTCACCGCCTGAATGGTTTCAATCGCTTTGTCATAATCGTACATGGCTGCATAGCGGTTTGCCGTGTCCAACACTGTATCACCTGTGTAAGTAAAAGTACTCTCAAAAACAGGCGGATTTTGAAATGTATCCGGCAAATCAACACCATAATCTCGTACCTGCTTTAAACTAGAAGTACTTCCATCATCCATTCCACCCTCTGAGTTTGACTCTTCTTCTGCCTGTGATTCATCCTCCTGTGCATACAATGTAATTACCTGTTTCTCATAAGTATTTTGATTTTGCACGGAAATAAAAATACCAAGAGCGATTGCTGCCGCTGCCACTGCGCAAAAAATCCCAGCTAAAACCGGTTGTCTGCGCAACCCGCCTTTACCTTTTTTTGTCCGGCTGTACACTGCGGCCTTTTTTGTTTTGCTTGTATTAATTCTATTTCTCGCACCATTTCGATTGCCTGCATTCTTTGTATTGTTTGTATTATTTTCATTATTTATCTTCTTTTTTTCCATAAATTCCTTATCCTGCCTTTTTTGCTTGCATTTATCCGTCTGCTCATGGTATCATGATGTTCAACATGCAGCACAGACTGATCTTCTGCTGCATTTTACTGCACATGCCTACCATGTCAGATTGCATTGCACTCTGGTATCATAGCATATTTTTCTTTATATTTGAAACAATATTTTCACGATGAAAGGAGATTTTATGTTTTTTTCAAAGTTTCAAGCAAGACATCGCTTCTTGTGCGCTTTTATTCTTCCGTCCATGACACTGGCATATGCTGCCCCTTCGCTGGCAGCAAACACCTCTTCAACTGCTGAAGAAGCATTTGACTATGCCGCTGATACGCTTTTTCAGGACATCATGGATTCCTCTCCGGTCAATCTGCACTATTCCTTTTCATACACGGAAGATTATGAATCATCTGATCAGCCGCCACTCGGCGCCTTCAGTGAGTCTTTTGAAGAGACCGAGACAATTTTAAATCGTGCCAAAGATAATCTCAATAAAGTCGATTTCAATGCCTTAACAGCAAAGCAAAAGCAGGTTTATCGAATGATTGAAAATTATGCTGACATTAATTTAAGCTATTGCAGTCTTCCGGATTACACCAACACACTCGGACCGATGGATGGCATCTTACAAAGCCTGAATACAACTGTCACAGAATATTATTTACTTACCGAGCAGGATATCTCAAACTACATTGGCGTTTTAGAGGATGTTCCACGTTTTCTTGAGGATGTCATAAAGGAAATTGAGTATCAGGAGAGCATCGGCTATGCACCAAGTCTCTATGCCTATGAACAGGCTCTTGAAAATAAGGATGAAATGACAACTCTTGAAAATCATCCGTATCTGGAAGCATTTAAGACTAATGTAACAGAAACGGAATTGTCTGATGAACTTATCGCCAATTATACCGAACAGGTGACAACCATTCTGACAGATGAAGTTCTCCCGGCATTTTCCTCCTTCTACGAAACACTTGAGACAAAAAAAGCCTCTGCCGGTGAGAGCAAAGGATTATCCTCCTATGATCAGGGCAAGGAATATTATGAGCTTCTTGTAAAAGATAACACGGGAACCGATATGACTCCGCTCGAACTTAAAGACTATCTGACAAATAAGCTGGCAGAAGGCATGACGTCTCTGTCTCAGGCATATTCCTACAATCCAAACCTGTTAAATGAACTTAGATCCCTTACTGCACCTGAAACAGATGCAGATGCTGTCCTTCAGACTTTAAAAGAAAAAGCAGCTGAATGTATGCCAGATATCGGTGATACCACATATACACTCAGCTACCTTCCAGAGGCACTTCAAATTCCAAACAATCTGGCCTACTATCTGTCCAGCCCGATTGACAATCTATCCCGCAACGTTATCCGAATCAATCCGAGTACTGTCGGTGACGATTCTATGACATTATGGACAACAATGGCACATGAGGGTTACCCGGGACACCTTTATCAATACCAATATTTCATGCAAAATTCTTTTGAATATAATATTGAAACGCTGATTGGATCTCTTGGCACCTCTGAAGGCTGGGCATACTATGTTGAGAGGCTTTCCTTAGAATGGGCAGGTCTTGATGAAACAACAGCTGATGCCTACTTTACCAATCAGATTATGAGCATGACAATCACTTCTATTGTTGATATTGGTGTCAACTATGAGGGATGGGGTCTCGATGAAACATATGACTTTTTAAGCACCTATTACTCGGGAATCACTACCGAATCCTGTCAAAATTTCATTGATACCTGTGCTAATGATCCTGGCGTCTATCTGCCATACAGTGTCGGCTACTATCAAACCGAAGACCTGTTTGACCAAATCTCGGACAACTATTCCTCCGACAAGGATATGTATGCCGCTTATTTAAAGCTTGGCTCTATGCCTTTTACTCTGTTGGAGAAATATCTTATTTCAGATGGAAGCATTTAAGTTATTTTTCTCTTTTCGTGACTCAATCACGTGGCTGACTGCCAATACTGGATGATAGAGCATCATCCTTGGGCCCGAAAAACGCATCACCTCACGTATTTTTTCACGCATGGCTGGCTTATAACAGTGGACTTTGCAGTTAGAGCAAAAGGTTTTCGTTTCCATAAACGGACACCTCTCGCTCCGCTGCCAGGCATAGTCCTTTAATGCCTGGCATTCCTCGCAAAGTACACCGTTTTTGCTACCATGTTTTTTTTTGCAGTAAAGCCCGATCATCAGTGCGACTACTTGCTGCTCACGCTCGCGCTTTGACTGAATTTTCTTATTTTCTTTATCTTTCAATTAATATTCCTCCTTCTTAGCTTTCCCGTTTTTTATTGTTCATCAGATCTTCCATCGCATATACTGTGTCTGCAATCTTCATCGTTGACTGCCTATGAGAAACAAGCACAATTGTCCTATTCTTTTTCTGCTCATGGAGCGATTTTAAAATCACTGCCTCATTCAAGCTATCCAAATTACTGGTTGGCTCATCAAGAAGCATAAGCGGTGCTTCATGAAGAAATGCCCTTGCCAACCCGATACGCTGACGCTCTCCACCTGAAAGTGTATCACCAAGCTCACCCACTGGTGTGTCATATCCATTCGGAAGTGTCATGATAAAATCGTGAACCGATGCCTTTTTGCAGGCGTCCTCAATCTCCTTATCAGTAGCATCCAGTTTTGCAATGCGCAAATTATTTTTGATACTATCATGGAATAAATATGTCTCCTGCGTAACAAAGCTTTCCATCTGGCGCAGATCAGATGTATTGATCTGCTCTAGTGAGCGCCCTGCGACACGAAGTGTTCCCTCATTCGGTACCCAGAAACGCATGAGAAGCTTAAGCAATGTAGACTTTCCGCTTCCACTCTTTCCGACTATGCCTACAATCTGATTTCTTGGAATTGCAGCCGACACATCGGACAAAATCGTTTCTGTCTCATAGCAAAACGTCACATGCTCTGCCTCGGCTGCCGGATCAGACAAAGGTGCTTCAAAATTCCCTGTGCAAAATACATCGCATTTTTCGATAGCTTCTGTCACTCCTTCCTGTCGTGCATTTTGCTTCATATCTGTATGCTCTTTTCCCGTAATCTCCTCAACTAATGGTTCTTCGTCTAAAATATCAAGCACACGATTTCCTGCTGCGAAGGTATTCTGAAGGGTGCTTCCGAGTGCTGCAAGTGCCACACACGGTCCAAATGAGCTCATCAACGCCACTGTTGGAATCAACACGCCAGAAAAACCGACGCTGCCCTTCTGGTAAAGAATCGTACACAAAAATATCATTGCCAGATCAAAGACTAGAATCACGCTGTTGGTAATTGCCGTGTTTCGCCCCGCGATTCGCTTCATCTGAGCCTCATCATGGCTTAATTTTTCGTTCTTTTCGTTCATCTGCTGCAAGCGAACGGCGCCCTGTCCATACTGCTGTGTCTCAGAAAGACCGCGTAAGCTATCCAATACGAATGCGGAAAGATCACCTGCACCTTTACGAAAGTTCATGCCCAGATCACCGCTTGCACGAGAAATCACAAGCGGAATGACAATGCCTACGGTCAGATAGGCAATCAGTGCAAGCACACCCGCGAGCGGATGAAAACTTCCAATAAACAGACACATAACAATTGTAAATAAAAATGCAATAGCTGCCGGAGAAATGGTATGCGCATAGAAAACCTCAAGCAGCTCAATGTCAGAGGTGATCACACTAATCAGATCACCTTTATCGCGTCCTTCTAACTTTGCCGGGCAAAGACGTCTAAGTGCCTGAAATACCTTATCACGAATTAAGGCAAGCAGCTTAAATGCAATAAAATGATTGCAACTTTGCTCTCCATAACGAAGTCCGGCACGCACCAGCGCAAATATAACAGACAACGCAAAAATCCAGCCAAGCGACATGGAAGTTTTGATTCCAAGCACATGCAGTACCCCATATGCACCTAAAATTGTGATAAATGATGCGCACAGATGACCAGCAAGTCCCATGAAAATCGCAAGTACCATATAGCCGGAAAGTGGCTTGACCAGCCCAATCAATCGTACCATTACCTGAAATCCACTTCGTTTTTTCTGATTTTTCATGACAACACCTCCTTTCCCGATACAATCTTCTGCTCCTTGTTTTGTTGTTTCTTTTGTTGTTTGTTCTGCTCTTTGCCGTGTTCTTTGTTCTGCTGCGCATAATGCTCTAAGCTCTGCTGCGAATCCCACAGTTTTTCATAGACACCATGATGTGACAGAAGTTCTGTATGAGTTCCGTTTTCAGTGATTTTTCCTTTTTCCATTACATAGATTGTCGCAGCACCTGTGATATTGGCAAGTCGATGGGAAATGACAATAACACTCTTTGTCTTTGCCATTCTCGTAATCTCTGCCATAATATCATTCTCACTCTCCACATCAATGTTGGATGTTGCCTCATCGAAAATATATACTGAACTATCATGAAGCAAAGCCCTCGCAAGTGCAAGTCGCTGGCACTGTCCGCCTGAGAAATTGCTTCCTTTCTCCGCCACTGGTGTGTCAAGTCCATTCTCGGCACGAAGAAATGCTGCCAGATTGACGTGCTCTAATGCCTCCCAGAGCTGTTCCTCTGATGCATCTGGCTTTCCCATTAACAGATTTTCACGGACAGTTCCCTTAAACAGGTAGCTTTGATGACTGACATAAGTAATCTGCTTCATCAGACTTTCTTCTGAAATATTCGAAAGCTCTGCGTCTCCAATTTTAATGCTTCCCTGATATTTCTTTGCCCGTCCCATCAAAATCTTGGCAATTGTCGATTTACCGCAACCACTCTCGCCTGCAATTGCCGTTATACCACACGGACGAATCGTCAGATTAATCTTCTCTAAAATCGGACGTTCTTTCTCATAAGA
>CAVCPW010000133.1:0-15819 GCA_963604075.1 Anaerovoracaceae bacterium | reverse complement strand
TACGATAACCGCCAGAACAAATGCCAACAAAAAATTAAAAATCGGTCCCGCTGCAATAATGGAAATACGCGCCCAAACATTTTTCTCGGCAAGACTGTGTTCCTTGTCGGTAATCTCTTCGGCGTCCGGGTCGATAATTCCATTATCATCCCCCAGCATCATACAGGAGCCACCAAACGGAATCCACTTTAGTGAATACCGTGTTCCGTGATATACAGTACTCAAAAGTCTTGGGCCCATGCCGATTGAAAACTCAATTACCCCTACCCCGTTTTTTTTCGCAAGGAGAAAATGACCGAATTCATGTACGAATACGACGACTCCTATGATTAAAAAAAGTGCAATAATGCTGAATGGATTCATATTTTCCTCTTTCTTTTCGTATTACGATAGCTGTAGTCTGTATCAAAGCACCACAGCAGTTCAGATAGACATAGCTTACTATGTCGATGATTTATGACAATTTTGACTGTAAAAATTCATATACAGCAGCTTCTGTTTCTAGAATTTTATCGACATCTGGATTTGGAATAAAGCTAACATGATCGAGTGATGCCTCAATTGATTCAATGATACCCGGATAAGATAACTTATGATCTAAGAAGCGCCCAACAGCAAACTCATTCGCTGCATTGTAAATAGTTGGGCGGTTGCCACCTTCTTTTCCGACCTGATAAGCCAATGCCAGACCTGGGAAATTCTCAAAATCTGGTGCAAAGAAGCTGATGCTTCCAAGTGCTGCAAAGTCAAGGCGCTTCCCTGGCAAATATCTTCTATCTGGATAGGTTAGTGCCAGCTGAATCGGAAGCTTCATATCAGGTGTGCCAAGCTGAGCGATGACTGCACCATCCTCGAATTGTACCATCGAATGGATTACGGACTGCGGCTGGATTACAACTTGAACCTGATCATAATCTATGCCAAAGAGCCATTTAGCCTCCATGACTTCCAGACCCTTGTTAACCATTGTTGAAGAGTCAATCGTGATCTTTCTTCCCATAACCCAGTTTGGATGTTTTAATGCATCCTCAGGGCGGATATCCCTCATCTGCTCTTTCGTCCATCCACGGAATGGGCCGCCTGATGCGGTTAACAGGATTTTATCAATCTTGTGTCTTTCTTCGCCCATAAGTGATTGGAAAATGGCAGAATGTTCGCTGTCCACTGGAAGAAGACGAACTCCATACTGTTTTACCATCGGAATAATTAAGTGCCCTGCGGTTACAAGAGTTTCCTTGTTGGCCAATGCAATGTCCTTACCTGCCTGAATAGCTGCGATTGTCGGGCGAATTCCAATCATACCAACAACTGCTGTGACAACAATCTGTGTCTCTGGAAATACAGCAGCCTCAATCAGACCATCCATGCCGCTTACAATCTTTACATCAAGATCAGCAACGGCATGCTTTAATGCGTTTGCAGCCGCTTCCTTATAAACACACACCAGCTTTGGATGAAACTCACGAATCTGCTGTTCTAGCAGTGTGACATTACTGCCTGCTGCAAGAACAGTAGCTTCCATATCGGGTTGGTTGCGAATTACCTCTAAGCTCTGTGTTCCGATAGATCCGGTGGATCCTAAAATGGCAATTTTTTTCATATCAAAAACCTGCCTTTCTCTTTTAATTGTTCGTTGCAATTTTTTTACATCACTTTTTGCGCTTTATCTTGTAATATCTGAATAATGATTGTTTAGTAAGATTTACTTACGCGACGCTCTGAAGCAATGTTACTAAAATGTAGATTAATGGTGCTGTGAAAATGATGCTGTCGAAACGGTCCATGATACCTCCGTGTCCAGGAATCAGATTTCCATAATCCTTGATCTGATACTGACGCTTAATTGCGGACGCAGACAAATCGCCAAACATGGATATAAATCCACCGCAGGCACCGATGATTGCACAAAATACAGCTGGGTTGGAAAATTCAGTCAGATTACCCTTGAAAATAGTTCCGTACAGCGCACCAATCAATGCACTTCCTATGATACCGCCAATTGCGCCCTCAACAGACTTCTTTGGACTTAATACTGGTGTCATCTTGTGCTTTCCGATCGCACGTCCGACTAAGTAAGCACAGGTATCGCAGCCCCATGCGCTGATGAAGATCAGCCATACGGTATATGCACCGTCCTTGCTTATTCTGGTCTGGAAAATAAAGGACATCATCAATGCGACATAAACCATACCAAATGCTGATTTTGCAATTTCGTCTGCTGTAAATTTAGGATAAGTGGCAACGTAAGAAGCCATTAATACCAAAAAGCCTAAGACGAGTACCAAAACAACAAAGTTATTCTTTCCTGCCAGAATTACAGACTCAATTCCGATTGCAGTTAAATAGCCGACAAGTGCCGGAATTTTCTTTTCCATCTGAAAAACGCGGTACAGCTCATACATGCCGACCAGGCTGATCAGAAGCATAAACAGGTACAGAAGCGGGCCGGAGGCGATAATGGCACACATGGTCACTGCTAACAGCACGATTCCGCTAATTGTTCTTGTGATAAACATAATTTATGCCTTTCCATAGTAAATAAAATTTTGAATGATTCGACTGAGATGATTGAATCAAAAAATCGTTGTGCCGCCTTTTATTTAGTTAGACGACCTCCATAGCGGCGCTCACGTTTTCCGAAGGAATCGACTGCCTTTTGCAGCTCTGCTTTATTGAAATCAGGCCATAAAACATCGGTTACGTAGATCTCAGTATAAGCCAGCTGCCAGAGCAGAAAATTTGACAGGCGCATCTCGCCGCTGGTGCGAATTAGAAGATCCGGATCCGGCATATCGGCTGTATCCAGATAGGAACCGATCGTCTGCTCGGTAATTTCCTGCGGTTCTAACTTTCCGCTCTTTACGTCCTCTGCCATGCGAATCATACCACGGCGCATCTCATCTCTAGCACCATAGTTAATCGCAATGGCAAATATCATGCGAGTATTGTTTCTTGTCTCATACTCAAGCTTATTTAAGCCTTTTACCAACTCTGGTGCAAAGCGGCTTCGTTCACCGATGATTTTGACACATACATTTTCTTCAGCTGCAACCTTTAACAACTTTTTGATATAAATGCCCATCAATACCATCAGAGCAGAAACTTCTTCCTCAGAACGTTTCCAGTTTTCCGTAGAAAATGCGTAGACTGTCAAATAGTCGATGCCGATATTGGCAGCGTCACGCACAGTCTGCTCAAGTACCTTACATCCTTCTGCATGACCCATTTTGCGCGGTAGATTCCTGCGCTCAGCCCATCTTCCATTTCCATCCATAATGATCGCAACGTGGCGGGGAATCTTTTTTTGTTCGTCCATATTGATTACCTCGTGTGTTTCCTATAGCAAGTATTTTATTCATTTGCTAAAATATTTTGTTACGAAAAACAGGACAGGCAAAAGCCTGTCCTGAAAATTTCCTGTTAATTAGACAGTCATGATTTCCTTTGATTTATTCTCAACACTCTTGTCTATTTTTGCAATATACTTGTCGGTCATCTTCTGGATTTTTTCTTCGCCTTCCTTACGCTCGTCCTCAGTAACCTCATTTGCCTTTTCTTTCTTCTTTAATGCATCGTTAGAATCACGGCGGACATTGCGGACAGCAACCTTTGCGGCTTCACCCTTTTTCTTGATATCCTTTACTAACTCCTTACGTCTCTCCTCAGTCAGTTCCGGGAATACCAGGCGGACGCTAGTACCGTCGTTTGTCGGAGTAATTCCAAGATCAGATGCCAAAATTGCCTTCTCGATTGCCTTTAAAAGGCTCTTTTCCCACGGGTTAATCTGGATGATTCGCGGTTCTGGAACGGAAATGTTTCCAACCTGCTGCATTGGAGTCGGGGTTCCATAATATTCAACCATGATTTTGTTTAACAGATTCGGGTTTGCACGGCCTGCACGAATGTTGGCGAATTCTCCTTCAAGATTCTCGCAGGTTTTTGTCATTTTTTCTTCACACTTCTTGATAACTTCTTTCATAAGTTACGCTCCTTTGGTTTTATGATTTTATAGTTCTGTTTTTTTAGGCTGTTACATGGGTTCCTGTAATTTTGCCATTCAATGCGTTTGCAATGCTGTTTTCTTCGTTCAGACCAAAGACAGCAAGCGGCATATGATTCTCCATACACATGATGGATGCGGTCATATCAATAACCTGAAGACGCTTGTCGACAACCTCCTTAATGGTAACGGTATCGTACTTTACTGCGTTCGGGTTCTTTGCCGGATCGCTGTCGTAAACACCATCGATGGCCTTTGCTAACAGGATCACATCTGCTTCCATCTCAATTGCACGTAATACAACACCGGTATCAGTGGAAAAATACGGATGGCCGGTACCGCCTGCAAAGAAAACTACCTTACCCTGAGTAAGAGCTTCGTTTGCTGCATCCTTGGAGAATAGCTTTGTAAATGTACTGCATGCAAATGGTGTGAAGATTTCGGTCTTCATACCTGTGGTGCGGAAGATTTCAGATACATAGATGCAGTTCATAACAGTTGCCAGCATACCGATCTGATCTGCCTTTGGTCTGTCGATTGCGTTGCTTGAACGACCTCTCCAAAAGTTTCCACCACCGATTACAATTGCAACCTGCACACCCTGATCAACTGACTGCTTAACCTGTCTTGCAACATCTTTTACAACATCTTCATCAAATCCGGTTTTCTTTTCACCGGCTAATGCTTCTCCGCTGAGCTTAAGCATAACTCTGCGCTGTTTTTCCATGTTCGTCTCGTCCTTTCTGTGGGTTGTATCTTTTAATTGTATTTTAACTTAGATACATATACCGATATCTTACCATACCAAAATTTAAAAATCAACTAAATTAGAATATTGTTTCAAACCACAGTCGGTAATTTAACGGAGTCTGACATTGTCGATTACATAACCAACTGTGATGTCTTATTTAACAAAAAATATTAGACCTTTTTAACAAAATCAAGCAAGTAGCAAAGCGGATTGTGAATATCCGCTTGACATATAAAAGTACATTATGGCTCAAATGTAATTAACTGCTCTGCATATGGAAGTGTTTCAATCCAATCACAGAATGTATGCCATTCAGCCAGTTTGTGATTCTTTCTTGCACGATAAATGTTGATTAACGTCTCATAATTGAATGTACAGGTACGCATTTGGTTATAGCTACTTGGAAGAAGCTGAATCATATCATACCAATCCTCTTTGGATTTCGTCTCTTTGAAACGAAGGCGAATTGTCTCAAGCTCATTTACGATTGTTTCCATAAACTTTTTGGTACTATCTGTCATATGATCACAGGAAAAATCATCCATTGAAAATGGTTTACTGTGGATTTTGTGCATCGTGCTTGTTGAATTTGCAACAGTAGCTACCTTATAGGTGTCGTATTCCTTCCACCAGTAAAGTGGTGCGGTTACGTCAACACTAACAAAGATCATTCTCAAATATTTTCTATGATCGGAACCTGCTTTTGCCAGGCGTATTGCAAGATCAAGGTCATTCGGCCCAAAAACGAAGGTGCCATCAGGCTCAGTATGACTATCCATGCGGGCCCAGCTATTCATCGGATTTCTTGCTCCGCGGATAGCATTTTCAAAATTCATAACAGATGTATTTTTTAAAGTAAGCATTTGTGTAAATTCCTCCTGTACGATTTTTCACGTCTGCCTTATCTTAACACATACAAGACATCGCTGCAACATTATTTTCCAGTCCCTCTTGCTGTATGGCACAGGTCACAACCGCACAGACACCAGATGTATTTACAGTAAAAAGCAGCGGAATGCTGCTTTTGCACTCCGCTGCCCTTAATGTAAATTATTGTTTTCCAGTCGTTCCAAAACCTCCGCGGTCGCATCCATCAAGATGCTCAACCTCTTCAAAACTTAATTCCGGCTGATGTTTCATGATACGAAACTGGCAAATTCTGTCATTTATGTGGATGCAGGTGTCGCGTACTGCCATGACAGGGAGTCTCCACTCATCATTATCACCACAGTAGCTCTCATCAATAACACCCATATGATTCGTCTGGATGAGGCCAAAATTCTTAAATGTACTGCTTCTTGGAACGACGTGTGCCTCATACCCCTTTGGAAGTTGTACTGCGATGCCAAGAGAGATCAGACGTGCCTCTCCAGCCTTCATTTCAACTTCCTCTGCACTGCGCAGATCAATCCAGTCGGACTTTCCGTCGATGAAACGAAGTTTTTCAATTTTATCACTTAAATAGCGAATCTTTAATATTTCCATGATACCTCATTATAAAATAATATACCGGGTAAAATAGTATATTAATCTTTACTCACCTTTACTCATATATTTATTCATACAGTGGATACTTGTCTGTCAGACTCTTGACAAGTGCCATTGCCTCTTCTTTGTTTTTCTCCATATCGTCGATGACAAGAGAAATTGCCTGAGCAACGACATCCATATCGGCCGGCTTGAAGCCTCTGGTAGTGACAGCTGCTGTTCCAAGACGGATACCGCTAGTGGTAAATGCAGACTGTGGATCGTTCGGTACGGTATTTTTGTTGCAGGTAATGTTTGCTGCATCAAGCATCTTTTCTGCCTGTTTTCCAGTCACACCCTTATTAATCAGGTTGACAAGCATCAAATGATTATCAGTTCCGCCTGATACCAGATCGAAGCCACGGTTCATAAGACCAGATGCAAGTGCCTGTGCGTTGTCGATGATGCCCTGCGCGTATAACTTGAAGGACGGATCAAGTGCCTCCTTAAAGCATACTGCCTTTCCAGCGATGACGTGCATCAGCGGGCCACCCTGGATTCCAGGAAAGATTGCCTTATTGAAGTTGTACTTCTTGTTGACTTCATTGCTGCACATAATCATGCCGCCGCGCGGTCCGCGAAGAGTCTTATGAGTTGTGGTAGTTGTAACATGTGCGTAAGGAATTGGGCTTTCATGAAGTCCTGCTGCAACAAGACCTGCAATGTGAGCCATATCGACCATAAGAACTGCACCAACCTCATCTGCGATCTCACGGAAACGCTTGAAGTCGATTTTTCTTGCATAAGCAGAGGCACCGGCAACGATCATCTTTGGCTTACACTCAAGTGCAATGCGACGAACCTCATCATAATCTATAAAACCATCTGCGTTAATTCCATACGGAACTGCGTTGAAATACTTGCCAGACATGTTAACCGGACTTCCGTGTGTCAGATGACCTCCCATATCGAGACTCATGCCCATAAAAGTATCACCAGGGTTTAATACGGCGAAGAATACTGCCATATTTGCCTGCGCACCAGAGTGCGGCTGCACATTGACATACTCACAGCCAAAGAGCTTCTTTGCACGTTCTCTTGCGAGTTCCTCTACTACGTCAACATATTCGCATCCGCCGTAATAGCGCTTTCCAGGGTAGCCCTCTGCATATTTGTTTGTAAGAACGCTTCCCATTGCTGCCATAACGGCCTTGCTTACAAGATTTTCAGAGGCAATCAGCTCAATGTGGGTGCGCTGTCTGGTCAGCTCATCCGACATTGCCTGTGCCAGTTCCGGGTCATAATTTTCTACTTCCTCAAATCCTAACATATTTACTTCCTCCTTTTGCCTGCAGAATGTCCGCTTTTAGAGCGGTCATTACCAGAGACTTGAAGTGATTTTTTAGCGCTCTGGTTTTGTGCTCTGCCACTTTTGTCTTTGCTATGCTGTCTTATATTTAAATCATAATCATTATGTGATTTTGCATGCTGGGCTTTGTTATTTTTATTGTTTTTTGATGCAGTATTTTTTGACGCAATATTTCTTGGTGCAATCAAACATTCCTTGCCAAATCCGATTAAATCTTGACGGCCACATTTAATTAATGCTTCCTTTACCAGATCGTAAAGTTTTGGATCGCGATACTGGATCAAAGCACGCTGCATCGCTTTTTCATGTGGGTCCTTCGGAATGTAAACAGCTTCTTTTGTACGTGGATCAATGCCTGTGTAGTACATACAAGTTGAAATAGTGGAAGGTGTAGGATAAAAATCCTGTACCTGTTCCGGCATGTAACCCAAATCACGCAGGTGCTCTGCCATTTCCACCGCATCCGAAAGCTGTGAGCCCGGATGGGAAGACATCAGATAAGGAACCAGATATTGCTTGAGCCCAAGCTTTTCATTCATAGCCTTATAGCGCTGTGTAAAGCGCTTGTATACAGCATTTTCCGGCTTCCCCATATATTTTAAAACGCGGTCAGAAACATGTTCCGGAGCAACCTTAAGTTGTCCACTGACATGATACTGACATAGCTCTTTTAGGAAATCGTCGTTTTTATCAGCCAGTACATAGTCGAAACGAATACCAGAGCGGATAAAAACTTTCTTTACCTTTGGAAGAGCGCGCAGTTTTCGAAGAAGCTGAATGTAATCTTTATGGTCAACAGTAAGATTCTTGCAAGGAGCCGGGAATAGACACTGCTTTCCTGTACAGACACCCTTTGTTAACTGCTTTTGGCAGGACGGATGACGGAAATTAGCTGTAGGACCGCCGACATCGTGAATGTATCCCTTAAAATCTGGTTCCTGTGTCATTAATTTGGCCTCACGAATCAGAGACTCATGGCTTCGCGTCTGAATAATTCGTCCCTGATGGAAGGTTAATGCACAGAAACTGCAACCGCCAAAGCAGCCACGGTTGCTGCAAAGTGAAAATTTGATCTCTGAGATTGCAGGTACACCGCCTTGCTTTTCGTAGGACGGATGATATGTGCGCATATATGGAAGTTCATACACATCATCCATCTCTTGTGTCGTAAGCGGATAGGCAGGTGGATTTTGAATCACATATAAATGTGCACCATATGGCTCTGCTAACTGTTTTGCAGTAAATGGGTCGGTATTACAATATTGCTTATAAAAGCTGGCTGCATACTCCATCTTATCCTTGACGAGGACATCGTAGGACGGAAGTACGAGTGCATCTGGTACGCGATCAAGCGAACGCACCTTGCACACGGTTCCTCGGATAAAAGTGATTTCGCTGACAGGAAGACCACTGTCAAGTGCATCTGCAATCTCTACAATGGAATGCTCGCCCATTCCGTAAGAGATCAAATCGGCTTGTGATTCGATTAAGATTGAGCGCTTCAGCTTATCCGACCAATAGTCATAATGCGCTAATCGGCGAAGAGATGCTTCAATTCCACCTAAGATAATCGGACTTGTTGGAAAATTACGACGTATATAATTACCATACACAACATCGGCATAATCAGGTCTTTTTCCAATTAGTCCGCCCGGTGTATAGGCATCCATCTGACGTCTTTTTTTGGAGACTGAATAATGATTAACCATGGAATCCATGTTGCCAGATGATACCAGAAAGCCAAGACGCGGCGTGCCAAATTCATGGATTGCTTTATCATCGCGCCAGTCTGGCTGCGGCAGGATTGCTACCTTGTAGCCGTGTGATTCTAAGATACGGCTGATGATTGCATGACCAAAGGATGGGTGATCAACATATGCATCGCCTGTCACATAGACAAAATCCGGCCGCTCCCAGCCAAGCCGTTCCATTTCGCGGCGATTAATCGGCAGAAAGCCCATTTGTGCCTCCTTTACTGTTTGCAGCGCTGCGTCTCTTTGCTGCCTCAAATACGTGCTTTGCCAGTACAGCAGTCGTTACGGCTCCAACGCCACCAGGTACTGGAGTCGCCATCAAAACATGATCTTCGATTTGGTCAAAATTTACGTCTCCGCAGAGCTTTCCATTCTCATCGACATTGATTCCAACATCAATCACAATAGAGTTTTCTGATACAAAATGCTCATCCACCCACTTTGCCTTGCCAATTGCGGTAACTAGGATATCAGCTTCGCGGCAAACATCCGGCAGAGAAACAGTGCGAGAATGGCAGATGGTTACAGTTGCATTTTCGTTTAATAAGAGTATGGAAAGTGGCTTTCCAACGACGAGACTGCGACCTAAAACGACTGCACGCTTTCCCTGCGGCTCAATGCCATAAAAATGAAGAATTTCCATGACAGCCTGTGCAGTACAAGGAGCAAAAGCCCTTTTGTCACCAGAAAATAACTTACCAAGTGCACGACTTGAAATGCCGTCTACATCCTTTTGGGGATCGATAGACTCGACAATCACTGCCTCATCAAGCTGAGACGGAAGTGGGCGAAACAGCAAAATGCCATCAACAGACGGATCTGCGTTGATGGATGCAAATTCTTTGGAAAATGCTTCCATCGAAATATCCGCCGGAAAAGCAAATAGCTTTGTTTCGATTCCGATACCGTTCATTCGCTTAATGGCACTGCGCTCATAGGAAAGATCCTCTTCCTTCTCACCTACTCGAATGATGGCAAGACAAGGCTTACTCTCCCATCCTTCCAGTTCTTTCTTTATTTCATCGCGAATCGCTGCTGCGACAGGCGCACCTTTTAAAAGTTGCATAAACACACTTCCTTTTCTAATTCAAAATAACTTATATCTGTTAATTCATCAGTTAATCAATATAGATTTTAGTTTCTTAATCTGAGATTTATTCAGATTATATCATTATGCCATCTGACTTATGCGATCATGAAGCTGTATTGTCTGAGAAAGAAGTTCAGATGCTTCCACATCAAGTTTTTGCGCAAGTTCTGTATTTTTCATCAGCCCGGTATTAGCTTCTACATTGATAAAACCACCGCGGGCAGAGGCTAAAATCAGTGCAGCACCCGTGACAACATCGCTTAGAATCAGTTTTGAGCACTTGCCTGAAAGCTCGTCTAACAACAGCATCGCACGTGCTGATTCTTTTACAACTTTCATTGGAGTAAGGCTTGCATGATATAATGCATCCTCTAAAATCTTTTCTTTTTTTAACCTTTGCTCTGGAGTGTCTTTTGGCAATCCATACGCTTTTGAAAGCGGAAGAAAGCCTTTCGCATCCTCATTGATACAGTTAAGAAGTGTGTCCCTGCAGTGTGCCAACTCACCTTCAATTCTGCTTAAATCTTCCTCGTAGCAGGCATATTTTTTCTTTCCGTGGGTTAGCGCACACGCCATAATTCCTAAGGCACAGCCGTAAGAACCAGCGCAGGCACTTGCACCGCCACCGCCCGGTACTGCTTCTTTTTGGGAGAGCGCCGCTGCAAACTCTTTTAAACTCAAATTTTCCATATGTTACATGTTCCTTTGCAGAAAGGAGATGCTGCTTGTTCGCAGCACCTCCCTTGGTACTTTCTTTTTTATTTAGTGCTTAAAGTGTCTCATTCCTGTGAACACCATAGCAATTCCATATTCGTTGCACTTGTCGATGCACTCTTTGTCACGGATGGATCCGCCTGGCTGAATAATCGCAGTGATACCAGCCTGGTGAGCAGCCTCTACATTATCAGCAAATGGGAAGTACGCATCGGATGCCAGTACAGCGCCCTTTGTCGCATCTGGCCCGATCAGCTCGCTTGCATGCTCAAAACACTGCTTGATTGCCCATACACGGTTTACCTGGCCAGGTCCAATGCCTACAGACTGCAAATCCTTTGCAACTGCGATACCGTTTGACTTGACAAACTTAACAACCTTCCATGCAAAAAGCAAATCTTCCATTTCCTTCTCGGTCGGCGCCTTCTCTGTAACAACTTTTACATCACCGTCAAGAAGCTTACTGTCGATGTTCTGTACAATCAAACCACCATTTACCTTCTTCAAATCAAGTGCTGATGCCGGCTGCTTCTCACTGATGTCATCTAACTGAAGGACACGAACATTTCTCATTGAACCATCCTTCTTGAAGCTTAACATCTTCAGAGCACCCTCGGTATAGGAAGGAGCGACGATCACCTCAAGGAACATAGACTTCATGTCTTTTGCAATAGTCTCATTGATCTCACGGTTAGAAACAACGATACCGCCATAGATGGAAACCTTATCGGCTGCGAATGCCTTCTTCCATGCTTCCTCAATTGTATCAGCACTGCCGACACCACACGGATTTCCATGCTTGCAAGCAACAATGGTCGGATCGGTGAATTCTTTAAGGAGCTCTAATGCACCATTTGTATCATTGATGTTGTTAAAAGAAAGTGCTTTTCCGTTTAACTGCTTTGCGTCAACGAGAGAGCCCTTCTTCTTGCCAATCTCGCGATAGAATGCTGCCTTCTGATGAGGATTCTCACCGTAACGCATGTCCTCAACCTTTTCAAAGGTCATAGTCAATGTCTGTGGCAGGCTATCATCACCGCGCTCTTTCTTCAGATAATCAGCAATCATAGTGTCATAACTGGAGGTGTGCATAAATACCTTCTGCATCAGATAAAACTTGGTATCCAGACTTACCTGTCCGTCTGCTTTCAGCTCTGCAAGAACTTTCTCATAATCATCTGGGTCTGTTACAACAGCCACATCCTGATAGTTCTTTGCAGCTGCACGCAGCATGGTCGGTCCACCGATATCAATATTCTCAACAGCCTCGGCTCTGGTAACGCCGTCTTTTAAAATGGTTGCCTTGAATGGATAAAGATTTACAATCACCAAATCGATCGGCTCAATTCCAAGTTCTTTGAGCTGTCTCATATGCTCCGGATTTGAACGCATTGCTAACAGACCTGCATGTACTGCCGGATGAAGTGTCTTTACTCTTCCGTCAAGACATTCCGGAAATCCGGTAAGATCAGAGATCTCCATAGCCTTTACACCAGCCTCAGCCAGCTTTTTGTAGGTTCCTCCTGTTGAAATAAGCTCGATTCCAAGCGTCTCCAGTTCTTTGGCTAATTCTACTACGCCTGTTTTGTCTGATACACTGATTAATGCTCTCATTGTTCTCTCCTTCGTTTCAACTGCGTATTCAATTCTCTTGTTTTTATGGCACATAGTGCCTATACATCGTGCTCGCAACGCATTTATTATTACACAAAACTTACCATATTGCAAGTGGAAAGTTATAGTTTGCACAGAAGTAGCCTTATGAACAAGGTTTGTCGATTGCTTTTTCACTGTCAATGATATTAGCAATCCGCTTCACTACTTGCATTTTTATAAATTCAGGAAGATTTAGATAGGAAAAGCTTTTGATTAAACAAGGGATCTCGCTAAAAACGAAATCCCTTGTTACTTAAGTTAATTTATTTAATTTAAAGTTCAATTAGATATCCTTGAAATCAGTTAAAGTGAAATCATCATCGTCAAAGCTGTCATCTGTATAAAACTCTGGTGCAGCACTCTCTACTTCGATGAAATCATCCTCCACTGGAGAACTCTCAGTTTCATGGAAGTTATTTAACTGCTCACTAATCTTATCAATATCAGCCGCTTCAAGATCTGACTTTACAGGAGTGGTTTTTACGTCATCAAGTCCGTCAAGATTACTTACACGTGCTGTGTCATCTGCCGGAGCCTTATCAAAAACCTTTGTTTCGCTAGATGGACGGGAAGTAGCCGGTTTAGCTGGGCGCTTAAGCTTGTTTTGATCGTTTGTCGATCTTACAGGGCGCTGCTGTCTTGAGTCTGTCGTCTCTGACTTTCTTACTGGTCTTGTCTGGCTAGACTGTGCAGGTCTTGAAGAATTCTGTCTTGCACCATTGCGATCTGCAGACTGCTCCTTTGGTACACGAGTAACTTTAGAAGTTGTAGTGCTCTGCTCAAAGCCTCTGTCAGAGTTCTTCGGAACACGACGTACACGGGATGTTCCCTCATCGCGACCTCCTGTCATTCTGGTATCATTGAAATCATCTCTGCGAACTCTTCTGGCAGACGGCTCAGCGGTTCTTGGTCTTGCTTGCTGTGCACGTGTTTTTGCTGCGTTTTCCAACTCACTTACTCTCTTCTTTGCTTTCTTTAACTTAGAAGACTTGGAGATCATGCGGATAAAGAAAATAAGCATCAGAAGTGTAACTACGCCAAGTGCCGCTACGCCAATCAGACCGTATTTCTTCACATCATCCTTCAGATTATTATAATTTTGCTGCTGCAGATTTGCAGAATTGTTTAAACGCTCAATTTCAGCGCTGTCCTGAGAAGACATGGAATTGTAGCTGTCCTGAAGACTAGAAAGTTCGTCACTCATGCTGCTTGCGGATGCCTGCAAATCAACATCCGGATCTGCTACATAACGCAGGCATGCTCCGTTTGTACCGTCAAAACGATAAAATCCTTCACTTCCGTCAGAGCAAACTGCATAGATCAGATACATGTTGGAATCACCAGCTGCAGAATTAAACCATGCAGGAACGACGCGGCCATTCATGTCGATGTTTACACTCTCATATCCACTCGGAATAGTCACATCAGCGTCGGGAAGAACGATCGCATAAGAAGTATTTACAGTGGTAAATGCAACATATGGAATTGCCTCGTCACGTTCTTCATTATATACGTACCATACAACACTAGAATCGTCCTGAACAACCGGAAGCAGATACAGTCCAGTCGATGTCTTAGCAGCGTTGCAAACGTTTCCATGATATGTATAAGTGATTTGCTCAGAATTTGCCGGAAGTTCAATTCCGTCAAGTGACTGTGCAATATTCAGTTCCTGTGTTGTGTTTTCAAGCGTTTCCTGTAATTCTTCCTGGCTATCGGTGTCAGAATCTTGTGCTTCTGCGTTTGTGACAGCTCCAGCCTCAGCTGAAGACTCGGTTGCCACTTCGTCCGCATAGCAAACCGTTGCTGCAGGAACAGCTACGGTCATGCATGCTGCCATAAACAGCCCTGCAAAACGTTTCATGTTTACATCCTCCAAATCATCTGTTCTTTTTCGTTCTGTTGCATGTTATATCAACATTTATTGTACTTATTTATACTAAAGCACAAATCAGGTTCTGTCAATAGATTTAGGCGAATTGTTAAGAGAATTGAAAGGAAGAAGGACACAAAAGGAGCATATCTGTCTACAGCTGATATGCCCCTTTTGTATTCAATTTATTCGATTATGCCTCGTCAATAGCTTTTCCAATATCATGTCTCATATATTTATTGTCAAAGTGAATCCACTCTGTTGCTTCATAAGCTTTTGCGCGCGCTTCCTTCAAATCCTTTCCGGTTGCGGTCACGCCAAGTACTCGACCACCATTTGTCACAAAGGTATCACTCTGCTTTTTTGTTCCGGCATGGAAAACAAAGTAATCATCTTTGCCTTCAAATGCTTCCAGACCAGAGATAGGAAGACCCTTTTCGTAGTGAACCGGATAACCATCTGATGCAAGAACGACACATACTGCCGCATTGTCTTCAAACTGAAGATCAATCTGATCCAATGTCTGATCAATGCAAGCCTCAAACAGATCAACAATATCATTCTTCATACGCGGAAGAACAACCTGTGTCTCAGGATCGCCAAATCTTGCATTGTATTCAAGTACTTTCGGGCCGTCTGCTGTCAGCATCAAACCAAAGAAAATAATTCCCTGGAAGGTACGTCCCTCTGCACGCATCGCATCAACAGTTGGCTGATAGATGTGCTCTCTACAATAAGCATCAACTTCTCTCGTGTAGAACGGGCTTGGTGAGAAGGTACCCATACCACCGGTATTTAGTCCCTGATCGCCATCTTTTGCACGCTTGTGATCCTGTGCACTTGTCATAACACGGTACGTATTTCCATCTACGAATGTAAGAACAGAAACCTCTCTTCCGGTCATAAACTCTTCCACAACAATCGTGTCACCAGCAGAGCCAAACTGCTTATCTAACATCAGCGTTTTTACACCGTCCATGGCTTCCTCTCTGGTATTGCAGATCAGAACACCTTTGCCGAGTGCCAGACCGTCTGCCTTTAATACAATCGGCATCTTTGCGGTCTTTAAATATTCAATTGCTGCTTCAGGGGAGTTAAAATTCTCGTATGTCGCAGTCGGAATGCCGTACTTTTTCATCAGATCC
>CAVCPW010000132.1:0-8880 GCA_963604075.1 Anaerovoracaceae bacterium | reverse complement strand
TGATTCTTGAGCAGATTCAGGCATTTCGCGAAGAGGGTGCGCAGGGTGTTGTCATCGGTGCGTTGTGCCAGGATGGAAATTTTGATTTAGAATTTATGGAGCAATGTGTGAAGGCAGCAGGAAATTGTAAAATGACCTGTCACCGAGCGTTTGATATGTGCAAGGATCCAGAAGCAGCATTGGAAGATCTGATTCGCCTTGGTGTGGACACGATTCTTACTTCTGGTCAGGAGCCGTCGGCTTTAGCAGGTGCAGATTGTCTTGAGAAACTCATATCAAGCGCACAGGGACGCATTCATATTTTAGCAGGTGCAGGTGTGTCTGATGCAGTGATTGAACCGCTATACAAGAGAGGAATTCGCCAATTCCATCTTTCAGCAAAGAAAGAGTTAGAGAGTAAGATGCAGTATCGCAACACCAGAGTAAACATGGGACTTTCGGGAATGAGCGAGTATATGATCTGGCAGACAGATGAAGAAAAAGTGAGAAAGGCACGCATCATTTTGGATGCATGCAGTGCAAAAGCAAATACAAAGTAAAAAAATACAAAGTAAAAGAGCAAATACAAAGTAAAAAAATACAGAGTAAAAAAGCAAATACAAAGTAAAAATACAAGGTGAAAAGCAAATCAAAACTATGGAAAGCAAATGAAAAAATTGCATTAGAAAAGGCCCGACAAATCAGGTGAAATGCCGAACCCTGTATAGGAACACTCACAAGTTCCTTGGTTTTTGAGGGGGGCCCGGTGTCTTGCAACACCGGGTATGAGTATGAAAAAGCTTTCAAGTGATGGGGAATCAACTTGAAGTACTTTTTGAGTACGATTATAATGTACCGTATAATTGTGACAGAAATTTGTCCGAAATCTAAATAAAGAAGAAAAAGAATAAAGGAATTATTTTTCTTGAAAATCAAAAAAAACACTTTCCCTTTTTCAAGTTATTGTATATAATGGTATCTGTGTAGGCATATATCCGGGGATATTTGTCTTGGGAAAGGAGTTTTAACCATGGCATTTGGCGTGTCAACTGATATAGGAATTGATTTGGGAACTGCCAGTATTCTGGTATATATAAAGGGAAAGGGCGTTGTATTAAAGGAGCCTTCCGTTGTAGCGTATGACCGCAATACCAACGAGATAAAAGCGATTGGTGAAGAGGCTCGCATGATGATTGGACGCACCCCTGGAAATATTGTTGCAATTCGCCCACTGAAGCAGGGTGTCATTGCAGATTATACTATTACGGAGAAAATGATTCGGTACTTTATCCAGAAGGCAATCGGAAGAAGAACCTTTCGCAAGCCTCGTATCTGTGTATGTGTACCGAGCCAGATTACTGAGGTAGAGAGAAAAGCAGTAGAGGATGCTACATTTAATGCAGGAGCTAGAGAAGTCTATCTGGTAGAGGAGCCGCTTGCAGCAGCAATCGGTGCAGGTATTGATATTACAAAGCCTTGCGGAAACATGATTGTCGATATCGGTGGTGGTACGACAGATGTTGCTGTTATTTCACTTGCGGGGACCGTTGTCAGCGAGTCCATCAAGGTAGCAGGTGATGATTTTAATGAGGCGATTGTTCGCTATATGAGAAAGAAGCATAACCTCTTAATAGGCGAGCGTACAGGTGAGGAGATCAAGATCAAGATAGGTACCTGTTATCCACGTCAGGAGGAGCTTGCGATTGATGTAAGAGGTCGTAATCTGGTGACTGGCCTTCCAAAGACCGTTACGATTACTTCTGAGGAGACACTTGAAGCACTTTCAGAGTCGGCAAATCAGATCGTAGAGGCAGTACATATGGTGCTTGAAAAAACGCCGCCGGAACTGGCAGCTGATATTTCCGACCGCGGCATCGTGCTGACGGGTGGAGGTGCACTCCTGACTGGACTTGAGCAGCTTCTTGAAGAGAGTCTTGGAATCACCACGATGACAGCTGAGGAGCCAACCACTTGTGTGGCGATTGGAACTGGAAAATATATGGAAGTAATGAATTCCATCAGAGATTAAAAGAAAGAATGAAGTCAGAAAGACTGAGTAAAAAGATTGAGTCATAAGATTGAATAAAAAAGAATGAGTCATAAAATAAATTGATTCATAAAATTGATTCACAAAATTGAGTCAGAAGACGAAGTTTGTTAGTTGTTAGAATGGACCGGCAAAAGAGGGCGAAAAGCAAAATCTTTGCCGGTTCATTTTTGTGAATGAGATTTTGACTCGATTGGTTTGGGCTGTTTTGTTTTGATAAGGGTGAAAAAATGGTAGAATTACAGGGATATATAGACCGGATTGTATTTCGCAATGAGGAAAATGGCTACTCGGTGCTGTGTATGAAGGAAGGAAATAAGGAAGAATTTCTTGTAGGCGTGTTTCCAGATGTTTCTGAGGGAGAATATCTGACGGCACGCGGCGAGATGAATGTTCATCCGATTTATGGAAAGCAACTGCGTGTGCAGGAGTATGAATTTACTGCGCCCGATGATGCCGCCTCAACGCTAAAATATTTAAGTTCCGGTGCCATTAAGGGAATCGGTGAGGCACTGGCGACAAGGATTGTTAAAAAATTTGGTGACGATACATTCCGTATTATGGAAGAGGAACCTGAGCGTCTGGCAGAGGTAAAGGGAATCAGTATGCGAAAGGCGTTGGAGATTTCCGGAGCTGTGGCAGGAAAACGCGATTTGCGTCAGGCAATGTTATTTTTACAGCAATATGGCATCAGCCAGAATCTTGGCATGAAGATTTATAACTTTTATCAGAGCCGGCTGTATCAGGTCATCCGTGAAAATCCTTATCGCCTGGCAGATGATATTGACGGCGTAGGCTTTCGTATTGCCGATGAGATTGCCTCAAAGGCAGGCATTTTGCCTGACTCCGATTTTCGTATCCGAAGTGGCATCTTGTATGTGTTAGAGCAGGCAACCGGGCAGGGTCATACCTGTCTTCCGATGGAACAGGTCACACAGGAGGCAAGGCATCTTCTTGATGTTGAGATCGACTCAATGAATGACCGCATTATGGATCTGATTATGGACAAGAAAATCGTGGTAAAGACGAAAATACAGCCAGGCACAGGGGAAGAAATTCAGATGGTATATTCGTCAGTTAGCTATTATACGGAGCTGTCCATTGCGCAGATGCTTAAGGATCTGAATATAAAGGATACGATTACATCAGAAGAGATTTCCAGAAAAATTCATGAAATTGAAAACGAGCAGGACATTTTGCTCGATGAGCGTCAGCGTCTTGCTGTGTCTGAGGCGGTCAACAACGGATTGACTATCATCACCGGAGGGCCGGGAACAGGAAAGACGACTACGATTCGCACGATTATCCACTATTTTGAAAAGGAAGGTCTCGACATTTTACTGGCAGCGCCGACCGGACGCGCAGCAAAGCGCATGAAAGAGGCGACGGGCTGCGAGGCCAAGACGATTCATCGCTTACTTGAGTTGTCCGGAATGGTAGGTGAGGGAGCCACATCATTTGGGCGAAATGAGGACAATCCACTCGAAACGGATGTTGTGATTATTGATGAAATGTCAATGGTGGATGTGTTTTTAATGAAGTCCTTGCTTCGCGCACTTGTGCCGGGAATGCGTCTTGTTCTTGTTGGTGATGTGAATCAGCTGCCAAGTGTCGGCCCTGGAAACGTGCTTCGCGATATGATTTATTCGGAGGCATTTCCTGTTGTGCGTCTTGAAAAGATTTTCCGTCAGGCAGCAGAGAGTGACATCATTATGAATGCGCACCGTATCAATGCCGGAGAGATGGTCGAGCCCAAGCCGGGCAGCCGCGATTTTCTCTTTATCAAACGCGATAATCCGGGAAACATTATCGGGGCAACAATTACACTGCTTAAAGATAAGCTGCCGGGCTATGTAAAGAGCAACACACGCGATATTCAGGTACTCACACCGATGCGCAAAGGGCTTCTTGGTGTAGAACAATTAAATGCATCGCTGCAGGAAGCGCTCAATCCACCTGATGAATCCAAGCAGGAACTGGCCGTCGGTAATTTTATTTTGCGCGAGGGCGATAAGGTCATGCAGATCAAAAACAATTATCAGATGGAATGGAAGGTATTAAACAGTTACCGGATGCCGCTTGATGAGGGAGTTGGTGTGTTCAATGGCGACTGCGGAATTGTGCGTGAAATCAACTCCTATACAGAAAGAATAACTGTAGAATTTGAGGAGAACCGTCGTGTTGAATACGAGTTTAAGCAGGCAGAGGAGCTCGAACTTGCTTATGCCGTTACTATTCATAAATCGCAGGGAAGCGAATATCCGGCTGTCATTCTGCCGCTTCTGGGCGGGCCAAGGATGCTAATGAACCGAAACTTGCTGTACACGGCTGTCACCAGAGCAAAGAGCTGTGTCTGCATCGTGGGAAGTGTTCATACATTTCAGGAGATGATTGCAAATGAGCAGGAGCAGAAACGCTATAGTGGATTACAGGATCGAATAAAGGAGGTATATGAGCTGGTTTGATGAGCTGCTTTTTCCAAGACGCTGTCCGGTATGTCAGGACATTACAGGTACGTGGGGAAAGCCAATCTGTGATACATGCAGAAAAAAGCTTCGTCCGGTGGCGGATAAAGGCTGTTTAAAGTGTGGCCGTCTGTTGCAAAACGGGGAGAGAGAATACTGTGAAGATTGTATGCGAATGAAGCGATGCATTATCCGCAGCCTTACCGGGTATGATTACCGCGAGGAGTGGGTACACAAAATGATTTTTCGGGTTAAGTACCACAATGCAAGGCAGTTGCTCGATTATCCATGTAGAACAGCCGCAGAGGAATATCAGGATATCGTGGCGCGCTGGCAGTGCGACTGCCTGATTCCGGTGCCGCTTCATCCGTCCAGACGGCGAAAGCGCGGCTTCAATCAGGCAGAGGAGATTGCGCGGCGAATCGCAGAAGTGTGGTCACTTCCAGTCGATACAAAGGTACTTGCACGTGTAAAAAAGACACGTCCGCAAAAAGATCTTAATAGTGCGGCGCGTCAGGAAAATCTGGTTGATGCGTTTACTGCTGATGCGAATTTGGCACAGAGTTATCAGCGCGTGATTCTTGTCGACGATATTTATACGACAGGAAGCACCATGGAATCCTGTGCCAAGGTATTACTATCGGCAGGAGTGCAGCAAATTTATGGATTTGCACTCAGCTCAGGACGGGATGAAGAAGTATTGCTATAATCTAAATCACAGTCGGGATGGATTTTTTTATTTATATTTTTTTTATAATCATTCGTGTATTTTTTAGATACGCAGAACAGAGAATCTGATATAATAGGCTTATGGCAGAAGAAAACAAGGAAAGGAGAATGCCATGAAGCTGAAAAATAAATTAATCATCTCGTTTTTAATGATTATGGCAATACCGCTTTTTCTGTTTTGTATATTCAGTGTCGTGCTTGTACGGTATCAGTTTGCAATCATCCAGAACAGTTACGGCGTATCAGCAGAGCTTACGGACTTTTTTTCGAATAACAATAGACTATTCAGTCAGCTGATGACGAATGTTCAGTTGAAATTAAAGGATGAAGTAGAAGAAAACAGTGGGTTGCTAGAAAATAAAGAAGCACTAGAGGAATATTGTGAAAAGGAAGCTGGCAAGTATATTAATGTAGTTGTGCTTAAGGATTCCGATATCTATTATAGCTATAAGTCGCTGCAGCAGGAGGAGATCGAGGCAATCCAGAAGGAATCGCAGGATGATACGGATACGGAAGAGAACACAGGCACGGTATATCTGAGTCAGGAAAACACGATTCTTGGAAAAGCGGTTGACACGAAATTTACAGATGGCAGCCGTGCACAGGTCTATACACTTGTAAAGGTTAATCAATGGCTTCCAGAGCTAAAGCAGCTTGTTGTTCAATTTATTCTGGCGATGGTCTTTATCCTGTTTTTGACGGCATGCATTTTTACAACGTGGATATACCGCTCGATTGTCCAGCCGATAAGAGAGCTTCGGCAGGCAACCGAAAAGATAAAGTCAGGTAATCTGGACTTCCAGATGGCGGCTACTTCAAACGATGAGATGGGGCAGCTGTGTACGGATTTCGAGAAAATGAGACAGCGCCTTAAAGACAGTGCCGAGGAGAAGATTCGCTTCGATAATGAAAACCGCGAATTGATCAGTAATATTTCTCATGATTTAAAGACGCCGATTACTTCGATTAAAGGATATGTCGAGGGGATTATGGATGGCGTTGCCGATACGCCGGAGAAGATGGAGCGCTACTTAAAAACTGTCTATAATAAGACGAATGATATGCAGCGTTTGATTGATGAGCTGACATTTTACTCCAAGATCGATACGAACCGCATTCCATATAATTTCAGAAAGATTAATGTCAGCGACTATTTTAGCGATTGTGCCGAGGAGGTTGGACTTGATCTTGGAGCCAAAAATGTCGTATTCCAATACGCTAATTATGTGGACGAAAGTGTCATGGTTATTGCCGATCCAGAGCAGATTCGCCGAGTAGTCAACAACATTATCAGCAATTCCTGCAAATATTTTGATAAACCACAGTGCTTTATCAATATGCATATTAAAGATGTCGGTGACTTCATTCAGGTGGAGATAGAAGACAACGGAAAAGGTATCGCAACGAAGGATATTCCATATATCTTTGATCGTTTTTATCGTACCGATTCATCGAGAAATTCGTCAAAGGGCGGCAGTGGAATCGGCTTGTCTATTGTTCGTAAAATCATGGAGGATCACGGTGGGAAGGTGTGGGCTTCCAGTAAGGAAGGCACCGGAACGGTTGTATATTTTGTTTTGAGAAAGTACGAGGAAAATGTACAAAAAGTAGAGAAAACAGATGATGACCATGCAAATGATGTAAAGATAAAGGATGGCAAAACAAAGGACACAAAAATAAAAGAAACAAAGGCGGCGAAGGAAAGCGATACCGGAAAAGTGGCATTTACACAGAATACTTCGACAGCGAATTCCACGTCGCGTATCGTACAGATGCATGAAAAGAAAGGAAAAAAATAAAAATGTCAAGGATATTAATCGTAGAAGATGAAATCAGTATTGCTGAGCTTGAGAGAGATTATCTGGAGCTATCAGGTTTTGAAGTGGAAATTGAGACAGATGGTGAGAGCGGGTTATCTCGAGCACTCAAGGAAGAGTTTAATTTGATTATTTTAGATTTAATGCTTCCGGGTATTGATGGATTTGACATCTGCAAGAAAATCCGAGAGCAAAAGAACACACCAATTATCATGGTTTCTGCAAAGAAGGATGATATCGACAAGATTCGTGGTTTGGGACTTGGGGCTGATGACTATATGACAAAGCCATTCAGCCCGAGTGAGCTGGTTGCCCGCGTGAAGGCACATATGGCACGTTACCAGAGACTCGTCGGCAGTAATGCACAGCAGAATGATATTGTAGAGATTCGCGGAATCAAGATCGACAAGACAGCGCGCCGTGTATGGGTAAATGGTGAGGAGAAGGCATTTACTACAAAGGAATTTGATCTTCTTACGTTTCTTGCAGAGAATCCGAATCATGTCTTTACAAAAGACGAGCTGTTCCGTAAGATCTGGGATATGGCATCCATCGGTGATATTGCGACTGTGACCGTTCATATTAAGAAGATTCGCGAGAAAATCGAATATGACACATCAAAGCCACAGTATATCGAGACGATTTGGGGCGTAGGATATCGCTTCAAGGTTTGATCTGCTGATTTATAAGTTAGAGCGTAAAACCCACTACTTTTAGGTGATGGGTAGTTCACAAAAAATATGGAGGGAAATGAGCGATGAAAAAATACATTTTATTTGATTTGGATGGTACCCTTACCGATCCAATGGAAGGAATCTGCAAATCTGCAGCGAGAGGTTTGGCACACTTTGGCATTGAGGCCGATTATCACGATCTGACTTTTTTTATCGGACCGCCGCTGTTAGATACCTACCGTGATCGTTACGGCATGAGTGATGAGCAGGCAAAAGAAGCCGTTGCAGTATTTCGCGAGTATTTCCAGCCAATCGGAATTTATGAGAATGAGATTTATCCAGGCATTGAGGAGATGCTAAAGGAGCTGGAGGAAAAAGGATATTTTCTGGCAATGGCAACCTCAAAACCAGAGGCATTCGCTGACATCATCTTAAAGCATTTTCATATACGCGATTATATCAAGGTAATGGCAGGTGCAACGATGGATGAGGGAAGGACCAACAAGGCAGAGGTGCTTGCTTATGCGTTGGAGCAGATGAACATTACAGATTTGTCTGAGGCTGTCATGGTTGGTGACCGCAGCTATGACGTAAAGGGTGCACAGGCGATGGGAATAGACTGCATCGGTGTTACATATGGCTACGGAGGTCGAGAAGAGCTTGAAGAGGCAGGTGCCACCAGGATTGCAGAGAGCGTAGAAGAGTTGAAAAACATTATTCTGAATTGGAAATAATAAGAATTAAAATAAGAATTAATAGAAAACAATAGAAAATAATTAGAAATCAATAGGAAATAATTAGAAAGTAAATGAAGCTGCGTTAAGTAGGCTAAGTAGATTGAAATTAAGTTTAGATAAGCAAGTGGGGCTTTGGTTTCGCGGCATTGGCCGTAGAACCAAAGCTTTTTTGCATATTTTTTGCAAATCGGTATACTGGTTAAAAAAACTTTATACAAAAAAGTTGAAAAAATTAAAAAAGTTGTTGACAAACCCTTAGTCTGGTGGTATCATAACCGATGTCGCTGAAAACAACACCGACACAACAGGTACAATTCAAAAACAATAATGAAAATTGTAATAGAAAATAAATACAATTTTGAATTATTGAAAACAATGAATTGAAAAAAGTTGAAAAAAGTGCTTGACAAACGCAAGCGACTATGATATATT
>CAVCPW010000131.1:0-25853 GCA_963604075.1 Anaerovoracaceae bacterium | reverse complement strand
TTCACTGGCACCATGAAATTTACTGCCTCTTAGCTTTGGTGCTATTCTAAGCGACTCAAGTAAATCCTCATCTGCCCATGTATTCGTACAGACATGCAGCTTTGGAGCACCTCCATACACTTGCTGGCACTTCACTGAACCAGAAAGCTCCTTTTGAATCTGTTTTAGGTGAAATGACTCTGGAAATGGCTGCATGTTTGGAAGCTGCAAATTGTCCGACCGTTCAGATTTGGGATCTAACAGTTTATACGATGCATCTCCATGATATTGCAAAAGGACAATATCACAGCCTGCCTCACACAATACACTCATTAAAAAAAGCTCATGATTGCTGATCTGTCCTTCATAAAGAATTTTCGGCAGTTTTTCCTCTCCAAGATGATTTACAATCCTCTCAAATTTATAGTAAAGCCAGCACATGAATTTGACGTAGATGTTTTTCAGAATGCTGTCGGTCTTTCCGGCCTGCTTTAAGCCATTTAACGTATAAAAGATGGACGATGATACATTGTCACGCTGAAGTGCATTCATTCTTGGAAGCCACTTTTGTAAACTCGCACTGATAAACTCCTTGCTTAGTTCAAAGCGGGTTCCCATCATCTCAGCATAGTAGGAAAGATTGTCACTTGTAGGATTTTGCAGCCTTCCCTCTATGATTACACCACAGAGCCTTGCAGCCTCATAATACCTGCGAATAAATTCATGAATCTTAGGATTGTACCCGTTAATCCGGTAGAAGAAAACACCTTTCTTTGTTCTCTTTCCCAGCTCAAGATCATACTCACCTAACGATTCCATTTGTACTCTCTTTACCATCATTATATCCGTCCATCTTTTGCTTACGCTATTTCTTACTCGTATTTTGTTGCCTATCTTTATTGCTTATTTTTCGTTACTTATTCTTTGTTGCCTTTTTATTACTTGCTTTTTTAATTCTTGCTTATTTTAATTTTTACTTACTGTCATGCTTGTTTTGTTATTTACTTTGTTCCTTACTGATTTCCCTTGCGCATGATTAGCTTTCTCACAATATCAATCGGAATTACCATAAATGCCAGAACAATACAGATCAGCCAGGATCTTGCATCCAGTGACTCTACGCTTAAGACCTCTCCGCCGAATGTAACGAATACAAACTGCATTGCGAAGATTGCTAAAATAACAAGAAGGAAATTCTTGTTGCTTCCCAGATTCTTGAATACATTGATATGATTGGTTCTTGCATTAAATCCATTGAATGTGATTGCCATCATGAAAGTTGCAAACAGTGCAGACTTCAGATAGGTGACATCCACATCACCGAACAGATTTCTTACTGGCGGCAGGAACAGAATGGAAAGACAGATAAAAGTAATATATGCTGCACTGATCAGAATCTCGGTCATCATTTCTCTTGTGACGATACTTTCAGATCTCGGTACTGGCTTATCTTTCATATATTCCCGTAATGCCGGCTCACTGCCAAACGCAATTGCTGCAAGTGTGTCCATAGCAAGATTGATTAAGAGCAGCTGAATAACTGTCAGTACAACCTGCTCGCCAAACAGCGGTGCAAGGAAACAAGTCAATACGGCTGCTACATTTACAGTCAGCTGGAAGATTAAGAACTTACGAATGCTCTTAAACATTGTACGTCCATACAGGATTGCCTTCTCAATGGAGGAGAAATTGTCATCGAGAATGGTGATATCACCAGCCTCCTTTGCAACTTCAGTACCGCTTCCCATCGCAAATCCAACATCTGCCTTTTTCAATGCCGGAGAATCATTTACGCCATCTCCTGTCATTCCTACAACATAGTCAAGCTCTTGCGCAACACGCACCAGACGGCTCTTATCGGTCGGCAATGCTCTTGATACGACTCTTAACTTTGGAAGAATTGCTTTCAATTCTTCATCACTCTTCTCTGCCATCTCTGCTGATGTCAGTGCCACATCATCTGCATCTACTAAAAGACCAGCTTCCCTTGCGATGGCAACTGCGGTCTCCTTACGGTCTCCTGTTACCATAACAACCTGAATACCTGCATTTCTTACTTCACGAATTGCATCAACTGCTTCTTTTCTAACATTATCGCGAATGCTGATTACACAAATCAGTGTCAACTCGCCATCAGCAGAAGCACCGTCACACTTTGCAACACCAAGCAGTCTCATGGAACGGCCTGCCTGAGCATCCATATAGGAAGTAAGATAATTCTTTTCAACTAACGGCTTCTCGACACCATTTTCATCAATATAGCGTGTACATCTTTCAATAATACGCTCCGGCGCACCTTTGATATATGTGACACTCTTTCCATCCTTGGTAATGGTTACGCTAGAGCACTTTTTGTTGGAATCAAACGCATTAAAATTCTTTACATCCTCTTTGTTCAGAGAATCGGTTGCCTTAGAATCCACCAAAAATGACATCAATGCACGGTCAGTGCTGTTTCCGCCAATGATATCGCCATTAGAAACAACTGCGCTATTGTTGATACCGATACCAGTGATCAGGTCAGCTGCCAGACCCGGCTTAATATCCGACAATTTGCTGAACTTTGTTACATTTCCAGTTGCCAGCTCAACAACAGAAAGCTTTCCCTCTGTGATAGTTCCTGTCTTATCGCTGAATAAGATGCTAAGGCTTCCCGCAGTCTCAAGACCGTTGATCTTTCTTACTAAGACATTATCCTTTGCCATCTTCAAGCTCTGGAAGGAAAGAAGAATAGATGTCAGCATCGGAAGACCTTCCGGTACTGCACACACAATAATCGTTACGGCTACGGTGATTGCGTCCATCAAAAGACGAACCCAATCAAAAACATTTGTCGGAAGTGAACCTGTTATAAATGTTTTTGCTAAAATTCCAACAACAATGGCAATTGCACCGATATAACCAAATTTGGAAATCTGCTGCGCAAGCTTTCCAAGCTTTACCTGAAGAGGAGTCTCTCTGGTGTCCTCCTGTACCTCGAGTGCAAGCTCGCCGAAAAGTGTCTTATCACCGACAACCTTTACCTGCATGTATCCCTCTCCGCCGCATACAACGGTTCCGCGGTATGCATAATACTTATTAAGCAGATTCTTTGTGTCATATGTTGCATCCGGCGGACATGAAATCTTGTCTGCCTCTTCGGTCTCTCCATTTAATGCGGCCTGATCGACCTTTAACTGACCCTGAATGATTACGCCATCCGCCGGAATCTTATCTCCAGCCTGAAGATATACCATATCACCCACTACGATATCGCTAACATGAATCTCCACAAGCTGCCCATCACGTATAACCTTAGCCCGTTCTTTTGCTTCTTCTTCCTCTTTTAACGCGGAAGCCTTATTTTCCTGCTTGTTCTCACTGATCGAAGATACGCCATTTGCAATTATAATTGCAATCAGGATGCCGACTGGCTCAAACCACTCAGCCTGTCCTAAAAAGAACAATACGATCTGCACGATTAATGCGACCAACAGGATCATGATCATTGGATCCTTAAATCCTTCCAGAATTTTTTTCCACAATGGTTCTGGTGGCAGCTGCGTTAACGCGTTTGTTCCATGTTGTTTGCGGCTTTCTTCTACTTCTCTTTTTGATAATCCTCGAAGTTCCATTACCGTTCTCCTTACATTTTTTCTTACATCGGGTTTATTTTTTCTCTTACGTTTGCAGTTCCATCCTATGCCATAGCGTCCCCCCTACTAAGCCAAATTTGTGATACTTTTATCTAGTATTTCATCACTAATGTTAATGATATTCGATAATCGTACTCACAACTCTGCCTCGATTTTACTTTTTTTTTGCTACTTTGTCAATATAATTGCAGTTTGTACGCTGCATTTTGTTGTTTATGGCAAACAATGTTACACGGGCAGTTCGATAATTATTTTGTTGACCCCGCATTCCACGTGATGTTTAACCGCAGCTTTTTCTTTTATTTTAACATTGTCTCATACGTTCCAGTCTGCGCCATTTGCACAATACCTTCTACACCACAGCGCACCATGCTCTCAACTGCCTCCTCGGTGTAAAATGCCATGTGCTGTGTCATGATGACATTACGAAACTGATGCAGATAGAACCAGTTACGATTTGAAATAATGTCGGTTCTGCGATCCTCATGCACGATACCTTCCTCGCCCTCGACTGTATCCATGCCAAGCGCACCGATCTTCTCAGACTCGATACCATCCACCAGCGCATTGATATCTGTCAAGCCGCCTCTCGCACAATTAATCAAAATAATGCCATCCTTCATTTTTGCAATAGCCTCTTTATCAATAATATGAAACGTAGCCTCAGACATCGGCATATGAAGGCTAATTACATCACATTCCTTATAGATAGTTTCCATATCAACATACTCAGCCAGTTTTTCTGCCTCTGAATTCTTATAGACATCATAGGCAAGCAAACGACAGCCAAAGCCTGACAAATTCTTAAGCACCTGCGTACCAATACGGCCGGTTCCTATAATACCAATTGTCAGACTCTTCATATCACGTCCCTGAAGACCCTGAAGAGAGAAATCGTTAACCTGTCCTCTCCACATTGCCTGCTTATACTGACGAAGGCACATTAAAATCATCATAACAGTAAAATCTGCTACACCATTTGGTGCATATCTGGCATTGCAGACAGAGATTCCAAGCTCCTTCGCTGCTGCCAAATCAATATGATTGTATCCAACAGTTCTTGTTGATAAAAAACGAACGCCACTTTCGCGATAACAACTTAACAGCTCACGGTCTAACTTTCCCATGCCAAGCGTGGTAACACCGTCATACCCCTTTACCATATCTGCATTTTCAAGACTTGGCACTTCGCTCGAAAATGTTACCTCCGCACCGCACTGCGCAGCGATCTGCTCAAATGCTTTTTTCTCATCTTCTCTTACCTCAAATGCATAGATTTTCATATGAATCCTACCCTTTCTTTTTTGATTGATTCTTTGATCGTTTTTAATGATTTCTTGATAGCTTTGCAGCTAGTTGCTCAAGCAAATCAACAGTATAGCAATTTGCTTCATTTGTCAAGCTTAACAATTACTGTGTCAAGTCATTACCATCCACCTAAAAATAGCGGGATGAGCGTATTGCCCATAAAATATAACAAGAAAGTCACCGGAATCCCCGGTGACTTCTTAAGTTCAGGCCAAAAATGCCTTTCCAATTGATTCGAGCGTTTTAACAAGACACCACCGTGGCGTTGCCATGCAAATTCGTGTAAACAGAGGACTGTCGTAGTCGCTGCCCTCTCCAAGGCACACATGCGCTTTCTTTACAAGAAACTCATTCAGCTCATCCTCTGTCTGAAAATATTCTGACCAGTCAATCCACAAAATATAAGCTCCCTCGCCTCCGCATACTTTTGCTTTTGGCAGATGCTTTGCAAAATAATCGCGCAGCACACAAATATTTTCCCAAACATATGCATTGGACGCATCGACCCATGCCTTTCCATCCTCTGTATAGGCTGACAACACACACTCATACACACACGGATCCAGGCTGCCGTAGTGGTCACGTGTTCGCCTGTCGGCGAAACGTTCACGAAGCTCATCATCTGCAATCAGGATGTTTGCGTGATTCACACCTGTAAATCCAAACGATTTTCCAAGCCCTGTTGCCACAATTGCGTGTGACTTTGCCCCTTTGATATCAAGATAGCACGGACAAGTCATTCCCTGATAGCAGTTATCAGAAAAAATCTCATCGGAGTAGACAATTACATTATAGCGTTCTGCTAATGCTGCTAACAGTTCCAGTTCTTTCTCTTTCCATATCCTTCCGATAGGATTATGGGGATTGCACAACACAAACAGATGGTTATGCGGATTTGCCATAGCTGCCTCAATTGCATCAAAATCCATACAATAAGAACCATTTTCTCTGTCGTAGAGAAGCGGGCACTCCACTGTTCTGCGATTTAAGCGATCTGCTGCCTGGCGATATCGGTTATAAACCGGAGTAGTTATAATGATTCCATCCTCCGGGTCAGGACATGTCAGGCGAATTGCTGTCGCCAGTGAATAGATTGTTCCGAGTGTTGTGACAACCCACTGTGGCTGTAAGATAGTATTACGGTTCATTTTCATCCAGTTGACTACCGCATTGCGATACGCGTCATCCGGCAATGTAAATCCATACAGTCCATTCTTTGCGAAACGTATCACTGCTTCCTCAATAACTGGTGCGCTCTTAAAATCCGGTTCAGCGCCATCCAGACTAATATTTCCTGCTTCGACAACCTCAGGCGGTGTCATCATACGCTTCAGGTTCGCACTTGGACGCGAAACAAGCGTTTCAAAATCGAATCTCATTATTGAATTGCCCTTTCGTACACATATTTTGCACTCGCCACATCCTCGATTGCAAGACCAAGTGCATCGAAGATGGTAATCTGATTATCATCAGTTCTGCCCGGTGCCTTTCCTAACAGTACTTCTCCAATAGAGCCGACGATGTGATCTTCCTTGATCAGCCCCTCCTGCAATGGAATCAGATATTCGCCACTCTCACGCTTTGTCGCCTCGGTCTGATCAGAATACAGGCGTGCTGCGGCAACCAGATCAGAGGAAACCTCTCTGGTAGTTGGTGTAAAGGTACCGACTGCGTTGATATGAGTACCAGGCTTTACCATATCTTTTGTTAAAAGTGGCTCCTTGGACGGTGTTACAGTACAGATGATGTCCACATCTGCGGCTGCCTCCTTAACAGTATTGCATACGCTAACCGGAATTTGATATTTTTCCTGCATTTCCGCTGCGAAACGTTCTGCTGCCTGTGGGAACAGATCGTAAACAGTCACTGAAGTGATATCACGAATCTCGCGGATTGCAGCCAAATGGGAACGTGCCTGTGCGCCTGCTCCGATCAATGCCAATTTGTGTGCATCTTTTCTAGCTAGCAGATCAGTAGCTGCTGCACTGACGGCACCTGTACGAATCTCCGTAATGCTTCCAGCCTCAATCATACCAGCTACTGTGCTGTGCGCAGACTCAAACAGCATCACATAGCCGATGTGTGACGGATACTTTGTTCCCATGTTCGGTGCAAATGCCGAGATGACTTTTGCGCCAAAATATTCTCCGACATAGGCTGGCATAAAGCCAAACTTTGCCGTATTTGGCATAATGGTGATCAGACGTGCCGGCTGAACATATTCACCACTTTCAAGGCCTTTTAATGCCTCTGCCATTAATTTAATGCAGTCCTTCGGCTGCAAAAGCTTTCTTACCTCTTCCTGCTCAATAATTTTCATAATTAATCAAAAACCTGCCTTCCTGATTTTTCGCTTCTATCAACCGCTGATTTTCAAAGATCCCACAAGCATAGCAGGACCTGACACAGTGTAGCTGTCGTACATAACGAGTGGATTGATTACACGATCACTTCCCACCAGCTCAACATTTGAAAATAGTTCTGCCACGTTTCCAGTCATCGTAAGACCTTCCATGATGCCAACCGGCTTTCCATCCTTTATACGCACTGCCTTACATGGAAATGCAAAATCACCGGACACTATATTTAATGCATGAAACTGATCATAATTTTCAAACACATACACACCATCATTGCAGGCACAAAGTAACTCTTCTAAACTTGCACTTCCTGATTCAATTGTAAAATTCTTTGGCATGATCGCCATATCGGTGTGAATATTTCCGCTAAGAAGCGTCTTTCTACCTGCATTACCTGTGGAACGCACACCTGCTTTTTTTGCCGTAGAAAGATTGTGCATCCAGCCTTTTAACACGCCGTTTTCAACAAGGGGTAAGTCACGACTCGGCACGCCTTCACAGTCCATCTCCCATGAGAAACCGCACTGTGCGCTATTAGGCGAATCAGCACCGCCCTTGTAATCACGAATTGTGATACAGTCAGAAAAAATTTTCGTATTTTCCTTTCCTGCAAATGGGGTCGAACCGCTCTGCGCACGCTTTGCCGTGAACATCTGCCATGCAGTAATTAAGATATTATTGACCGCCTGTGAAGAAAGCACAGCACGATACTCACCTGCCTCTGCCGAAATGGTCGGTACATCTAAGAATCTTCGATTGGAAAATTCATGAAGAAATGGCTCTGGTGACATCTCATCAAGGGTGAGTGCGCTTGCATATCCCTCATAACCATTTGCCGCTACCTCTGCCGCAAAGCGCTGCACAAAAGCTGTTTCTTCTATGTTGTTGGTATTCACAACTCCCATTGTAAGAATCGTCTGAGAAAGATTAAGACGCACCTGACATCCAAAGCCTTCCTCTAACTGCATGGCAAGAGATTTCGCCTTATTCTTTAATGTTTCGATGGAGACAAGCTCTTTCTTTTGATCTCTATTCACCTTCTGCACTTCATCCGAATCTTTAGCATCCCCAGATTCTTCTGTTTCTGTCTTAATCTCTTTATCATCTGACGCCCAATAATCAGCGGTTGCCATCGGCTCTGCCTGCTCTGCTGATGCTGCTTCACTATTTGTAAGTGCCTGCACAATTACATCACTTGCGCTTGCATCAAGCTTTTGCGTATAGACCATTCCGGTTTTTTTGCCAGATGCCCGAACAAAAATCTCGGTCTGCTCACTGCAACTCATCGGACCGGTCTGTGAACCTATCATTTCAACTGAGATTTTTTCCTGCTTTTCCGCCTCGGCCTCTGCAGCTATACAGCCGTTTGGAAGAAACTGCATGGCTTCCTTATATGCTTTTAGTTCTCTCATACATTCTTTCATATATACTTGCCTTTCCTCATTATCTGCTCTCAAAATCTATCGTAAAAGAGAATCGTAACAATTATCCGATTGCCATATGAGAAATACGCACCATTGGCTGCGGAGTAGTTGTTGGAATCAGACCAGAGCTTGCTCCACAGAAGCCACCCTTTTCGTACTTCATCTTTTTGCCTACACGATCGATACGCTTAATCACATCGATTCCATTTCCGGTCAGCATCAGATTCTTTACCTGATGATCTCGGTCGATCTGACCATTCTTAATCCAAAAGCCTTCTTTTACCTCAAGTGAAAACTGCATGCCGCCAAAACCGCCGCCGATGCTCTCCACATACAAACCGTTATCCACACCGCGCACAATCTCGTCCTCATCGTCGTTGCCCTCTGCCAGACAGGTATTGGTCATTCTGGATACTGGTGCATATGTATAATTTTGTCTTCTTCCACTTCCGGTGCTTTCCATTCCAAGAACCTTACCATAGTAGCGGTCACACATATAGGATTTTAAGATACCATTTTCAATCAGAACATTTCGCTGCATTGGATGGCCTTCGTCATCGATTGCTGCTGAGCCGTACTGTCCCAGCAATGTTCCGTCATCAACAAGCGTGACCTTATCGCTTGCGACCTTCTCACCTATCTTATCCACAAATGCGCTGGAACGATGTGCAATTGCAATTGCCTCAAGCGAATGACCACAGCTCTCATGCCATAGTGTTCCGCAGCCGCCTGCTGCAAGTACAACTGGAACAGTGCATGGAGAAACGCTCCCTGCCGTGCGAATGCGATCGGCGCGCTGCACCATATCTGCTGCAAAGCCTGTATATGCGAGTGCATCGTCATATGCTTCAAAGCCGGAAGCCTTTGTATAATCATCCCAGGTACCATATGCATCTGCCCCGTCTGCGACAACAGCCTGCATACGCATTCTTGTTGTCACACGGCGATCCGTCGTATAAAGGCCCTCTGTATTTGCAATCAGCACACGCTGGTCGGTATCAAAATAGTTTAAATTCAATGAACGCACGTTGACACCGGCACCTCTTGCAGCCTTGTCAGCCTTTAAGAGCACATTGATTTTGTCCTGATTGCTGATCTGTGACGGATATTTTACGACCGGGCACGGATTATGCCAGGACTGCTCAGTTAAGACAATTCCGGCAGATGCCGCACGTTTTTTTAACGCTAACATCTCGGCACCTTTTTCTACCAGATCAAGCAAAGCTTTCTTTGTCACCTGATTTGTATATAGATACACATTGGAAAGTCCCTGTATCAGATACAAACCTACTCCGCAGATACGAAGGCTCTTTACACCCTGAATCACAGTCTCGACACACGGAATGTTTGTCTCCTCTCTGTCCTCGAAGAACAGCTCAGCAAATTCGATTCCGTGCGCTGATGCAGCCTCTAATACCTGTCTGATCTCGTCCTTTTGAATCATAGCATTCTTCCTTCTTTCTCTCTACTTCTTTGCTACTGCTCACGGGAATTTTTCGAGGCGCCCACTCGGTGCTAGGCTAGTACTGTGCCGTGAGCAATCATTTATAACGTATTCTTCTTTATTTCTCCACCAATCATTACAAGGCGAACATGATCCGCATTGGCAAGCAGCATGATATCCTCTGACGGGTCACCGTCTACTACAACAATATCAGCAAGCTTTCCAGCTTCGAGACTTCCGAATTTATCATCGGATTTCATCAAATATGCGCCGTTGATAGTGCCTGCCTTAATGGCTTCCATATTTGAATAGCCGCAGCGCGTCAGGCTGTAAAACTCTTTTCCGATCTCTCGATATGGTGTATTGGGTGAATTTGAATAATCAGTTCCTAGTGCTACGCGCACACCATACTGGTGAGCCAGTTCAAAGGAATGCTTTGACGCATTTCCCAGTGCCTTAGCTTTTCTCATCATGTGTTCCGGCAGTCCCTTCATATCAGCAATGCCAAGCGATACCGAAAGTGTAGTTACGAGCGGAATGTTCTTTTCTGCCATGAGCTGTGCACACTCCTCATCCAATAACACACCATGCTCGATACACTTTACACCATTTTTGATAGCCTGTTTGGTGCCATCCGTTCCTGTGCAATGTGCAGTGACATATGTATTGTGGCGCGCCGCCTCCTCAACGATTACGCGGATTTCCTCTGGGGAAAATTCGATATCATTAAAATCATCAACTGCTGAAGATACGCCGCCAGTAGCGCAGATTTTGATAAACTGTGCGCCCTCACGAAATTGCTGTCTTGTTTTCCGATAACAATCCTCAGGACCGTCCACAAGGCATCCGATCAGATCTTGCTTGTTGGACTCCTCTGGTGTCAGCATCGGATTTAAATCACAGTGGCCGGAAGAAATGCTCATGACTCTTCCACCTGGCATAATGCGCGGTCCCTTAATTAATCCAGCCTCAATTGCACGTTTTAATGAAGCACCAAATGCACTCATATCGCGCACACCGGTTATACCGGCATCCACCAGATCCTCCAGGTCGCGAACTGTTGTCAAAAGCAGATCATATGGTGTGTCACCTGTCTTGTGGATACTCTCGCTTCCGCAAAGATGCGCATGAGCATCTATAAATCCCGGCATGACAGTCTTTCCTTCTAAGTCAAAAATCCGCACATCAGAGTCGCTGCACTCGCGCTTTTCTCCGACATATACGATATGGTCGTCTTCAATCTCGACCATTCCATTTTCAATCGGTTCATCCGATATTGAATCAATGACTCTTGCATAAATTACTGTTTTCATGTCATTTTTCCCCTTTCTTTTGTCTTGAAATTTTCGCAGAAATCACTTACACTTGTCTGACAAGGAGGTTCTTATATGACTACTGCAAAAGACTTATTATCACTTCCGTCTCTTTCTCACATGAAGCTGATTGGCGGAGCTGCCGGACTTTCAAGGTCAGTCACATGGCCATATGTGATCCTGTGCCCACCGATCGGTGAATGGGTAAGCGGCGGTGAATTTTTGATTTATTATGGTGCAAACTCCGTTGTGGAAAAGGTGGAGCTCACCCAGCTGATACGTGACGCGGCTCAAAATGATGCTGCCGGAATACTTTTTCTTGTTGGACATCATTACATCCTCGAAGAAAATCTGGATGATGAAATACGGGAGCTTGCTGATGAACTAAAACTGCCTGTATTTTCACACACAAGCCTCGCCTATGTAAATTCCATCACAAAGGATATCATCAAGCTGATTCAAAATCGTGAAAAAGATCTGATAATCGCCAATTCCTTCTGGTATTCACTTTTTTTTCAAAATACTGATATAGATGAACTTTCTACGCTTAATCAGGCACTGTTTCTGGGATATCTTCCCAGTTACAAATATTGTGTATATATTTTTGATATGATGAACAGTACAGAATACTTCATGAAGCAGGAATCTGCACACGGTTCATCTTTTGCTGAAACACCATCCGAATTTTTCAGAATGCTGGCAAATAAGCTTGGATATATCACAGCAAAGGAAACCGGCAGCAGCTGGCACGTTGCGCAAAACAGCTCTAATGTTTTCGTGCTGCCTATCAACACAGATTTGCAGGAGCAGTCAACCGACACTTTTTTTGAATCGATTACGCTTCGCATGGAACAGCAATATCCCGGTGCAAGATTTTGCGTTGGAAAGGGTAATGTTCGCTCACGTCTTTTTGGAATACGTGAATCTTTTATACAGGCAAAGCGAAGCTTGCTTGCCTGGAAGCTGCTCGGTGAGAATCGCCACATGATCACATACTCAGATCTTGGTTTTTATCAGCTTCTGTTTGAAATTCCACTAGCATCCGTCATGCGCGAATACACGGCACACTTTCTTGACCCCATACGCGAGTATGACCGCGAACACGATGCTCATCTGTATGAAACACTATGCATGTGGCTTGAGTGCCGCTGTAACAAAGTTCAGACAGCCAATGCACTGTTTCTTCACCGAAATACACTTCTTGGCCGCCTTGAAAAGCTTGAAAAGCTTCTTGGTATCTCACTCGAAGATGCCGACATTACTTTCCAGCTGCAGGCTGCCATTAAAATCGACAAATTTTTGTCAGAGACGTGATGTACACTTGAATGCTGACAAAATTTGTCGATCAAGATACCATTCGCAAACCTTCCAGGCTTTTTACATCTCCTCTGCTCTGTGACATGCTGTAAAGTGTCCCGGTTCAATTTCACGCAGCTGCGGCTTTTCTTTTTTGCATTGCTCTGTAGCATAAGGGCAGCGATTACAAAAGCTGCATCCCTGCGGAAGATTAACAGGACTCGGCACATCGCCTTGCAGCAAAATTCTCTTTCTCTCACGCTCAATCGCCGGATCAGCAATCGGGATTGCAGAAAGAAGTGCCTTCGTGTATGGGTGGCGGTTTTTAATGTAGATGTCCTCGCTGTCTGCTATCTCGACAAGAGAACCCAGATACATAACAGCAATACGATCTGAAATCTGACGCACCATGGATAAATCGTGCGTGATAAACAGATATGAAAGCCCCATCTGCTGCTGAAGACGCTTCAGCAAATTGACTACTTGCGCCTGAATAGAAACATCAAGTGCAGAAATAGGCTCATCACAGACGATTAACTTTGGTTCAAGAGAAAGTGCTCTCGCTATTCCAATACGCTGTCTTTGTCCTCCCGAGAACTCATGTGGGAAACGGTTCGCATGATCTTTATTCAGACCTACCATGTTAAGCAGCTCTAATACACGGTCTTCAAGCTCCTGTCCTTTATACATTTTGTGTATTTTCATGCCCTCTGCCACAATATCGCTGACAACACTAAGCGGATCAAGACACGCATACGGATCCTGAAAGATCATCTGCACATTTTTTGTATATTCTTTCTTTTCTTTTTTATTATATGACCAGATATCGCGTCCTTCAAACACTACCTGCCCCTCATCCGGACGATACAGACGCATGATAGTTTTTCCAAGCGTACTCTTTCCACATCCAGACTCACCAACAAGACCTACTGTCTCACCTCTTCTAATAGTCAAATCTACACCGTTTACCGCCTTCAGAATTCCCTTTGACACTTTAAATGTAGTTTTTACGTTTTTTAATTCGAGAATCGGTTCTCCAATCACTTTTTCATTTGGCTCTCTGTTTTCTATACGTCCCATCAGTTTTCCTCCTGTGCGTCCGCGCTCTGTGATTCAACTGGACTGACCGGTGCCCCGTTTCGCTTCATGCACTCCGGATGGTTCAGCCAGCAAGATGCGTAATGATCCGGTTCGGAAAATGAAATGCAAGGCGGCTGACTTGTGCGGCAAATATTCATTGCATACTTGCATCTGGCTGCAAATGCACATCCTGCTGGCGGTGCCAGAAGATCCGGCGGCGTACCAGGAATAGAATACAGATCCTCACTGACTCTCTTATCCAGACGCGGCACACTGCTTAACAAGCCCCACGTATATGGGTGCTTTGGATGGTGGAAAATCGTATCACAGTCACCATGCTCCACAATTTGTCCCGCATACATAACATAGATGCGGTCTGCCATATTTGCCACTACTCCCATATCGTGCGTAATAAGCACAATTGATGTATCAATCTTATTCTTCAGATCATTCATTAATTCTATGATCTGTGCCTGAATAGTCACATCCAGTGCCGTGGTCGGCTCATCGGCAAACAGCACTTTAGGATTACAGATAAGCGCCATAGCGATCATAATACGCTGACGCATACCACCAGAAAGCTGATGCGGATAACGCTTCATATTTTCCTCAGGTGACGGAAGTGAGATCATCTTTAAAATTTCAATAGCCTTCTGTCTGGCTTCACTTCTTGACACCTTATAATGCTGTATGTATGGCTCCATGATCTGCTCACCGACTGTCATAGTCGGATTTAAAAATGTAAACGGATCCTGAAAGATGATCGACAGCTGATTTCCCTGAAGCTTTCGCATCTGCTTAGGTGTCAGATCAAGCAGGTTTTCTCCATTAAAGATAACCTCTCCACCCTTGATGCTTCCGTTTTTCTTGGAATTTAATCCGATGACTGTCTGAATAGTGACTGTCTTTCCACAGCCTGACTCACCAACTATAGCAATCGTTTCTTTTTTATTTAAATGCCAGGAAACACCGCGCACTGCCTGCACGCTTCCCTGAAAGGTGTCAAAGGATACTTTTAGATCCTTTACCTCTAAGATTTTTTCTTTTTCCATGATTCCTCCACACATTGTCTGTTTTACGCACGCAGCTTCGGATCAAGTGCATCGCGCAGTCCGTCTCCAATCAGGTTAAAACAAAGCATTGTGATGCTGACACAAAGACACGGAATGATAAACTGATACGGATAATAGCGGAACGTCTCTCCTGCCGCCTTGATCAGCTGACCCCAGCTAGGCTGCGGAGGTGTGACGCCCAATCCGATGTAACTCAAAAATGCTTCATAGAAAATAACACTCGGAAGTGACATGGTAATGCTGACTACACGGATGCCAAGTGTATTCGGTATCAGTCGTCTGGCTATGATCCAGCCTGAAGAAGCACCAAGCGTCTCAGACGCTACAACAAACTCACGCGTCTTTAACTGTAAGACAAGACCTCTCGTACTTCTCGCAGCGCTCATCCAGCCCGTGATACTCATCGCAATGACAAGTGTTGCAATATTTCCACTTCCCATGACGACCATCAAAAGAATCATGTAGATCAAACTCGGAATACCCATCAATACATCAATAGCTCTCATGATTGCAGTATCCACCCAGCCGCCAATGTATCCTGAGATACCACCGATGGCCATACCGATGGCCTCCGGTATAAGTGTTGCCAGAATGGCAATGATAAGTGATACGCGGCCTCCTGCCCAGACACGTGTCCACAGATCACGTCCAAGATTATCTGTACCAAACCAATGCACTGCATTCGGTGACTGATTGACACAGCTGTAATCATTGGAGTAATAATCAAATTTACTCATCATCGGTCCAACGATGACAAAAAATATCATAATGGCGATAACCACCAGGCTAATGACAGCCGGCTTATTTTTCTTAAAATTTCTCCAGACATCCTTGAAATAAGTAGTCTTCTTTCTTGCAATCTGATCCTGATCAAGCGCACCCTCCGGAAGTGGAGAAAACGCATCATCTGCAAATTGTGCTTCTGCAACTTGTACTTTTTTTGTTGTTTCGGTATTCATCGTTCCTCCCATATTATACTAACTCGTATGACTATATTTTTGCTTATCTGACACGGATTCTCGGATCGATCAATCCATACAATACATCAACAATCAAATTCATGGTTACCAAAAATGTACCGTAGAATACAGTCAACCCCATGATAAGCGGATAATCCAGATTGGTAACAGAATCAACGAAATAGCGGCCAAGACCAGGAATCAAAAACATACTCTCTACGACAAATGAACCCATCAGCACACCTGCTATCTGTACACCCAGGTTTGGAATGATTGGAACAAGTGAATTTTTAAATTGATGCTTTAATACAACGCGAACCGGTGAAAGTCCTTTGGCTCTTGCAGTCTTTACATAATCCTGTGTCGTGATTGCAAGCATACTAGCTCTCATATTTCGTGTGTTTCCTGCAACAGTACCAAGTCCAAGGACAAGTGCCGGCAAAATAATCTGGTTTGGAGCACCCCATCCTGTTACAGGCAGAATGCCAAGCTTCACGCCGAAGATCATACGTAAAATCGGTCCGAGCACCATGCTAGGAAGTGCTATTCCAAGCACTGCAACTACCATCAAAAGATAATCCGGCCATTTACCTCGAAATTGCGCACAAAGGATTCCAAAAAATAATCCGATAGCCTCTGCAAAAAATAAAGAAATCAATCCAAGCTCTGCCGATACCGGAAATGCTTCCTTAATGATATCTACTACTGTTCTTCCCGTCTTTTTAATTGAGTATCCCAGATCGCCATGCAACAAGTTATTCATATATGTCAGGTATTGCTGCGGTACCGGCTTATCCAGTCCGTAGAACGCTCTTTGCTTTTCCTGCACTGCTACCGGAATCTTATCATTTAAAAACGGATCTCCCGGAATAAGCTTCATCAGGAAAAATGTTGCCGTTGCCAATACAAAAACTGTTGCAATTGCGATCAGTACCTTTTTTCCAATGTATTTGAGCATATATCCTCCTAAAAAATAAGACGCCTCTCCTTGGAGTTTCCGCAGATCGGCGTCTCAAATTTTGCTAATCAACAGGTATCTCACCTTACTCCTGTCAATCATGCTATCTTTACTTATAACCGACTAACTGCCTATCCCTAATACATAAGGATTACAGCCGCCTTATTTCAATTATTTTAACATCTTCACAGCTGCTATTACTCAGCATAATCCAGATAAGTGAAATCTGTCTCAACAGTATTATAGAAACCTGTATAACCGCTCTTGTACTGGAAACCACCCTCGGTCCATCCAAGGATCAGGTTCAATGTGTTGTCACAGAAGAACTTCTCTACCTCGAAATAGTTTGTCTTTCTCTCCTCGATAGTAGCGGAAGCGATTGCTGTATCATACAATGTGTCATACTCATCATTTGAATATCCTCTAAGTGCAGACTTCTGTGCGCTTGTGTAACCACTTAAAAATCCTGTTAATGCATCCGGAATCTGCAGACTGTTTCCACCATACCAGAAATCGTAATCACCACTCATCGCGCTAGATACCATTACCTGAATGGTCTGAGAGTTGATCGTAGTCTCGATACCCAGATTCTTCTTTAACATATCCTGAATAGCTGCCAATACGTCAATGCTTCCCTGTGACTCATAGCAAAGAAGTTCAAATGTAGGAATCTCATCAGCTGTCTTTCCAAGTTCATCAAGTGCTGCATTTAAATATTCCTGTGCCTTTTCAACATCTGCTGCTGCCGGCCATCCCTCATACTCAAATTCTTCATCGAAGCTTCCGCTTACGCCTGATTCTGACGGTGCTGTCAGACGTGTTGCCGGCTCGTCACTTGTCATAACAGATGAACAAAGGGCAGTTCTGTCAATTGCATAACTGATTGCTTTTCTGAAATTTGCATTTCCAAGGAAAAGACCTGTCTCATCTGTCTTTCCTGCATGGTTGATATTCAAGCAGCGATATGATGTAGTATATGTACTGCTCTCAAATCCGGCATCAGTCAGTGTCTGCTGCTCCTGTGCGCTTCCTGTTGGAACAAAGTCAAGCTCGTCCGCAAGCATCATGTCTACACCGGTATCACCGGATACATTAAACTTGAAGGTGATCTCATCCATGTTAATGCTGTCTGCATCCCAGTAATTCTCGTTCTTTACCAGAGTCATCTCTGAATCAGATACCCACTCAGATACAATGAAAGGTCCGTTTGTCATTACCTTATCTGCTGATGAACCATACTCAGTACCAAGTTCCTCCACGAAAGACTCCTCAAGAGGAGCAAACAGACTAGTTTCAGTAAAGGTACTCTCATACTGTGGACTTGCGAATGTATACTCAATAGTCAGATCATCGATTGCCTTTACACCGACATCATCCCAATCGCACTCGCCTGCATAATATTCTTCACCATTCTCTAAAATATATCCGGACTCTGCATTGTAATGACCTGCGTCAGGATCCATCAGACGCTTTGCTGCATAAACGAAATCCTCAGCTGTAATAGGAGTCTCACCATCGCTGTATGTCAGGCCTTCCTTTAACTTGAATGTCCAGGTCTTTCCATCCTCACTTGCTTCCCAGCTCTCAGCTGCTCCTCCGATATACTCGCCCTGCTTATTGCGAATAAGTGTATCACTGATCAACATATCGATATATGTTGCCGGATCAACATTCAACTCTGCATAATCCATAGTAACCGGATCATACGGTGCTCCGATTCTTACACTCTTTGTCTCTGTCTCATCTGCCAGTACGGCTGCCGGAAATGATGCTGCTGCCAACACAGCTGCCAGTCCCATTGCTGCATATTTTTTCATCTTTCATTCCTCCGTTTTATTATGCTTTAGTTTGGTAAAGCGTCCTGACTATATAAATAGATTGTCAGGGTGTTCTCCTTTGAACCGCTTTCCTCTGCCAATCTTGAACCTAGTTTAGCATAAAATAGGGTTTGTATCAATGTGCATATTGTACCTATATTAAGCTTTTTAATATGCATATTGCTCATGCTGCAATTTGATGAAAGCCACCGGGACGCCCCGATGGCTTTTCACAGCAATCTCTCAACACCTTCAACTGATTATCACATGATTATCACAACTTCAATTAATTATCTGGTTATGATACTTGAGTCAAAAAAGTGTAATGGTAAAGCTTTGATGCAAACTTGCCTACAAGAGGATTTTTGACCTTGAATTGTCAATGATATTCGCAATCCGCTTCGCTGCTTGCACTTTTATAAATATTTCTGGAACCACTCAATCATCTCACGATAATAATGCTTTAACAATCTTGGATTGGATGGCTGCTCGTGTCCGGTATGCGGATAGATGACCATCTTCACCGGCAGATCTGGGTGCAGATCCTTGATTGCGACATAGAACTGGTGCGCACCCTCGACCGGAGTACGATAGTCCTCGATGCCGTGCAAAATCAGAATCGGCTTATCCACACGCTCTGCATAGGATACGGCAGAATCCTTTAGCTTATCCACCATGAAATCTTCATAGCTCTTATAGTCTATGCTCTTGCCCTGCATATCTGAATTTGCATACATAATTAACTCATTAGAAATGCTTCGCTGGGTGACATATGCCTTGAAGCGCTTGGCATGTGTTGCCATATAGTTTGTCATGTATCCGCCATAGCTGCCGCCTGTAACACCAACGCGATCGGCATCGATAAAGTCAAATCGTCTACATGCCTCATCTACAAATTGGAGCAGATCGTAATAAGCAGAGCCATCAACGCTTCTCTGGTAATTCTCATGTGTCCAGCCGTAGCCACTGCTTCCTCTCGGATTGCAGTAAAGAATCGCAAAACCTTTCGCTGCTAACATCTGAAACTCCATAGTCAGACCGTAAGTGTAGAACGGATGCGGACCACCATGAATGTAAAGGATCGCCGGATATTTTTCACCTGCCTTTGCGCCAAGCGGCGGCATCACAAAGCCGTGAACCTGACTCTCGCCGTCAAGTGTTGGGAAAAAGAAATCCTCCGGCTCACTAAGTTCTACCTCATTTAAGAGATTCTGTGCAGACTGCACTGCAGTCTTAAGTACGTTGCCTGTCGCTGCATCCAGAATCGCATAAAATTCTGGCACCGTTGATTTGGCTGCTGACGCCATGATGCGTCCGTTATGCACCTTGCTGATTCCGTGACAAACCTGCTTGCCGCCCCAGAAAAGCTTGGCGTGACCATCACCCTCTAGGTCTAAGCGGTACAGATTGCCCTGGCCCTTCCAGCCGCTGACAAAGTACACATAGCGTCCGCTCTCATCGATCTGCATCTTATCCATGCCGTGTCCGCAGCCTGCGTTATACGGAAATTGAACGCACTGGTAGCAGTTCTCATCCTGAACAAATATAGGGGTTGCTGCGCCATCTGCGACAGCAAATCTGTACAGGTAACCCTCCGGATAGCCAGACTCCGACTCCGAATCTGCATACTCTGGATTTAAAATGACGGCGATGACGTATTTTCCATCTGGTGTAAAAATCGGACGCACCGGGTTTGGATAGGATACCAGCCAATAGTTCTCAGTCAGTCTGCGAAGCTTACCAGGCTCCTTGTCCACGTCGATCATGAGAAGATCATATCCTATAGATTCCTGTCTTGAGCGAAAACGGTTGCTGACGCAGACGATCTCTTTGCTGTTTGGCGCCCATGCGGCATGCAGATAATCATACTCGCCGTCAGTTAACTGTGTCTCACTTGTGCCATCAGCAGATGCAACAAACAGATGCCAGTGAGTGTCTGGACGAATAAAGCCCATGCCATCAAACTTGTAGCCAAAATCCTCGGTGGCAACGGCATCGTCGTCATATACAAAGTGCTCCTGCGGTGCAGATGCAGAAGATACAGACGCAGATACAGTAGATGATGAATCACTTGCTGTATTGGATCCGTTGGACGCATTCGATGAATTTGACGCATTCTGTGATGCGCCAGAGGTAATCACAGAGAACAGCACTTTCGTTCCATCAGGTGACCACTGTGGCTCCATAACAGCACCTTTTACATGAGTAACCTGTGTTACACACTTGCTCTCGATGTCATAGACAAATGCCTGACGGCCTACGCCTTTCTTTGCTGAGACAAATAAAATCTTCGTTCCATCCGGTGAGAACGTCGGACCGCTCTCACCTGCGCCGCCTGCTGTCACGGTCGTGCACATATTTGTCTTTAAATTTTTTATCACAATGCCGTTTGTATGGTTGGAGGCATAACAGACAAGCTCCTTTTCAGGGAAATAATCGCCTCCGTTTAAATGTTCAAGATCACGGCAATCCTCAAATTCAGGTAAACGTTTCATCAGTGCTCCTCCTGTGTCGCCATAAAGTCGGTATTGGACTCGGTTGCGTTGTTATTCTCATTATTCTTCTTTTTCGTTCTCCAGTCAGGCTCATCGATCAAATATTTTACAAACCAGTCCGTCATCTCCTGCAAATGACGTACCTGATGATACAGCTTTCCGGTTCTGGTCATTCCATGATTTTCATTTGGAAACATAACCATGCGGCACGGAATCTCTGGATTTCGCTCCTTCATCGGGATAAATACCTGCTCGGCCTGCTCGAAGCCGCAGCGATAATCCTGATAAGCGTGAAGAATTAGTAACGGCACTTTAAAATGGTCAATATAGGAAATGATATTTCCTCTTGCGCGTCCCTCTAAATAATCGAGCATGTGAAAATGCTTTGGAATCGGGCGCGAAGAGACAAAGCCCATATCACCTGTTCCATAGGATGTCGCCGTGTTTGCCAGACAACGCTGTGCGACTGCTGCCGCAAACACATTTGTTCTTCCAATCAGCTTGTTTGTCATATATCCGCCGTAACTGCCGCCTGTGACACCGACACGTTTTACGTCAACAATACCAAGTGAAACTGCATCTTCTACAAATTGCACGAGATCATCCATTGCTTCATTGCCCCAGCAGATACCATCGGCACAGTAAGCACGACCAAAGCCTGTGCTTCCTCTCGGATTTCCGAAAATGACAGCCATTCCTGCGGATGCCAATGCCTGAAACTCATGCCAGAAGGTGAGTCCATACATCGTCTCCGGTCCGCCCTTGATATCTAGTACTGCCGGATACTGTGTGCCTTCTTCAAAGCCAACTGGCTTTACAAGGAAATACTGAAGATCTGCCTTGCCGTCCTTGCTCTTCACCCAGCGTTCCTCAACATCGGCGAGCGCATACTCAGACAGCCACGGATTGCTGTCGGTCAGTTGCTTGCCATTCATCCAAAGCTCTGCAGGATGCAACCAATCAGCCTGAACGGTCACAATCTGACCATTCGCATTCATGGAAAATTCCTGAATATCGGTCTGACCTTCTAGGACCATCTCGACTGGACTTGGCTTTAAGACTGAAGCCGCAATCGCATCAATGGATGTCTCCCCAGACTCGTACTTTGCCGCATCAATTCTTACACGACACAAAGAGTAACGACCATGGCGTCCTGTCTGGAAATATAGATACTTTCCGTCCTTTGTGAGCATAAAGTAAGGGGAATGATCGCCGTACTCAAGGGAACCTGCGCGAAGCGGATGAACGCCGTGGCAGAGGGACTCATCCCACTCACCGATCAAATAGCGATGTGTGCCATCAGACAGATCAAACAACATCGGCAGCTGCACACAGCTTCCGTCTTCAAAATCACCAAATACCATCGTTACGATACCGGTATCATCTGCCGTAAATGCAGGTGCGTGATCTGCATAGATTCCGGCATCAATGCTCACCTGACGCAAATTCTCTCCGTTTTCATCACAGGTAAAAAGCTCGGTGCGGCGTCCTTTTGCGCCATCATACGGATAGCCATGAAATGCGACAGTCTTGCCATCATGCGACCAAGTCGGGAAGATCATTTCCATTGTTTCCATACGACCTGCACAAAAAAGCGTCTGCTCGCCAGAAGCAATATTTACGGTACCGATATGGGAAAATTCACCCTTTCTCATGCCATGCCACTCGTCCATCTTGTATGTCAGTGTCGTAATTTCATACGGAGTCCAGTCAAGTTCCTCCTCCCACTCGGCTTTCTGCTCTGGTGTCATCTCTGTAAATTCAATGCCTTTTTTAACCTCATCCGGCCACAGCGTTGCCTCAAAGACAAGCTTGGTCTCATCATCTGACATCTGATAGCGCAATACACCATGGCGAAGTGTCGTGATCTGACGCTTTTCGTTCGTCGCAAGATTTTTAATGAACACCTGAAACTCACCAGTCTCATCAGACAGATACGCCATGTGAATACCATCTGAAAGGATCACTGGCTGTTTCTCATTTACGCCATCTGATGTCAGAACAGTTTCCTTTCGATCCGTGTCCTTGCTCTCTTCGCCTGTCGCATCCTGTGTTGAATCACCCTGTGATGCAGTATTTCGTAACGCCTCCTGTGTTAAGTTTTCCATCAGATGAATCTTTGAGGAAAACAGGCCACTTTTCATGTCACCCTTCCAGTCAACCCATGCGACCTTATCTCCTGCCGGTGCAAGTGATGGCCATGTGACGTAGACAATCTCTTTCATCGTCTCTGGTATAAATTTTTTGAGCTGTGTTGAATTTATTTTCATTTCTATTTGCCCCTTCTCGTTTGAGTGCTTATCTTCTTTTCCTTCTTCTTTTATTTCTTCTTTTATTTTTTTCTTCTTTTCCTCATTTCACTTATTTCTCATCTTTCGCTCCACACTTGATCCATGTCCAGGAACGCACTTTATTTCCTGTGTCTGCCTCCTCGATCTCTTTTTCCACTACGGCAAATCGTCCGTCAAAACCACCGTCTAATGGAATGATCTCCTTTCCTGTATGCATTGCTTCCCACTCGCTTCGCACATCCAGACCACTGATTCGCTTAACAGACTCTAAAAAGACTTCATTCCCCAGTACAACACCATCACGTCCCTTCTGTAAAATATCAAGTACCACATCATCAATATTTTGTACGCTATTTGTTGCCTTGCGAATGCGAATGTCCATATTGATAAAGAAAATCATGCCTCTGCCATAAACCAGACGCTGTGCACGACGGTCCTTCCAGCAAATTGCCGCAGCCTCCTCGTCTCCGAGCGCGCGCGTTGGGTTTGCATAATATTGATCGGTGCGCTTTTGCAACTCATCAATCGCATCCTCATCAGAGATCAGACCAAGGCGAAGCGGCAGCATCACACTGTAATATTCTGCGGTTCCTTCGGAATACCAAGTTGTAACACCATAAGGATTGTCATTTAAATGTGGCCAGTTATGTACCATCTCATGGGCAAGAATGGATTTTTTGTCGGATAAGCTGCACGGCTGCGTCGTGTTCCATCCAAACATATATGAACGGTAAAGAGCTGTTCCGCCACTTGTCAAAAACGGGTCTTTTCTGACAAAAATACGGTATACCTTTTCGGTGTCCTTGAAGAATTTCTGCATATGACCAAAGAGCTTTTTCGTGTACTCAGCAACCTCCTTCACGTCAAACGGCGGCTGAGACATCCAGTAAAAACCAAAGTCACCTTCTTCGATTGCATTTAACTGGCCCACAGCAAAATAACATTCACGAAGCTGTTCAAGCGTATCGGTCTTTACTTCATTTTCTCCGAAAGTGCAAATACCACGGCTGCCCTCTGGCATCGCGCTCAAATCCCAGGACAGCTCACATGCCCCGGCATTTTCTACATCCATCAAAATCGAGATTCCGGCACTGTTTGCGCCCCCCTCTTCTGCACGAAAATCAAAGTATGGGCCACAAATATCAGTTGACTTTAATACTCTCGGTGTCACCGTATAGGAAATCTGTATCGTTCCATTTGTATCACGCTGCACATTCCATCTGCGCCACTTGTACGGATACGGCTGTTCCTCAGATTCCTGCACTGGTATGGTGCCGCTTTCATCACTAATCTGCAAATTTTCTGCCTCACAGCCTGGAATCGTCACGGTTTCCAGCTGCATGCCGCACAGACGGTCTCCCTGCTTGTAGGTCAACCCGGTAAGTTCCATTTTCACATCCATCTGCTCTACGGTATTGTCTTTCCAGTATGGTTTTAAGCATATTTTTGTCAAACTCATCTTATGCCTTCCTCCTTCTTTCTAGCAATTCACCTCACTACCTTAGCAGTGAGCGAAAACACATAGCTCAACAGTATAGCAATTTTTCTGTTTTGTCAAGCTTGACATTTTCCGTATTTTTTGCTATCTTATTGGTACTAAAATTGGATTCCGGCCGTGGACTTTTCATAGGGACTTAGAAAGATATCTTTATTTTTTCGCCACACAACAATACTGCGTTCTCATCGATTTCGCATTTGTTGTGCGGTATTTTTTTTGCGCAAAAATGCGAGAAAACACTGAGAACGTTCCATGCAAAACCTGATCACGGTTGGCTTTGCAATCGGCATCAATGTGTTGTGGTCGAGCTTTTTTGTAACATTTCAACCTAATTTTTGCTATGGAATCATCTGACCCCCTCCGTGTCCAGTTTTAGTTTACCACTTCATAGTTTACCACTTCATTCAAGTGCGAAGTTTGAGTTATTTATCAGACTTTATGGTTCCTGCCCCCCACTGTGTCTGTGTAATAACTGCCCCCTCTGGCTTACCGGAGTAAATTCCTTCTTTGCAAATTTTCTCGTGCTATCATACGAATTAGTTTTGCTCCATTAAGTTTCTGTATTTTCTCTAACTCAAGCAATGTATTTAATGATGTAAAACCATTTCCAGCTACTGCTTTAAGTACAATAGAATTATTAATATTTTGTTTGTATAGCTTTGATATTTCAATTGTATCATGTAAACTTTCCACATGCTCCGCCAAAGCATAACTTTTTCCTAATTCTTGAAGGTAACTATTATCAGATTCTATACATAATTTTATTAGTTCACTTTTTTTTAATTTTTCCCCCTTCTCATCTAACAATATAGATGCAATTTCCGGGCATTTGACTAAATATTGTGAGCAAAATCTTACAAAATCTTCACTTGATTTTCGTTTATCCACATAATATTTATATGCTAATCTATACACCGGCATTG
>CAVCPW010000130.1:0-8456 GCA_963604075.1 Anaerovoracaceae bacterium | reverse complement strand
ATTCTTTCTATTGTTATTTGTATCATTCTTTCTATTGTTATTTATATCATTCTTTATAGTGTTCTTTCTATTATTTTCTAATATTCTTTCTGTCATTCATTCTATCTTTTACCTACTGTTCTTACTATAAGCCAGCTTACCATTTGCTCAATTAGCACTTCCATTGCTCTTTCTTTTAACTTTTTCTTACAATTCAAAAAAAGCGGTTGTGTTTCTCACAAAAAGCTATATGATAGAATTGACTGAAATGATTGTATTCTTTATTATCGTTTTCCTATTATATTCTATTATGGAGGTGCTGTCATGTATTTTGATGCACACTATCTTTTTGACACCTTCCGATCTCGCGTAGTTTTTGTGCTCGTTCTCTGTCTTCTTGCCATCTGCTTTGTTTCCCATGCTTTTGCAGCTGAAGCGACCTCGCTGGAAGATTTTTCTTTGACGACAATTGAGCCTGAGACCGCCGGAATTGTCACCAAACACGGTCAGCTTACCGTCTCCTCTTCCGGGATTGTGGTTGACAAATATGAGGCTGCTTTCCAGATTCAGGGCATCAGCACCCACAATCTGGCCTGGTATCCCGAATATGTAAACATCGACACATTCCGAAAACTTCGTGACGATCTGAATATCAACACCATCCGTCTCGCCATGTACACGGCAGAGGATGGCGGCTACTGCGTCAGTGATGATGCGACCAAACAGACGATGCTCGACTGCTTGATAACCGGCATTGAGGCCGCCATAAAGCTGGACATGTATGTCATCGTCGATTGGCACACTCTCTCGGATTCCAATCCGAATACCTACAAAGAGGATGCACTTTCCTTCTTTGAAAAGATCGCCTCCACCTACGGCGATATACCAAATATTCTGTATGAAATTTGCAATGAGCCAAATGGGGATACCTCATGGGACGATATTCGCAGCTATGCCGTTGATGTGATTGACCGCATCCGTGCTTATGCACCGCAGAGCCTTGTAATCGTAGGTACACCTACCTGTAGCCAGGATGTAGATATCGCATCCCAGTCACCGATCGATCGGGACAACCTTCTCTACAGCCTGCATTTCTATGCGGCCACACACAAGGATGACCTTCAAAACAAGCTAAAAACTGCTCTTGCAAATGGTCTTCCTGTTCTTGTATCTCAATTTGGTATTAGTGAGGCCTCTGGCAGCGGCACAATTGATACCACCAGTGCCGACACATGGCTAGATCTGTTAAGTCAGAACAACATCGGCTATATCTATTGGAATCTTTCAAACAAAGAGGATGCCTGTGCCCTTCTTCGCTCCTCCTGCACAGTGGTATCCGACTGGACTGACGAGGATTATTCCCCCGCTGGACAGTGGTTTTACCAGAATCAGCAAACGCGCGGTGTAGCTCTTAGTTCTTCTAGTGATACCTTGTTAGAAACAGTATCTGAAACTGGTGCTGCTGATACACCGACCACCCTCTATGCATCCGACAACTATTGGAGCTTCAGCAACGGCTGCAACGTATCAGTCAACTGTACCGGAACCTGGGCCGACAATTCGATGCAATACGCATCCTACGATGTCACCGTATCAAACTCATCCACTGCTGATGTAACTGGCTGGCGTTTTCGCATTACGTGGGACGAAGAGATTTCTCCAAAGGAATACTGGTCCTGTGAAGTAGGCGGCTCTGGAAACAATCGTCTGTTTATTCCGGTAGATTATAACACGACCATCCCGGCAGGCTCTTCTATCACCTTTGGAATGATCGTGTATGGAGTGCAGGCACCGACTCTGACAAATGTTACGTTTGAATAAATCTTAAAATCATAAGAAACTATAAAAATTATAAAATCTGGAGTTTTCATATGAAATCAAAATATACAAAAAAGCAGCGCATTCTTGCCATCATCGGTATTGTTCTTTTAGTCGGACTCTACATTGCAGCGTTAATCGCTTCCTTTTTCAAGAGCCCGACTGCACAGGGATTTTTGTACAGCGCTCTGTTCTGTACTTTCTTCATCCCAATTTTAATTTATCTTTTTCAATGTCTTTCTGGAAAGACACGTCACTCAAATGAAGACGATGAATGATCATTGTTCAATAAAAACGAATGATCACATTTCAAAGTAAACGAATAAATGAATGAATGTCTGAATAAATGCCTGAATGGATATCTCTTTGCCAGACTCAGGCATCGTCGCAAGCTCATTTTGGAAACATATTTCCGATTAAAGGGGTCTTCGGACCTCTTTTTTTGCGATTTTCTTCAATCTCCTTGTCATCAATATCGATATAATAGCGCTCATAGGCATTTACCACACGCGTCTCGCTGTATTTTGACTCCCGCTTATATCGTCCGCCATAATTTGCATGCACGTGTCCATGCACAAACAAAAGCGGCTTATAGCAGTCCATCAAATCCTTAAAAATCTGAAAACCCCTGTGAGGGATGTCGTCTCCATCATTTAATTGATAGGCAGGAGCATGGGTCACTAAGACATCAAATCCACCATTTCTTCGCAGCTTAAAGCGCATCCTGTTCACACGCCTTCGCATTTCCCTTTCCGTAAACATATTTGTTCCAGGCTTATAACGCATAGAGCCGCCAAGGCCGAGCAACCTCACACCATTAAATTCGTAAATAGTATCTTCAATGCAGGTACAGCCTTCCGGTGGTATATCCTCATATTTTCCGTCGTGATTTCCCTTCACATATACTACAGGCGCCTTTGTAAATGTTGCCAGAAAGGACAGGTACCTTGGATTCAAATCTCCACAGGAGATAATCAGATCAACACCTTCAATCAAAGACTTGTCAAAATAGTCCCATAATGCCTTCGACTCGATATCTGCAATTACCAATATTCTCATTATTACCTCTATTTCCGCCGTATTTTCTTGTCAAGCGGATATTCGCAATCCGCTTCGCTACTTGCTCATAACCAAATAACTGCTTTTCTCACCCATAAAATTATTCTTAGTTATTCGTCAATATTGTCTACGCCCTGAACCTCAACGACGGCCTTTGCATCTTCGTTTAGCTTATTCCAACGTGGCAGACTGCCCTTTACATTATCCGCCAGCCATCTCATGTTAATGATCTCCTCAGGTGACAACGAGCTGTTTTCATCACTCTGCACAATGCCTTCCTGTGAATACAAAATCCCAGAAAATGGTGTGAAGCCACCCTCCATGATCTGATGCTGCATAAACTCAACCAGCTGCTTTGTCTTTGCCGGAACCTTCGGTGAGCAGATAAAATCAACCACACCGGCAGACATGCCCCACCAGTAGTTGAGTGCTACGCCATCACTTCCGGCACTATCCCATGCACCATTTTGAACAGTCTCAACCAGTTTTTTGTAAAGTGCACCCCAATTCCACATAACAGCGGTAAGATTCTCCGGTTCGTCCTCTTTTTCAATATTGACTAAGCCAAAATAGCGGGATGGTGAATTTGGCACAATCATCTCAAGACACGACACAAGATTCACGCCACTTGCACGGAAATCGTTGATAATCTCCTGCTTGCTGCGCACCGTCGTCCACTCTAGCTGCACTATAGCGGTCGGATTTACCATCTTAACACCAATTGCAAATGCGTTGATGTTAGCGATCATGCCACATATCGGATAATCGGCCATATATCCGATTTTTCCATTTCTACACAATGCTCCTGCCACCAGACCGGACAAAAACTTTGCCTCAAACAGGCGCGCATAGTAAGTACGAATGCACTGATGATTCGTGTCAACTGAGCAGTTTAAAATCTTAATATTCGGATATTTCAATGCAGTCTTGATACTTCCCTCCAAAAACTGCGGAGTCGTCGTAAATATAATGCTACACTTCTTGGCTATAGCATCTTCTAACGTACTCGCCAGCTCGGCGCCCTGCGAAACATTATTATAGGATATTGTCTCAACCTTGCCCTTAAACTGCTCCTCTAAATACATACGACCCAACTCATGACCGTAAATCCATGCGGAGTCCTGCGGATTCTTATCATGTACAAATGCAATCTTAAGATACTTTGTTCCAGGTGAAAGAAGATAATCAAACAGATTCTTCTTCGGTGCCTCCTGCGGTTCCATCTTGATCTCAGTAGGGTTTCCTTTTGCCTGCAAAATGATCTCATCCCACATCTTTACCAACTCTGACTTAATCTGTGCCGGAAGCTTTTCACCTGATTTTAAATCGCACGGATACAACTCAAGATACATCAAAAATGCATCAGCAGTCGGAATCGGCAGATGATCGCCTCCTTTTTCCTTGTATGCCTTCTCGAAGCGTGCATACAGAGATCGCACCTCTATCCGATCGTCATCGGTCCAGTCATAATCTGCTTTAAAACCGATCTTTTCCAGAAAAATGCGGTAACTTCCCAGCTTGCTGAACACAATGTAATTAACCTTTGAATGCTTATAAAATGCCAGATACTCAAAGTACAAACGATTCTCCGGCTCATCCGTGCGCTTTGGAATGATACGTGTCACATTTCCCATCACACTCAACGCTCCACAGAATTTCAATACACTGACACGCTTATTACCTTCAAGTACATAATAACGATTCATAAACTCATAGCACTTGATCGGATCATGAATACCCTCATCAAGATGTGCTTCATAAAGTGTCTGCCACTTGGCTGCGAACTCTGATTCCGGATTCAAAAGCGGCATAAAATCCGGTGCAAATGCGGTACGCCTTCCTGCAGTGTAGGTTCCCACAATAAGCTCAGACGGAACCGCACAGATTCCCAAATTTTCCTCTGCCACCACGTCAGTGTGAGATAACAACTCTTCAAGTACCTGCAAATACGGATATTTTCCTTCTGACAGACATCTTGCATAGCTTTTCTCACCTTTTTTAAGTGCTTTCTGATAATCTTCTTTTGCCATATTCGGCCACACACCTTTCTTTATTCTCTCTGATTCCTTTTCTTATTCCTCTTGTTCCCTTACTGATTCTAGTTCGTTTGTTGCTTTTGGTTAGTTTGTTATTTTTTCTTTTTTGTTACTTTTGTTTTTCCTGTTTCTTTTTGCGTTGCATTTTATTTTACCTTTGCGACTTTATTCTACCGCATTTTATTCTCTGTTACAAGTATTCTTAAGAAAACCTTTCAATCCCACAAGTACCGCGTTTTGCCTTGCTTTTTTTGATAAAACAAAGTACAATGAGATTAATTTATGTACCAGGAGGGGTCATTTATGAAACAATTTCATTTAATTTCTGCATTTGTACTGTCCGCCGCTCTTTTTGCTGGATTGTCAGGATGCAAAAAAGGAACTGAATCCTATAATACAAGCACACAAACCGAATCTGTATCTGAAACTGAGACACAGGCTCAGTCCAGCACAGAGCCTTCTACAGAGGCTTCCACTGAAGAATCTACAGAAGAGTCCACTGAGGAATCTACAGAGGAATCCACTGAAGCTTCTACCGAGGCTACAGTTACTTCTAAAGAACTCGCCGTCGGTGATATCTGGTATGTCAATACCGATTCCCTTAACATTCGCGATTATCCTTCCACCGAAGGAAATAAGATTGGTGAGCTTTACCGCGGTGAAGAGGTTCGAATTCTTGCTATTGCAGAAGATGGATGGGTGCAAATTCACAGCACAACCGCAGATGGTTATGTAAAAGCAGAATTTCTTGTATCTTCTACAGATCAGGTTGGTGATGCAGCAGCAGATACCGCTGCATCTGCCGTGCAAGCAGCCGATGAAAATACAGCAAATTCAAGCCAGACATCCACAAATGGACATATTGTGTGCATTGATGCCGGACATCAGCAGGCAGGCATCAGCGAGCAGGAGCCAAACGGCCCTGGTTCCTCTGTCATGAAGGCAAAGCTTACTACTGGAACAAGTGGTATTTCAACTGGTCTTGCTGAGTACCAGTTAAACCTAGACGTTTCCCAGATGCTTCAGCAAGAGCTGTTAAACCGTGGTTATCAGGTTGTCATGATTCGAACAACAAACGACTGTCCGATGAGTAACGCCGAGCGCGCTGTCTATGCAAATGAGAGCGGAGCCGAGATTTTCGTCCGCATCCATGCAAACAGCTCTGACGATTCTTCCGTAAATGGTGCCATGTTCTATGCACCGTCCGCTGCAAATCCATATCTGTCCGCAGATGTGATCTCCGCAAGCAACACTCTGGCCTCCACGATGCTTTCCTTCTACTGCTCCACCACTGGCCTTGCAAACAAAGGTCTGCTGCAGGATGACAGTATGACCGGCATTAACTGGTGTACTATCCCAGTTACAATTGTCGAGATGGGCTTCATGTCAAACCCGGAAGAGGATCAGAAGATGGCAGATCCGGAGTTTCAGGCGCTGATCGCACAGGGACTTGCAAACGGTATTGATGCTTATTTTGGGAGATAATCCGCTATGGCTGTTCAGATTTACTACCAATCCATTCACGATATCGTAATCAATGAGCAGTTGCTTTCGACGCTTCAACCAAAGCGCCGGGAGCAGCTGCTCTCTTTTCGTTTTGAGGCCGATAAAAAGCGCTGTGCCACCGCCGGACTGCTTCTTTGGGAGCATCTTTATCATCATCATCCGGAGTGCTTCACCGTCTCCTACGCTGCTACTGGAAAGCCGTCGGTATCCTATCGGACTGATTTTTCTTTCGATGTTCCCAATTCAGATATCCTCGATTCAGATGCTCCCGATCCAAGTATTCTCACTTCAAGTTCATCTGTCTCGAGTTCATCTGTCTCGAGCTCATCTGTCTCAAATTCATCCATTTGTGCTCCGCCCATTCCATTTTTTAATCTCTCGCACAGTGGTGATTTTGTCATGCTTGTGATAAGCGACACCCCCGTAGGCTGCGACATTGAACGCCTGCACAAAGCAATTCTCTCTCACCATGTATTTCACCCCAAAGAGCTCGCACACCTTCGTTTCCTTCCAGAGGGCGATACACGAAACCGCGAATTTCTTCGCCTATGGACCGCTAAAGAGGCCTTTCTAAAAGCGATTGGAACAGGAATCGATGCAAATGCTTCCTCATATGATTTAAGCAGTGGCGAACCTATTCATCTTGCAGACGGTTCGATCTGGAAGATTGAGCATCAAAGTATCACAGATTTTCCGGAATATCTTTCATGTGTCTGCTATAATCTTCTATAATTCGTTCAAGCGGATATTCGCAATTGAAGCAGAGAACTTACTCGATTGGGTTAAATTTACTATAATCTGTTATAATACTTGCAATGCGAAAGAATATCATCTACACTAGGATATGACACTAGTGACACTCAAAAAAATAAAGGGGGATGATCGTTATGACTGCCTACGCACATCTTTTACTATATTTCTTCTTCTACAGCTTTGTTGGCTGGATTTGGGAATCCAGCTATGTATCCATCTGCACACACAAGCTGACAAACAGAGGATTTCTGACTGGCCCGATGCTTCCGATCTATGGAAGCGGTGCCATTGTAATGCTATGCACTACTTATCCGGTGCGCTCATCCGAAATCGGCATTTTCTTTATTGGAATGTTCTCTGCCACACTGCTCGAATATGTCACAGGTGTCATCATGGAAGCTCTCTTTCAGGTTCGCTACTGGGACTACAGCGATAAAAAATTTAATATTCATGGGCATATATGTTTAAGTTCCTCACTGGCCTGGGGCGTGTTTACGCTTCTTCTGGTTCACGTTGTCCATCCATATATAGCCTCCTTTCTGGAGCAAATTCCACAGGACATATGCTTTGGTGCACTTATCGTAATCACGATTCTGTTTGCCATTGATTTCGCATTCTCATTCCACGCTGCTATGGATCTTCGTCAGATTCTTGAATCGCTCACTAAGCTCAAATCCGATGCTGAAAAGCTACACGATCACTTTGCTGTACTGACCGATTCCGTCAGCGAAACATTGCGCGACAAGCTTGACAACATCAAGAAACCAGAAAACGCCCGTCTCGAAGAGTTTCAAGCTTCTGTTACCGAGTATCTTGAAAAGCTTTCCTCACTTGTTCCAAAGGAAAAAGTGGCCGATGTTATTCGCCTCAAAGAGCGTCTGGCCTACTTAGGCGAGATCAAGAATTCTATCACAAAACGTATGGATTTTCGTAAAATCATTCTCTTAAAGGGAAACCCAATGTTAACATCTCACAAATATGCTGATGCACTGAATGCCTTAAAGGAGCAGGTTGGACTGAATAAGAAGAAGGAAGACTGACGCCAAAATCCGTAAAATATGATAAGAAAAAAGATGGTACACAGATAATGCCGAGGTTTTATAAGGCAGTACGACAAAACTTAATAAGACTAAGGCATTGCAATGGCTGAATAAGGCTTTGACTGTAAAAGGTCAGAGCCTTTTTTCTGTGTTTAAAAAATTCGCACATTCGCAATTTAGTAACCAGCCGAGTAGAATATAGTCAAGGAGTGTTGTGGTAAATTATAGTTGTAACACCCCGACCTAATAAGATATAATCTTAGGA
>CAVCPW010000129.1:0-10282 GCA_963604075.1 Anaerovoracaceae bacterium | reverse complement strand
AACCGAGTTCCACCGCCTGAATGATGTCGTGGCGCGACTCCGTGGAATTCGGCACCACGCGGAAACCGAGCTTCTCATAAATGTTCGCCGCGAAAATCGCGCCCTTCAGCGCACCGGAAACCACCGTCGGTGCCAGGAAAAATCCCTGATAAAATGCCGGAAGAACGCCCAATGATGCGCCAACCTCCTGACCAAGTCCCGGTGCACTTAAGCGATATGCACACTGCTCAATGCAAGACTTAGTTCCACATATATAACCGCCAATCGGTGCTAATCCGCCACCCGGATTTTTAATAAGTGAACCAACTGTCATGTCAGCTCCGACATCAGATGGCTCAATTTCCTCGATAAATTCACCATAGCAATTGTCTACCATACAGATTACATCTGGTTTAATAGACTTGATAAAGGCAATCAGCTCTCCGATGCGCTCAACAGAAAGGGTTGGTCTTGTCTGATAACCCTTGGAACGCTGAATTGTTGCCACCTTTGTCTTTTCGTTGATTGCCGCACGGATGCCATCCCAGTCAAATCCGCCATCCGGCAGCAAATCTACCTGACTGTAGGAAATATTATACTCTCGTAATGAACCAACGGATGGACGAATTCCAATTACCTCCTCAAGAGTATCATATGGCTTTCCAACAGGAGAAAGCAGTTCATCACCCGGGCGAAGGTTTGCTGATAATGCCAGTGCTAACGCATGGGTTCCACAGGTAATCTGCGGACGCACCAGTGCTGCCTCAGTGTGAAACGCGTCAGAGTACACCTTCTCAAGTGTCTCTCTTCCCATATCGTTATAGCCGTATCCGGTTGTCGCTGCAAAGCACGCTTCGCTAACATGATTTTTCTGCATTGCGCCAAGTACCTTCATCTGATTCTGCTCAGCAATGCGATCGATTTCACAGAAACGCTCCTTTAATCCCTGCTCAATCTTCTCGCAAAATTCATATGTTTTCTCACCAATCCCCATGGACAGGTAGGTTTCTTTCATGGTCATTTTTCTGTTTCTCTCCTAATATGATTTATTTTTTCTTTGCACTGTGCAGTCAACTGTTTCAATACTTCTTCATTTGTCAAACCGTCAATATCAAGCCAGGTCACATCGCGCTCTCTGCGAAACCAGGTCAACTGACGCTTTGCAAAATGCCTTGTAGACTGTTTAATTTGATTTACAGCCTCCTCTAACGTGCATTCCCCGTCAAAATAAGCTAAAATTTCTTTATAGCCAAGCCCCTGCATCGAGACAAAGCTTCGATCATACCCCATCGCCTTTAACGACTCGACTTCCTTTAACAGTCCCTGCTCCATCATCTGATCAACACGAATGTCAATGCGGCGGTACAACTCTGCGCGATCTCGATTTAAAACAAAATAGCAGAAATTATATGGTGATTCTTTCTTGCGCTGCTGTTCATTATGTTCCGAGATTTTGCGTCCTGTTAATTTAAAATACTCAAGTGCTCGAATCAGGCGCTTTGTATTATTTGCATGAATTGCCTCTGCTGATGCCGGGTCAACCTTTCTCACTTCTTCTAACAGCCATTCGCTGCCAAGTTCTTTTGCCTGTGCCTCAAGCTGTATGCGATAATCAGTATCCTCACAGGTATCCTCAAAGTCAATATCATACAAAAGAGCCTGAATATAAAAGCCGGTTCCACCCACTACGAGTGGAATATGACCATTATCATAAATCTTTTCCATCGCCGCTTTTGCCATCTGCTGAAAGCGCACTACTGAAAATTCATCGCCCGGTGACAGCTCGTCCACCAGATAATGATGAACCCCCTGCATCTCATCCGGCATGATTTTAGCAGAACCGATATCCATATATTTATATACTTGCATGGAATCCGCACTGATGATTTCACAGCCAAGCTGTTTTGCCAGCCCAATCGAAGCATTTGTCTTTCCCACTGCCGTCGGGCCTGTCAATATAATAAGTGGCTTCCTGTTCTCTTTATCTTGTATCATATTTTTCTTCCTAACTTATGTTTTGAGGCTTCCGAAAACACTTTTCGAAAACAAATTCTCACACAATTCGTTTGAACTTCTTTTCAAGCTCGTACTTTGTCATCGTTATAATAGTCGGCCTTCCATGCGGGCATGCATACGGATTATCAAGTGTCAACAGCTGCGATACGAGCGCGTCCGCTTCCTGAAACGAAATTTTCTGACCACCCTTGATTGCCGCCTTGCACGACATAGAAGCAAGCTTTGACGCAATCAGTTCAGACGGCGGCACTGTGCCTCGTTCCTCAAGACCAGACAGCATTTCCAAAAAAAGTTCCTTTTCATTAATTCCATACAAGTTTGCCGGAACCTCACTTATCGCGTACTCACGTCCGCCATATGGCTCAATCGTAAAGCCGATGCGCTCAAACTCATCCTTAAATTCTTCCAACAGTGCTTCCTCTGCCCTTGTAAGCGAAACGATCATCGGCGGACTCACAAACTGCGTGATGCGCTCCTTTTTGCGATATGCCGCCATCATACGTTCATAATTTACCTTCTCATGTGCAGCATGCTGATCCATGATGTAAAGCTGATTGCCATACTGAATCAGCCAATATGTGTCAAACAACTGGCCAATCAAACGATGATGAATTCGTGCCTTTTCGGATAATAACGGCTCGGTAAATAATGTCTGCTGCTGTGGCTTGGCCGATACTTCCTGTTTCAAAATACTATCTGATGTTTCCTGTATTCCCCGGTTTTGGACGGTATCCGGCCTTGAAATGATATCAGGCGTTTCCCGAGGCGTTGATACCTCAGACATCTTTTGCTCCTCTGCTGCTTTTGACAGAAAAGGCTCTGTCTGCCCGATTCGTCTGTGCATACCCGACGCTGCTCTATAAGCATCAGAAGGCTCTGCAAGCGTTGCCCCTGCCGCATTATTCGCTGGTGACTGATATATTGGCGAATTGTTTGATACAATTGATGCCTCTTGTGTATTTGATTCTGTTCGTGTTTTGGGTTCTATTTGTGTCTTAGACACTCTTGTTGTCCCAGAATCCGCCAATGTTTTTGATTTATTTGATTCAATTGTTGTTTTAGATTCCATCGATGTCTTATGCTCTATCGGCGGCGGTGGAATAATTTCCTTCATCGCTTGAATACGTCGTTGCTCAAACGGCTCAGGAAGTTTCTTCTTACTGTCAACAACCTCTTTTTTTGCTTTTCCATCATCGCTGACATCTGGAATAAATTCCTTGCCGCGAAGCGTATTTTCAATCGCCGCAGTCAGCAGATCGTAAACCTCATTTTCACGCTGAAAACGAACCTCCATCTTTGCCGGATGGACATTGACATCAATTAATTCCGGCTGAATCTTAATATGAAGCACCGTAAAAGGATATCGATGCTGCATCATAAATGGCTTATATGCCTGCTCAATCGCAGCCGCAATCAGACGACTTTTTACAAAACGGCCATTAATATAATAATTTTCAAAGGTTCGATTTCCTCGTGAAATAATCGGCTTTCCAAGATAGCCAGTCACTGAAAAAAGCGGGCACTCGTAGTTAATCTCTAACACATTAGATGAGATTTCTCTTCCGTAAATCGTGTAAATCAAATCTTTCAGGCGTCCATTTCCGCTCGTATAGAGCTTATTCTGTCCACTGTTGATAAAACGCATAGAGATATCCGGACGCAGCATCGCCATATTTTCCATCAATTGGTTGATATAGTTTCCCTCTGTCGCCGCTGTTTTTAAAAACTTTTTTCTGGCTGGCACATGGTAAAACATATTCCGCACCAGTATTGTCGTACCATCTGGTGCACCAATCTCTGTCAGACTTTTCTCCTCACCATCTTCAATCTGGTACGAAACACCAAGCATAGATTCAGGTGGTTTGGTTATCAGTTCTACCTGTGCAATGGCTGCAATACTCGAAAGTGCCTCTCCACGAAAGCCAAGAGAACCAATATCAAGCAAATCATCTATTGTATGAAGCTTGCTTGTCGCGTGACGCTTAAATGCCATGCGTACCTGATCCTTGTCAATTCCACAACCATTATCGGTAATACGAATAAAACTGATTCCGCCTTCTTTGATTTCAACGGTAATTGCCGTCGCCTTTGCATCTATCGCATTTTCCAACAATTCTTTTACAACAGAAGAAGGTCTGTCAATGACCTCTCCTGCTGCAATCTGATTAATCGTTGCCTGATCGAGCAATTGTATTTTGGGCATTGCAGACCTCCTTTGTATGATTTATTTTAAATCTGAGCTTTTCACCTTGGAAGCATCAAATTCGATTCTTTAAAGTTGCCTGCATCCGATACAGCGTGTTGAGTGCATCGAGCGGTGTCATATTCGCAATCTCAAGCTTCTTGATTTCTTCAATAATTGAATCGTCCTTTACGGTATCGAAAAGTGTCAGCTGATTGGCGTCTACATCATCCGGTCTAGACACACGCTTCTTTGACGGTGCTGCCTGCATCTGGGCAATCTCTCTTGCACGCGCTGCAATATCAGCATCGGTCAATTCCTCTACCAACTCCTTCGCCCGGTTGATCACACGATCTGGAACACCAGCAAGCTTTGCAACCTGAATTCCGTAGCTACGGTCTGCACCGCCCTTTACAATCTTTCTTAGAAAGACGATATCATCGCCCTGCTCTTTTACAGCGATACAATAGTTATTGACACCATTTAATGCACCCTCTAACTCTGTCAGCTCATGATAATGCGTTGCAAATAGCGTCTTTGCGCCAAGCTGTCTGGTGTCGGCAATGTACTCAACAACCGCCCACGCGATACTCATACCATCATAAGTACTCGTTCCTCGTCCAATCTCATCTAGGATAATAAGACTCTTCTTCGTCGCATGACGCAAAATATTTGCCACCTCGTTCATCTCTACCATAAAGGTACTCTGACCAGATGCCAAATCATCAGATGCACCGACTCTAGTGAAAATACGATCGCTGATGCATATATTCGCTGACTTTGCTGGGACAAAACTTCCAATCTGAGCCATCAGCGCAATCAACGCCACCTGACGCATATAAGTCGATTTTCCAGCCATATTCGGACCAGTGATAATCGAAATGCGATTCTTTCCATTATCAAGCAACACATCATTTGCTACAAACATATCGTTTGGAATCATCTGCTCTACAACTGGATGGCGTCCACTCTTAATATCAAGAATGCCTTTCTCATTGATCTGCGGCTTTACGTAATTCTGGCGTTCTGCAACAAATGACAGCGATGCCATAACATCTAGAAGTGCAATGGATCTTGCCGTCTTCTGGATTCTCTCAACCTGAGAAGCCACACGATCTCTCACGTCGCAGAAAAGCTCATATTCGAGCGCAGACAGCTTATCCTCCGCTCCTAAAATCAAATCTTCAAGTTCTTTTAATTCCTGCGTGATAAAACGTTCTGCATTGGTAAGCGTCTGTTTTCTCGTATAATCCGCCGGAACCATATCCTTAAATGAATTTGTTACTTCTATATAGTAACCAAAAACCTTGTTATATCGAACACGTAACGTCTTAATTCCAGTGCGCTCTCGTTCCTTTGTCTCAAGCTCGGACAGCCATGTCTTTCCCTCTGTCTTTGATCGGCGCAGCTTATCTACATCTTCGTTATAGCCATCTTTAATGATTCCACCTTCACGGATGACAAGCGGCGGATCTTCCGCAATCGCGCTGCTAATCAGACTTTCAAGATCTTCAAGTGTATCGAGATTTTCGTACAATTCCTTTAACAGTGCGCCCTTAAAACCTGCGAGCTGCTGTTTAATTGGCGGAAGCATCTTGAGTGATGCTGCAAAAGCAAGCAAATCTCTTGGATTTGCTGTCTTATAGCTGATACGACCTGCCAGACGCTCCAAATCGTAAACTGGCTGGAGGTATTCGCGAATCTCTTCTCTCGTCACATACTCATTTAAAAGCTCTTCAATTGCTTCCTGTCTCTTTAGGATCATCGCGCGATCAATTAACGGCTGTTCAATGAAGCTGCGAAGCAATCTCGCACCCATTGCCGTTTTTGTCTTATCGAGTACCCACAAAAGGCTTCCGCGCTTTTCCTTCTCGCGAAGCGTTTCCGTCAGCTCCAGATTGCGGCGCGTGGATGTATCCACAATCATGTAACAACCCGTTGTATATGGCTGAATGTTTGTGATATGAGGCATTGTGCTCTTCTGCGTATCATACAGATACTGCATCAGCGCACCAGCGGATATCATTCCGGCATCATAATCCTCCAGACCAATTCCCAAAAGAGAGTTTGTATGGAAATGCTCAAGCAGGATCTTCTTTGCATTATCTTCCTTATAATACCAAGAATCTGGCGTCGATACAGTAAAATGCAGACGTTCCTTCAGTGCATCCAGATTTTCTCCACTCAGTTCAAATAAATCATTGCAAAGTACCTCTGCCGGAGTAAATTTAAATAGCTCATCCTCTAACTGCTCTTTTGTCTTCAGCTCAGTCAGATAAAATTCACCTGTAGAAACATCGCAGGTACTAACACCGTAGATGCCGCCCACATAGGCAATTGACATCAAATAATTGTTCTTTGTCTCATCCAGGGCCTTATTATCGTAAATCGTTCCCGGTGTTACCACTCGGATTACCTCACGCTTTACAAGCCCCTTCGCCAACTTCGGATCCTCCATCTGCTCTGCAATGGCCACACGGTAACCCTTCTGAACCAGACGGTCAATATAATTATCAGCTGCATGATACGGGACGCCACACATCGGTGCCCGCTCCTCCAGACCGCATTCTTTTCCCGTTAATGTAATCTCCAGTGCCTTTGACGCAGCAATTGCATCATCAAAAAACATTTCATAGAAGTCACCCAGTCTGTAAAACAAGATACAGCCCGGATACTCATCTTTTGTCTCAAAGTACTTCTGCATCATCGGCGACAATTTCGCCCTGTTGATCTCCATTTGTTTTTGCCTCTCCAATAACAGTCTGATAGCGGCTATCGTAACCGTCAGCCGCTATCATCCCCTTTATTTATCTTATGTTATGCCTGTTCCACAAGCTCTCCTAAATAATAGAAGCCTTTGGACTCTATAAGTTTTACTTTGCAGATCGTTCCAATCAAGGAGCTATCTCCCTTAAAATGAACCATTGTATTGTTGCTGAGACGTCCAGATACCATGGACGTGTCTTTCTCATTTACTTCCTCTACCAATACTTCAAGCGTCTTTCCAGTATCACGACTGCACTGAGTAGTTGCGATAGACTGAACCAACTTTAACAGACGGTTAAAACGATCCTTTACCACATCCTCCGGTACCTGATCGTCCATCGCTGCCGCCGGTGTTCCTGTACGCTTTGAATAAATGAATGTAAACGCACTGTCATATTGCACTTTGCGCACAACATCCATTGTATCCTCAAAGTCTTCCTCGGTCTCACCCGGAAAACCTACAATGATATCTGTAGTCAAAGAAAGCTCTGGAATTTCGCGACGAAGCTTCATTGCCAACTCCAAATACTGCTCCTTGTCATACTTGCGGTTCATACGCTTTAAAATACGACTGCTTCCAGACTGAAGTGGCAAATGTAAGTGACGGCAAATTTTCTTGGAATTTTTCATCACTTCAATCAGCTCATCTGACAAATCCTTCGGATGGGAAGTCATGAAACGAATCCAGCGCAGACCCTCAATCTGCTCAACCTGCTGCAGCAGCTGCGCAAATGTAATCGGATGCTCAAGTGTCTTTCCATAGGAATTTACATTCTGACCAAGAAGCATAACCTCTACTACACCATCAGCTACTAACTGCTTAATTTCCTTAATAATATCCTCTGGTTGTCTGCTTCGCTCTCTTCCGCGCACATATGGCACGATGCAATAGCTGCAGAAGTTGTTGCAGCCATACATGATATTGACACCACACTTAAAAGTATATTTACGAACGGCTGGAAGATCTTCAACAATCTGATCGGTTCCTTCCCATACGTCAATTATCTGCTCTTTTTGGGTAAATGCCTGGTATAACAGCTCTGCAAGTTTAAATATATTATGGGTTCCAAATACAATATCAACAAAGCGATAACTGCTGCGAATCTTTGCAACCTCATCCGGCTCCTGCATCATGCATCCGCAAATAGCAAGCATACGGTGAGGCGCATTCTTCTTTCTGCCCTGGTACATTCCCAAATGACCATATACTTTCTGATTTGCATTCTCACGCACAGTACATGTATTCATAATCAGAAAATCGGCAGCCTTCTCGTCCTCCGTCTCCTCGTATCCGATCTGTTTCAAAATACCGAGCAGTTTTTCAGAGTCCTTTGCATTCATCTGACAACCAAATGTAGCAATATGAACACTCAGGCTTCTTCCCAGCTCTTCAGACTTCTTTTTTACATACTCTCTGTCTTTCGCCATGAAATAGAGCTGTCTGTTCGGTTCCGTCTCCGGTGCCGGAACAGTCGTATCTACCATATTGATATCAATTCCGGTTAAATCGGAAACGTTTCTCAAATCTATACTCATATTTATCCTTTCAGCGCTGTTTTTGGTTCTTTTTTGTTTTTTTCTTTTTATACGCCCTTAATTAATTTCAATAGGCGAAAAATACACATTTTATATTACACTTAGCAATTTGAAATGTCAAGTTGATTTCTCCAGTCAACTTTTTATCTTATGAAATGTGTTGCCACACGTTTTTCCTGCTTTGGCAGACCAAACTCTTTTTTGCCAAGTTCAATGCTCTTGATCAAAAATGTCATATTACGGGCAAGTGTTCTCATGGTCTGCTTTCCTTCCTCATCCATTTCAGCCTCACCTTTTGTCCTTCCATGAATGGAATTCCAATATTGACTGGATGCGACAGGCATGCTGCTGATTGTAAAATATTTGTTAAGCTCGTCAAATGTGGCTGAGCAGCCTCCTCTTCTGGCACAGACTACACTGGCTCCCACCTTCATGCTCTTGTCAAAAGGTGTACTGCAAAACAATCGATCCAGACAGGCAATCAATGTTGCATTAGCCGATGCATAATATACCGGACTGGCAACTACCAATCCATCCGCTTCCTCAAAGAGAGGTGCAAGCTCGTTTACCACATCATCAAAAACACATTTTCCTGTTTCAGAGCAGTGACCGCAAGCTACACACCCACGTATATTTTTATTTCCCACCTGCACAGTAGTTACTTCTACGCCATTTTCCTTAAATACATTTTCCATCTCACGCACAGCAATTGACGTATTGCCGCCAACGCGAGGGCTTCCATTTATAATCAAAACCTTGCTCATCTTATAAACCTCCTGTCAATCCTTTTGTAATCTTACATTCACTGCCAATTCATTAACAATCAATACTTCCACATTCTCACTGTTGTGTCAGCCACGCCCACTGCTTCCAGCATATCTTTACTTTGCTGCACCTTCAATGTTTACCCATAATCAATGCCGCAATTCCACCGATTATCACTATAGGCAATACAATGTAGACCAGACCGCCTACTATTAACGCAATCAGAATTATCGGAAAAATGACAGAACAGCAAAGTATTTTCATAATTCCCCAGGATGCTTTCAGTCCGAAAACAAGACATTTCCACATAAATCCAATTAAACAAATCACGAAAAATAATGTTATCATAATATCACCTCACCCCTGTGGATAACACTCCTTACAACACTGCGCCGCAAACTGAATGTCGCTATGCGGTGTCTTGACTCCATTTTCTTCCTGGTAGCTCTCATGTCCCAGTCCAAGAATAGTAATCATATCGCCCTCCTGTGCATGTTCAATCGCATAACGAATTGCCTCTTTGCGGTTTGGAATGACCAGATAAGAAACAGGCTCTGCCTTTTCCTTCTGTGCCTTGTCGATACCAATCTTGATATCGGTAAAGATCTGATCAAATGTCTCATAGCGGTTATGTCCAGCAGTGACAATGCTCAAATCAGCAAGCAGCGCACTCGCCTCTCCCATCTCGTAGCGACGATACTTTGAGCGATTCCCATCAGCACCAAACACGCAAACAATACGCTTCGGGTGATACTCTCTAAGTGCTTCCAGATGATTTCTTGTGCTGTAACCGTTATGAGCAAAATCGACACAAACTGCAAAGTGACCATTGTTAAAGACAATATCAAAGCGGCCGCGAATCTTTAAATGTGTCAATCCCTTATTGATCGTATCAGTTGAAATGCCCATATCATGTGCAATGGCAACTGCCGCTGCCGCATTATACATATTAAAATCACCCGGCAAATTGACCTGAATATCAGCATCCAGCGCGCCGCTCATCGTAAATTCGATTCCAGGGGCCTCCAACATACCGTT
>CAVCPW010000128.1:0-3050 GCA_963604075.1 Anaerovoracaceae bacterium | reverse complement strand
CTTAAACCGTGATGCGCTTGGGGACTACTCACTGTCAGGAAGCATCTTCGTGGATTCGGAAAACGCATCGGATTTCTCAAATCCATATACTCTGCTGTATGGACATCATATGGACTATGATGTTATGTTTGGCGGTCTGGATCACTTTGAGGATGAGGACTATTTTTATTCCCATAGGACAGGCAGGCTCTGGATCAGTGACGACAGTTATTATGAGGTGACTGTGGTATCCTGTCTGGCAACAGATGCCTATGATTCGCGTGCATTCTGTGTTACTCCGGATGAGGATGAGAATCTGTTGACGGTCATGCATGAATATTTGAAGGAGAAATCACTGATTTATGCGGATGATGTGGATACAGACGCACATCTGCTTGGATTATCCACCTGTACGAGTGCCGGAACAAACGCAAGAACACTTGTTTTTTGCACGATTGGGCATCTGACGGATGAGCTTGAAGCACAAGCCGAACATGAATCATCACAGGCATCTGTGAAAAAATTCAAAAACATTGATGGGTGTAATTGAGTGATGGTAAAAGTCTACAAAAACCAAGTGGTAAATAAAATCTAGGAAAGGAAAAGCTATTTAGATGAAATTTATATAATGTCACATACAAGACTATATAAATATGTACCGATGGCTTAGTCGGGAATTTACGACTGTGGAGTGTACAAGAACCTGCGAGTAGCGTATTACTTGTAATCGCCAAAGCATACACAGTGAAGCAGTAACTACAAATCGTGAGGTTGTAGCGAATCATCTAGCATATACGATACACATTTGTATATGTTTTTAGTAGCAGGAAATAGTATGAGATATCGGATCAGGCGTCTGCTTGGTGTCATGCTTGTTCTTGTAATGGGGCTTGTAATGAGTATTCATGCAGACGAAGAGAAAACACCGTCTGTTACGGTTACAATTCCAATCAGCATTTCGTCAGCGCTTTCAAAAAATGTTGACATGACCATAGATATCCGTGACCGTGACAGCAACGAACTGTTAAAGACGATTACCGGCACGGAAATTGTCGAAATTGGAGGAAAATATGTTTTTACGTTAATTTATAACGAACCTGGCAATCATAACTATTCCATTACAGCGACATCAAATCTGGGTAAGGAATGTTGCTACGCTGATATTGCAGTTTTGACCGATGATAGCGGTAAATTAGGTTCCACACTTGTATTGTACTGGCAAAACTCCCAAAACAAGATGGACAAAATCGAGTTCGGACACTGGGAGACGGAAACAACACCGGAAACGCCGTCTGGTCCACATAATAGTGTAATTTTGGGTGCCACGTCACAATACTGGTACGTTCCGCTGCTTGTAATGGCAGCAGGTGTTGCCATTGCATTTGTCGCAGTTTTATATAAGCGAAAAACGCAGAAGGGTAAATAAAGCATGAAAAGTCGTTTATTGCATTTGCTACTTGAAATAGTGCTGATTGTTGCATCCGGCTGGATTACGTTAACGTTTGTGTTTGGTGTTAGACAGATGCCAGACAGTACCATGTATCCCAAACTGATGGCAGGTGATCTGCTTGTATATTCAAAGTTGGAAAAAAACTACTACACAGGGGATGTTGTGTCTGCAACGGTTGACAATACAGAATACTTTCTACGTGTGGTTGCGCAGGGCGGAGATGTTGTGGAGTTTACGGATGACGGTTTTCTTGTACTGAACGGTCAGACTCAGCATGAGGAGATCATGGATGAAACCAAAGTCCCTGACGACTCTTCTATTGAATATCCGTATCAGGTTCCATATGGCAGCTATTTTTTGCTTGGAGATGCAAGAGAGGACTGTGTAGACAGCCGTATATTTGGCGCACTATCAGCAGAACAGCTAGATGGAAAGGTCATTGGCTGTTTTCGGCATCGCAAATTTTAACCAAATCAAGTAAGTCCCCTGCTTCAATTGCGAAAAGCAATAAGCAGTGGGTGGGGACTTGCTTGTATCAGGAGGCGTGCAAGCGCCTTCTGATAAACTGCGGAGCAGTTATTTGGTTATGAGCAAGTAGCGAAGCGGATTGCGAATATCCGCTTGACTTTCACACAAAAGGTTTCGAAAGAACCCTTTGTTCATCAAACAGGACAAAATGAGGAGGAATGAATCATGCGAAGTATGAAGAAGAAAAGCATGGAGCAGCTGACTTCTGCGTTAATGGTGCTTATAATGGCAATAACCACTACAGCCAGCCCGGTGATGACTCTGGCAAATGAGATGGAATCATCAATCGTGGTTGAGAGCCAGTCAACAGCAAAAGTTATTTCGGCAGAAGAGTCATCGTCTGTTGGCGTACAGACACAGGCAGATACTCAGGCTGGTGCAGAATCTACGGGTATCGTGTCAGAAGCTTCCGGTAACAATGAGAGTATGTCAGATACACAGAACTCTGAAACTATGGAAGCAGCCATGCAAACAACTGTGACAACTTATGAAGAGCAAACAGCTCTTTTAACACTAACCGAATCGTCAAAGGAGGAGAGTGCAGAAATTTCTGCAAATGAGACTTGCGTCACGGATGAAGTAACAGAAGAAGAGATTGCAAAAGAAGCAGAAAAGACCGACTCCGCGGAGTCTTATGCCGAAGAACCAAGCATTATGTTATCCTCTGAGACAACAAAGGAAGAGATTCTTTCCTATATCGAGGCAATCGGTGGAAATGATAGTGATGCATATTATGCATTCGTTGAAAGTCTTAGCGAAGATGATTATCAGCTGGTATGGATGGCTCAGTATGGAGTCAAAGAAGATCAGTTGGCAGAGAAGTTTGATTTTGACTATGACGGATCAAGTGATCTGGATGTTGCAAAGTACATTTATAAGCTGGCAGAAGATGATTTAATCGATTTTGTAGAAAATATGACATTTGATCAGTATCGTAGATACCTCTCCATCAAAGAAATGATGGCAGATATGGATGAGAAGGACTTCTCTAATGTAATTGATGAAGAAGAGTTTGACTCTGACCGCACATGGGATTATGAAAGCTATGATGCGTTTGCCAAGTCGCTTACAGGAGTATCCTTGCAGCGTACAG
>CAVCPW010000127.1:0-13655 GCA_963604075.1 Anaerovoracaceae bacterium | reverse complement strand
CTTTCCCGACTATCGTTGATGCAGAGTTTACAGCCAATATGGAGTCGTTACTCGATATGGTCGGAGAAGGTATGGTAGAGTGGAAGAGCATAGTGCGAAACTTTTATCCTGATCTGCATGAGGCAGTTGAGGCTGCTAACCGAGAGCTCGAGAGTGTCAAAATCGAAGATCAGCTATCGGATGAGTACTGTGAGCTGTGCGGCAGACAGATGGTGATCAAGTATGGTCCGCATGGAAAGTTTTTGGCATGTCCGGGTTTTCCGGATTGTCGAAATACAAAGCCGTATCTGGAAAAGATCGGCGTGGCCTGCCCAAAGTGTGGTAAGGAGCTTGTCATCCGTAAGACAAAAAAAGGTCGTATCTATTATGGTTGCGAAGACGCGCCGGACTGTGATTTCATGTCCTGGAACCGTCCGACTGGCGGCATTTGCCCAAAGTGTGGAGCATATATGATTAAAAAGGGTAATCGAGAGTGCTGTTGTGATGCTGCGTGTGGCTATATTGCAAAGCCTGACGGAAAAATCTGACAAAACTGCGAAATATTCTTGTAAAATTATTCATTTTGTGATATGCTACTGTAAAAGAATAAATTGCATTGGAGGAACCCAATATGAGCGTGCAGTTGCTGGATAAAACAAGAAAAATCAATAAACTTTTGCATAACAATAATACCAGTAAAGTTGTCTTCAACGATATCTGCGAGGTGCTGAGCGAGATTCTAGAGTCCAATATTCTGGTTCTCAGCAAGAAAGGCAAGGTTTTAGGCTTCAGCGTTTGGAAGGATGTCGATGTGATTAATGAGCTGATGGAAAATACCATCGGTTCTTTTGCAGATCATATGCTCAATGAGCGTCTGTTAAGTGTTCTTTCCACAAAAGAGAATGTCAATCTGGCTACTCTCGGATTTTCTCAGGAGAACGGTGACAAGTATCAGGCGATTGTAACTCCAATCGAGATAGCAGGAGAACGTCTTGGTACTCTGTTTATCTACAGAGAACACACCGGATATGGTATTGATGACATTATCTTAAGTGAGTATGGCACTACTGTAGTTGGGCTTGAAATGCTTCGTTCTGTAAATGAGGAGAGTGCAGAGGAGAATAGAAAGAAACAGATCGTAAAATCCGCGATCAGCACACTTAGCTACTCCGAGCTTGAAGCAATCGTTCACATCTTCCGCGAGTTAGATGGAAACGAGGGCGTACTTGTCGCAAGTAAAATTGCAGACCGCATCGGTATCACCAGATCCGTGATCGTTAATGCACTTCGTAAGTTTGAGAGCGCAGGTGTTATCGAATCCAGATCTTCCGGTATGAAGGGTACTTATATTAAGGTTTTAAACGACGTTGTATTTGATGAGTTAGCAAAGGTAAAAGTTGGCACAGGCAGTTCAAATGCGGCTCCAACTGCCAACGCATAAATCCGTTCACGTGCGTACATGAATTTATGTTGGATTTATAGTTGTTGTATGTTTTCGTGATATCACCTATGAACAGTAAAGCTTATAGCGAAAAAATTTAAAAAAAATAAAAAAAGCCTTGCAATTGTATTTTTTCCATGATATGATTGTGGGGCTTAAAATAATCACGTATGCGGTTGGCAGGCTTGGTGCTGCGTTTGCAGTTACCTGTACGTATGGCATACGGAAGACAAACCAAAGGAGAGTAAAAACATGAGCGTTATTTCTATGAAGCAGCTGCTTGAAGCCGGTGTTCATTTCGGACATCAGACCAGAAGATGGAATCCTAAGATGGCTCCATACATCTACACCGAGAGAAACGGTATCTACATTATCGACCTGCAGAAGTCTGTAGGCAAGGTTGATGAGGCTTACAAGGCTATTTTCGACATTGCTGCAGAGGGTGGAAACATCCTTTTCGTAGGAACTAAGAAGCAGGCACAGGATGCAGTAGCAACTGAGGCACAGAGATGTGGTATGTACTATGTAAACCAGAGATGGCTTGGTGGTATGCTGACCAACTTCAAGACCATCCAGAGCAGAATCGCTCGTCTTCGTCAGATCGAGACCATGTCTGAGGACGGTACTTTTGATGTACTGCCAAAGAAGGAAGTTATCGAGCTTAAGAAGGAGTGGGAGAAGCTTGAGAAAAACCTTGGCGGTATCAAGGATATGCCAGGTATCCCGGACGCTATCTTTGTAGTTGACCCGAAGAAGGAGAAGATCTGTGTTCAGGAAGCTCATACTCTGGGTATTCCGCTGATCGGTATCGCTGATACTAACTGTGATCCGGAAGAGCTGGATTATGTAATCCCGGGTAACGATGATGCTATCAGAGCCGTAAAGCTGATCGCTTCCAAGATGGCAGACGCTGTTATCGAGGCTAAGCAGGGCGAGGCTGAGGAAGTTGATGAGGTTGCACAGGTTGGCGAGGAGATGCTGGCAGCTGATACTACCGATGCAGCAGCTGATATCGAGACCGTAGTAGCTGACGCTGAGTAATCAAGTTGGAAATAACGATTCAGAGACGGCAGACTGCGGCTTCTGAATCGTTATTATTTTTTAATTAAGTGAAGTATCAATACTGTACACAACTATTTGGAGGAAGATTAAGATGGCTATTACAGCAAGTATGGTAAAAGAGCTGCGTGAGATGACCGGCGCAGGTATGATGGACTGCAAGAAGGCACTGACTGCTACCGAGGGAGATATGGACAAGGCTGTAGATTTCCTGCGTGAGAAGGGATTAGCTGGTGCTCAGAAGAAGGCTGGACGTATCGCAGCTGAGGGTATTGTTGCTACTTGCATCTCTGAGGATGAGAAGCACGCAGTTGTAGTTGAGGTTAATGCTGAGACTGACTTCGTCGCAAAGAATGAGAAGTTCCAGACCTACGTTGCAGAGGTTGCTGCTCAGGCAGTAAACACTCCGGCAGAGGATATCGAGGGATTCATGGCTGAGAAGTGGGCATTAGACCCGACCATGACCGTTAAGGAGAAGCTGTCCTCCATGATCTCCATCATCGGTGAGAACATGAACATCCGTCGTTTCGCAAAGGTTTCTGAGGAGAACGGTGTTGTTGTTTCCTATATCCATGCAGGCGGAAAGATCGGCGTTTTAGTAGACGTTGAGACTGATGTTGTAAATGATGCAGTTAAGGAAATGGCAAAGAATGTTGCTATGCAGGCAGCAGCTTTAAAGCCACAGTATACCACCAGAGCAGAGGTTGACGCTGAGTATCTTGCAAGAGAGAAGGAAATCCTGATGGCTCAGATCATGAACGATCCGAAGGAGTCCCAGAAGCCTCAGAAGGTTATCGAGGGCATGATCAACGGACGTATCAATAAGGAGCTGAAGGAGATCTGTCTGATGGATCAGACCTACGTAAAGGCAGAGGACGGAAAGCAGTCCGTAAGTGCGTACGTTGCTCAGGTTGCTAAGGAGAACAATGCAAAGATCACTGTTAAGAAGTTCGTTCGTTTCGAGACCGGCGAAGGCATGGAGAAGAAGGAAGAGGATTTTGCAGCAGAGGTTGCTAAGCAGATGAACGCATAAGTATAATGATTGGATGATTAATCAATCTTATAAATATTGAGTTCTAAGACCCTGAATTTTTCGCAATTGCGGGAAGTTCAGGGTCTTTTATTAAGAAAATAAAGTAAGATAAAGTGAATAAAAGAAAGAAGTGAGCAACATGACAGGAATGGAACTTAAGATATTGGACTGGCTTCAAACTATCCACACACCGATAGTTGACATGCTGATGTGTTTTATCACTAAACTGGGAAATGCGGGAATCATTTGGATTGTATTAGCAGCTATTTTGCTTATAATTCCAAAGACGAGAAAAAGTGGAATCATCGTTGCAGCGGCACTTATCATAGATGCGTTGCTTTGCAATGTCATCTTGAAAAATATTTTTCATAGAATTCGCCCATTTGATGTAAATACGTCAGTGCAGCTGCTGATTGCAAAGCCTGATGATTTTTCGTTTCCGTCCGGACATACAGCGGCATCCTTTGCAGTGGCGACTGCACTGTATCTGTCTAAGGAACAAAAGCTGTTTCCATCAACACTAGTGCTTGCCTGCCTGATTGCTTGTTCGAGAATGTATCTGTATGTACATTATCCAACGGATGTTCTTGGTGGTATTCTTCTTGGCATTGTATCGGCAGTTATTGCATATAAATGTCGGGGAAGTCAGAAAATTCTTGCCATTTTCCATCGGAATAAGTATAATACTAATCAGTAACAGTAGTAAACCAATGCCATAGCAGCATGGCTTTAATATGTTGCAAGTGAACGGTCTAACGTTTACATGATAATGAATGTGTTGATTAGACAGTAAGGAGGATTTTGTGAAAGTACATGATACCGTGCATGGATTTGTAATCGAAAGAGAAGTGCCGCTCCCAGAGCTGGATGCGGTAATGTATCAGATGAAGCATGAAAAGACGGGGCTAGAGTTAGTGTGGCTTAGCAGAGCAGAAGAAAATAAGGTCTTTGGCATTAGTTTTGAGACATTGCCGTGGAATGATACGGGTGTATTCCATATTTTGGAACATTCCGTTTTATGTGGTTCAAAGAATTATCCGGTCAAGGAGCCATTTGTGGAGCTTTTGAAAAATTCTATGAATACGTTCTTGAATGCGATGACATTTCCCGATAAGACATTCTACCCGGTGGCAAGCCGTAACGATAAAGATTTTGTAAATCTGATGCGTATATATCTTGATGCGGTATTTTATCCGACAGTCCTCACAAAGCCAGAAATTTTTTGTCAGGAGGGCTGGCATTATGAGTTTGACGATGAAGGAAAAGTAAGCTATAAGGGCGTTGTTTTCAATGAGATGAAAGGTGCTCTTGTGGATGCAGACGAGTTGATGGAGCTTGCAATCAATCGAGCGCTGTTTCCGGATACACCATATCGTTTTGTGTCTGGTGGAGATCCGGCAAAGATTCCGGATTTAAGCTACGAGGAATTTGTTGATAGCCATAAGAAATTTTATTCGCCATCCAATGCATATATTTATCTGGATGGTGCAATGGATATTGATGCGATTCTTGGCATTATTAATGATGAGTATCTATCCTGTTTTGGGAAGACAGAGCGTATGGATCCGCCGGCACTTCAGGCTGCTGTTACAGCATGTGAACAGTGCGTGGAATATGAGATTGGTGCAGATGAGAAGGAAGAAGGAAAGATTCGTCTGGCCTGGGGCCGTGTCATCGGTACCTTTGCAGATCGTGAGAAGCTAACTGCGATTCGAATCCTTTCCGATGTGCTCTGCGGAAATAATCAGGCACCATTAAACAAGGCTGTACTGTCGGAGGGATTGGCAGAGTCCGTATTTCTCTCTGCAATGGATTCGGTTGCTAATCCGTGGGTAAAGATTGAGGCGCAAAATGTGAAGAAAGAGGATTGCAATAAGGTTGAAATGCGCATTTTCGACACATTACAGACATTAGCGGATAATGGTCTTGATCATGAAAAGCTTGAGGCATCCATGGCGAATATGGAGTTCCAGATGAGAGAACGTGATTATGGCAGTTATCCTCAGGGTTTGGTTCTTGGAATGCAGGTATTAGACAGTTGGCTGTATGGTGGCGCACCGGAGGCAAATCTTCAGATCGGAGATTTGTTTGAAAATCTGCGTGGGAAGATGAATGACGGATATTTTGAACAATTGATCCGTGAAATTTTATTGGAGAATCCACATCGCTGCAAGGTGACAATGATTCCATCTCACACAGCAGGTGAAGCGCGTCGTGCAAAAGAGACAAAACGTCTTGAAGATGAATCTTCAATGTGGAGCGATGAGACAAGAGAAGAACTTATTGCCAATCAGGAACGTCTTTTTGCATGGCAGGAAAGTGAGGATACACCAGAGCAGCTGGCAACGCTTCCACACCTTGAATTATCTGATTTAAGCCGCACACCGCAGGAGCAGCCAATCGAGGAGATTACATTTGAGGGGCAGAAGGTGCTGTTACACCGTGTTAATGCAAGTGGAATCGCTTATATTACGCTATATTTTGACGCAAATCACTATACCGAAGCAGAATTTCCGGCAGTTGGCCTTTTGTGCAGGCTGCTTGGCAATCTGGAAACTACACATTCAAGTGTTGAGCAGTTAAACAATCGTTTGCGCCTTCTGTGCGGTAACATGCAATTCTATTTGAACACATTCAGCATCAAAGATGATAACAGCCGCTGCACAGTAAAACTTTGTGCTTCATTCAGCACACTTGAGGCAAACGCAGAGCAGGCAGTCCGTCTGGCGGCAGAAATTCTGACACAGACAAGATTTGATGCAGCTACTTCTGAGAAGGAAGTTCTTGATCTTGTACGCCAGATCAAGATGGGAAGCTTCCAGTCGGTTATTATGAGTGGCCATGCCGCAGCACTTGGACGCGTATCTGCACAGACAAGTGTAGGTGGAGTGATTTCAGAGTGTACCGGTGGTATCACGTTCTATCAGTGGTTAAAGGCACAGGAAGAAAACTGGAACTGGAGCAGTCTGCAAAATGAGTTGACCCAATTGTATGTGCGTGCGGTATCAAAGGAGAGTATGACGATCAGTCTGACTGGAAATACCGATGCCTACATGGAGACAGTCGTTCACACCCTTCAGGAGCTTTTGCCGGCTGGTATAAATGTACCAGAGGAAACTGTGTCGTGTGTTAAGCCGTGGGGAGTCAAGAAGGAAGGAATTATTATTCCAGCTGATATTGCATTTGCAGTACGCGGCGGAAAAGCAGATAATTATAATGGTTCATGGCAGGTTGCAGCAAAAATTGTAAGCTTAAGCTATCTGTGGAATGCAATTCGTGTTCAGGGAGGTGCTTATGGAACTGGTATGGTGGTTCGTGTAAATGGTGGCTTCTTCTGTTATTCTTACCGTGATCCGAGCGCAGAGCAGTCTCTCGAAAAGTATCTCGATTGCAGCGACTTCTTGAAAGAATTTGCTGCACAAAGTCCAGACCTGACAGGATTTATCATAGGAACCATTTCTGATCAGTCACCGCTTCAAACACCAAGAATGAAGGGAGAGGCTGCGGATAACTTCTACTGGAGACAGATTGACTGGAAGGAGCGTTGCACACGCTGGCAGCAGATTCTTGAGACGACACCAGAAAATTTGACAGAAACGGCAGCAACGATCGAGCAGGTCATGAAGGAGAGTGGTATCTGCGTTGTCGGCGGAGTCGAGCAAATGGATGGCTGCGGACTCGATGAGGTTATTATGCTGTAACTTGACTGGCAGGAAGATTCAACTTCTAAGAGGGCAGGATGGGATTGTTAGCTCACGGGACACCATCGCAAAAAAGGTGGTGTCTCGTACTTTTTTGCGTTTTTTTTAGTGCTTTTTATTAATCCGTGTGGGCGTTTTTTTATGAGTCACTAACGTGGCCATATCATGTGAAACAATCCTGCCCGACTATGTCGGACGAGGATTTCTGCAAAAAAAATGGATAAAGTGTCGAAAAAGAACTGAAAAAATAAAAAACTAAAAAAACTTGGAAAAAGTGTTGACAAAAATATTGAAATGTGTTAATATAAATATCGTTGTAAGGCTTGTTGGTCAAGGGGTTAAGACGTCGCCCTCTCACGGCGAAAACAGGAGTTCGATTCTCCTACAAGCTGCTATATGTCCTGCGAAAGCAGGGCTTTTTCTTTTTATTCATATTTTGGTAGAAAACTTCGTTCGCACATTTAGGCAGGATTATTTGAAGCAGAATTAAATAACAGAATGAGAATCTAGAAAGATTCTTTTTAAGTAGCGAATATCATTGACGATGAGATTTGTATTTTATTTATTCCAAGTCAGAGTGTGTTAAACTAATTCTAGTACCGTGTGAAGTAACCAATTCTTTACAATTTGAGTATTGATTGTCAATATGAAAAGGAGGAGATACGAATGATGAAAAAAATGTACGAAAAGACATTGCCCAAGATGCAAAAAAAATCACTTGGTAATCTAAAAAAGTGGTTAGCAGCCACAGCTGTTGCAGCCATGCTGATGTCGGGTACTATGGCTGTACCAGCTGCTGAAAACATACAGAGTGATCTGCCACAGGAAGAATTGATTGTTCACTTTATTGACGTTGGTCAGGGACTTGCAATCATGGCTCAGGCCGGGGATAACGTTCTGGTATACGATGGCGGAAACTCCGATGCCGCGTCTTATTTTGTTTCATATTTGCAGCAGGAGGGTGTTGAGGATATTGACTATATGATCGCATCACATTATGATGCGGATCACTTAAATGGTCTTGTTGGTGCACTTCATGCATTTGATACAGATACAATCATTGCACCAGATTACGAACATAATTCCAAAATTTACAAATCCTTTTATGACACGTTATCCACAGAGGGAAAAGAAGTAACCTACCCGGAAGTTGGTGAAGAGTACGCATTTGGCGATGGCAGCTTTACCATTCTTGGACCTACCCAGATTCGGGATGATTCCAATAACAATTCAGTTGTGATTCGTCTTGACTATGGCGAAACATCATTCTTATTTACCGGTGACGCCGAATCAAAGGAAGAAAAAGACATCATCGCAGCAAACGAGAATCTTGATTGTGATGTATTGTCAGTTGGTCATCATGGTTCTGCAAGTTCCACCAGCTGGGATTTTCTGGAGGCTGTCCTTCCAGAATATGCGGTTATTTCCTGCGGTGTGAATAATTCTTATGGGCATCCGGATTCAGATACAGTCGAAAAATTGGAGTCAGTTGAGGCACAGATTTTCAGAACTGATTTTCAGGGAAACATTATTGCAACATCTGATGGTGAGACGATTACATGGAACAATGCACCGAGCAACGGTGAGGTGCTGTATGCAGCCGATTTTGTATCGGTAAAGGAAGAACCGAACAACACAAGCAGTACCATTGGAGAGCTTGGACCGGGCAATCAGATTCAGGTATTAAATCGTGATGACAATGGCTGGGCAACGATTGTATTTAACGGTGCGACTACCTACATACCTTCCTCTTATTTGAGTGATGTTGATCCACAGACAATGACACAGGCAGCACCAACACAAGCAGCTGTTCAGGCGCAGACACCGTCCACGCAGCCACAAACAGCGGCACCAACACAATCTCCGCAGACTGAAGCACCGACACAACCCCCGCAGACCGAAGCACCAACTCAGCCAGTAGGCAACATGGTATGGCTGTCTGCAACGGGATCCAAATATCACAGCAGGAACAACTGTGGAAATATGAATCCGGAAAATGCGCGTCAGGTAACGGAGTCTGATGCAATCAATCAGGGGTATGAGAAATGCAAAAAGTGTTGGTAATAATGCAAATGGCAGCAAAGAATATAATAAAGAAAGAACCGGTGTTGTCAATTGCAGTGATTTTGGCAGTCATCTCTATGTTTTTGGTGCATCCAGACGCAGTGTATGCATCCTATATTGACTTTCGTACACTTGCTATTTTATTTTGTCTGATGGTAATTGTGGCAGGAATGCGAACAATCGGCGTGTTTGATTGTATTGCACAGAACCTGTTAAAAAGAGTAAAAAGCGTTTCAGGTATTGTCACGATATTAGTGATGCTTTGCTTTTTCCTTTCAATGATCATTACAAATGATGTGGCACTGATTACATTTGTTCCATTTGCTATTTTAATCTTGAATAAATTCTCAGATGAGGTTCGTGACCACTGGCTGATTCCATGTGTAGTAATGCAGACGGCTGCAGCCAATCTTGGCAGCATGATGACACCGATTGGAAATCCTCAGAATCTATATCTGTATGGAAAAGCGCAGTTAAGTACGGGTGCATTTTTTAAATTAATGCTTCCCTATACGGCGTTGTCATTTGCTCTTTTACTCATATGGATTGGAATTCATGCAAGTAAGAATGCAAATCATATTAATCGCAGTGCCAATAGTGACTCGAAAGAGACAATTACATTAGAGACACAAGGCAGAAAAATTTCAGATAAGCGTCGACTGGTGGTATATCTGATTTTATTTTTCCTGAGCCTTCTTGCAGTAGGGCGCATTATTTCAATATGGGTTGTATTAATCTGTGTGCTAGTCTGGGCAACAGTGTGTGACCGTAAACTTGTGCGTAGTGCAGATTATGCATTGCTAGGAACTTTTATGGCGTTATTTATTTTTATCGGAAATCTTGGACGCATTCCGCAGTTTTGCAGCTTCCTTCAGAGTCTGATTCGGACAAGAGAAGTCATTATAGCAGTTGCAGCAAGTCAGGTTATGAGCAATGTTCCGGCGGCTATTTTGCTGTCAGGCTTTACGAACCAGTATCAGGCATTGATTATTGGAACAAACCTGGGTGGCCTGGGAACCATGATTGCGTCTATGGCAAGTTTAATTAGCTTTAAGTATATTTCTCGTGAGAATGCATTGCTTCGCTGGCACTATTTCGCATGTTTTACGGCAGCAAATGTGATTCTCCTTGCAATTTTGTTACTTGCTGCAAAATTAATCGGGCAGTTGTAAAATTTTAGTGTGTTTTTAGATAAAGGCGGCACCTCGTGCAAGAGCATCCCACCACCTAAAGGTAGTGGGATGCTCTTGCACTTTTATAAATCTCGTTTTAAGAGTTCAACGATATCCTTGTATCGTCCAATTATAGTTTTATAATTTTCCTTCTTGTGCGGAAACGTACAATTTGTGCAGTCTTTGATGCCGCTTGGAAGATAACGAAACTGACCGCCGCATTTTTTGCCGAGTGCATACAGCGGACAGTAGCAGAAAAGACAGTTGAAGTTGTCCGGATCTGCGTCTTTGTGACAGGGGAAATATTCACAGTCACGATTGCTGAAAAATTGATAATGAGTGGTCTTTGGCCGTTCCATGTAAAATCCTTTCAGACTATGCAAGATGGCATGGTCAGTTTTTCCTTTTTCATAAGGTAAAAAATTTGTTTCTCATAGACGGAAACACGCTGCCCTTAGGTAGTGAGTATTGATAATCAATCTATTTTAACAGCTCGTCTATTTCGACAAAACATGCTTCTGTGCGATTCTCGCTGACCGGATGATTGAAATAGATTCGCTTTCCATCGCGTGAGAATGTTGGATTCGGATGAATTTGGAGTTTCCAGATGCAGTTTTGGAAATTCTGACCACCAAAGGTGGCTACAGGGGTGGTTTCACCGCGACGGTAGAGAAAAATATCAGCCGGATAACCAGGATATGCACGGTCTCCGACAAAATAGGTTCGATCTGGGGAGCCATCAATATGATTTCCAATGCCGCCAAGTGTCTCAAGGCACTCACCGTTAGGCGTAAAGCGCTGAATGCGACTGGTCTCCATTTCAATCTTTGAACCGTCATAATACTGACGAGTAGCCATATACGTATCATCGTCAAACCACAGCTGATGAACAGGCTTGTCAGGGATAACGTGTGTTTCACCAGTCTCAAGGTCAATGCAGCCGAGCGCACCGAATACTGGACAGTTTTCAACGCTTAGGCGCATCATCACCTTTGTGGCTGATGGATTTAACTGGACATGGCTCATGGAAGTCGTGTACTCATTTGGAATGCAGCCGCTCTTTACAACCATATCGTAAACCGTCTTTTTATCGGCAACACGGCGAATTTTTCCAGTCTTTAAATCCAGTAGATAGATGCCACAGGTGTCAAGCTCAGGGTGTTTTGGGTTCTTATCCAGAAATTCTTCTGAGATGGAGAATGGATACTGACCATTTTCAGCACAGTGGCTTTCTTTGCCGAAGATCGGACCGTAAACAACCTCTTTGGTATGGATATTCAGTACGCGAAATGCACTGAAGCCATTTATGATATCACGAAAGACAATGTGGTCATTATCGGTAAACGTAGCGGATGGACCATTGTGATTGCCGCAACTGACAGTAAATACACAGCGGGCATTTGATAGTGTATTGCGGTCACAGACCCAGATTTCAGTTGTCTGCTTTTCTTTGTCCTCCAGATCGGGCTTTTTGGCGTAGACTAGAAGCGTTCCGTCCGGACTTTCTGGTTGCCCGCCGTTCATGCCCCAGAGAGAGGAACCTTCGTACTCACATACTTTTCTCATGAGAATGTACCTTCCTTATCTTAATATTTCTTTCATTGTACTCCTATTTTTACTTCGTAGCAAGCCAATGTTTGGCAAAGCCCTGAGGTGGATAGCTTTTCGTATACCCCACCCGTGAGCAATAATAAACATTGCGAGAAAGTCTTGAACAATCTTTCGGGTCATGGTAATATGAAGTGGAAATAAAAAATGCAAAGAAATAAAAACCAGAAAAAGAATAACCTAAACAGAAAGGCAGAATCATATGGTAACAGAAAAGGAAATTGCCAGAATTAATGAGCTGGCAAAGAAGCAGAAGGAAGGAACCTTAACAGAGGCCGAGAAAGAAGAACAGCAGAATTTGCGTCAGGCATACCTCAGAGCAATTCGCGAGAATATGAGAAGTTCTCTTGATCAGATGAAGATTAAGAATCCGGATGGTACTATCACAAATGTGAAGGATCGTCGTAAGGATTGGTTAAATAAAGTTAAAAAGTAATCTTATTCACAGAGTCATAGAAAGGGAAGGTGAGTGTACTATGAATTACAGAAAATTTGGAAACACAGGTGAAAACATTTCGGCACTTGGTTTTGGCTGTATGCGTTTTCCAGAGTTTGAAAAGGATGGAAAAAAGTATGTGGATCAGGATAAGGTAGATGAGATGGTGGCAGAGGCATACCGCCAGGGAGTCAATTATTTTGATACTGCACCAAAGTATTGCAATTCTAACAGCGAGGAAGCAGTCGGAAAAGCTGTGAAGAGTTTTCGTAATAAAATTTTGATTTCAACGAAGATTCCGCTTGATGTCTGTAAAAAGCCGGGTGATTACAGGCGCGCACTTGAGCATAGTCTGGATAAGCTAGGAACAGATCACATTGATTTTTATCATTTCTGGGGAATCAACCGCAAAGAATTTGATGAAACGATTATGGCACAGGATTTGTTAGCAGATGCGGCAAAGGCAAAGGAGGAAGGATTAATTCGTCACATATCCTTCTCATTCCATGATGATCCATCCGCAATTAAGCACATTATTGACCGTTCCAAGGAGCGCGGCATTCCGATGGAGAGCATGCTTGTCCAGTACAATCTGCTTGATAGAAGTAATGAGGAGATGCTTAACTATGCATCATCGAATGGTCTTGGCACTGTTGCCATGGGACCGGTAGGTGGTGGAAGACTGGCAGCACCGACTGAATTGTATGCAAAGTTGACTGGAAAGAAGTCAATTGCTACATATGAGCTGGCATTTAAGTTTGTTCTGGGAAATCCGGATTTGAACTGCGCACTGTCTGGTATGCAGACACTGGATATGGTAAAGCAGAATGCAGCACTCGCGTCTGACAGCACAGGATTTTCAAAGGAAGAGTGGCAGCAGCTTGGAGAGGCAATGGAGCAGTTAAAGAAGTTCAGCGAACTGTATTGTACTGGTTGCAAGTATTGCCAGCCATGTCCAGCGGGAATTGAGATTCCAAAGATCTTCAATATGTTTACTTATTATAATGTATATGGTCTGAAGGAACATGCAAAGAAGATGTACGATCGTTATACAAATGACGGCGGCAAGCTGATTGCGGACTGTAAAAATTGTGGATTCTGTGAGCGTCATTGCCCGCAGCATTTACAGATTCGTGCTGAGCTAGAACGTGTAGAAAAGCTG
>CAVCPW010000126.1:0-17526 GCA_963604075.1 Anaerovoracaceae bacterium | reverse complement strand
GCATCTACGTTTGGTGATCCGGAGATTACCACGGATACCATCGTGAATTTTACACTGTCACCGGCAGACAGCCAGGTGGTTGCCGGATTCCAGTTCTTTAAGGTATTTGATGAACATCAGCTGGAATATGTAATGCTAGCGAAGGGCAGCAGTGACGATGTCTATATGGTAGGAAAGATTGCAGCATTTCAGGTACAGAACCTGTTGGTTGCATATAAGGAGCGTTTCGATAAGGATAACTTCGTCAAGAACCTGCTTCTTGATAACTTGCTGCTTGTAGACATTTATAATCGCGCAAAGAAGCTTCATATTGAAGTATCCGCAAAGCGTGTTGTCTATGTAATTGAAACAAAGAATGAGAAGGATGTCAACGCACTCGAGACGGTACGCAGTCTGTTTACTGGCAGAGTAAAGGATTTCATTACCGCAGTTGACGAGAAAAATATCATCGTAGTACGCGAGGTAAAGCAGGGTGAGACCGCTGAGGACCTTGAGAAGACTGCACAGGTGATGGTAGATATGCTTAATACCGAGGCAATGAGTCAGGTACATGTTGCATATGGAACCGTTGTAAACGAACTGAAGGAAGTTTCCAGATCCTATAAAGAGGCGAAGATGGCACTCGATGTTGGAAAAATCTTCTTCAGCAACAAGAATGTTGTTGCATATTCCAAGCTTGGTATCGGCCGTTTGATCTATCAGCTCCCGATTCCGCTGTGCCGTATGTTTATTAAGGAAATTTTCGATGGCAAGTCACCGGACGAGTTTGATGATGAAACACTTACAACTATCAACAAGTTTTTCGAAAATAGTCTGAATGTATCTGAGACATCCAGACAGTTGTATATCCATAGAAATACACTTGTATATCGTCTTGACAAGCTTCAGAAGAGCACCGGATTGGATTTGCGTGTGTTTGAGGATGCGATCACCTTTAAGATTGCACTTATGGTTGTTAAGTATATGAATTATATGGAGAAGAACTAATACTCCAAGGCAGGCAACACTGGGGAAACGGACGCGGGGTCTGTTTCCCCTTTTGGCTTTATGTACAAAAGTATTGATCGATTAATTGAGCATGTTGAAAGTAATGATAAATCTGATTGGTCAGAAGAAAGGTGGATGCTAGTGGAAGAAAAAGACAGAGAGAACGAGCAGTTGGGAACAACAGATGAACAGCTGAATGTGCAAAATAGTCAATTTGAAGACAATGACGAATTGGAGAAAGATTTAGAAAAAAAAGCACCAGAAGATTTTGATGAAATATTAAAAACGGATTTGGAGGAACATCGCAAAACAAAATCGAAAAGAAAGCGAAGCGGTTTTGCGGCGGGCATGGCAGTTGGAGCAGCGGCAGCGCTCATTGGCTGTTCTATTGCGGGTGTATGTGTGACGAGACTTCGTTATGGAATGCTTCAAACGGCATATGCGTCGAATGGTACAGCGGAGACATCATCGACGGATCAGGAGGAAGAAAGCCAGGAAGCTATCAGTGATGAGCTTACGAGCAAGTTAAAGTTTCTGGAGCAGTGCGTTGATCAGTACTTTTTGTTTGATACACCAGATGCACAGGATTATCAGGATGAGATTTACAAGGGCTTTATGAATGCACTCGATGATCCATATTCATGCTATTACACGGCAGATGAGTATGCATCGCTGATGGAGTCAACAAGCGGCAGCTATGAGGGCATTGGTGTTGTTGTTTCTCAGAATGCTCAAACAAAGGTTATCACCGTAGTGCGCCCGTTTGAGGGCTGTCCGGGTGCCGAGGCTGGTATGCTGCCGGGTGATGTGCTTGTTGAGGTAGCAGGAAATGATGTGAGCGATACAGATGTCAGTACCGTTGTTTCTTGGATTAAGGGAGAGGCTGGAACGACCGTTGACATTCGTGTGTACCGTGAATCTGAGGATAAATATTATGACTTTACCGTCGAGAGAAGAGAAATTGAGGTTCCGACTGTTTCCTATGAGATGTTGGACGATAATATTGGCTATGTTCAGGTTACGGAGTTTGATGAAGTTACATCAGATCAGTATATTGCAGCTGTAGATGACTTAAAATCGCAGGGGATGGAGGGATTGATCGTTGATATCCGTGACAATCCGGGTGGACTTTTAAGCTGTGTTGTAGAGATGCTTGACTATATGCTGCCAGAGGGTACGATTGTTTATACTGAGGATAAGAATGGCGAGGGTGAGACGTATACGTCCGATGCTGAACACTATTTTGATCTGCCGCTTGCTGTGCTTGTCAATGGAAACAGTGCGTCAGCATCTGAGATTTTCTCTGGTGCTATCCAGGATTATGGTACTGGTACGATTATAGGTACACAGACATACGGAAAAGGAATTGTACAAAGCATCTTGCCGTTTAACGATGGAAGCGCAATCAAGATTACTGTATCACGTTACTTTACACCGAATGGTGTCTGCATCCACGGTACTGGTATTACACCAGACGTCGAGGTAGAGTTGGATGAAGATCTTAAGACGAAGCTGACCATTGAAAAGGATGAGGATAATCAGTTGCAGAAAGCAATCGAGAATGTGAAAGAGCAGATTGCAGGGGAGTGAGTGCAGATTACAACCCGGATGATTACGAGGGAGTGAGGCAGCCCGGAAAGTTCTGCGAAGGACACATCGACTTTCAGGTTATGCTGTGGCGGTTCTGGTCCGAAGACATTTTGATGTTGGACGAATTGGCGAATGAAGGCGTGTAAGAAGTCCGTAAGAAAAATGTTATGGCAATTTTTATGAAAATGATGTACAATCATTTTCAGCATAATCGGCTAAGGAAGATTATTAATGGAGCTTCATCTCAGCTACCATTTATTTTACGAAGGCCGATTTAATGTATAATAAGCCGGGAAAGATCCCGGCAGATTGGAGAAACATGAGTCAGAATAAGACAGGAAAAAACAAGCGAAAAAAGAAAAAAGGCACAGGCCTGATTGTGGTATGTGTGACGGTGCTGATCCTCCTGCTGGCTGTGCTGGGGATCTTGATTTGGCAGATTATCCGTTTAGGAAACGGTGAAACGGTTGGATTTGGCGGAAAAACAGGCAGCAGTACACAGCCTGTATCTCAGACGGTTTCAGTGACACAGGAAGCAGCGCAGACAAGTGCTGCTGATGACAGTGAGGACCAGACAGAGAGTGCAGCAGAGTCTGAGGCGGCAGCAACAGGCCAGGCGCAGGCAGCAGGTCAGGCTACTGTGATGGAGACACAGACGTATGAGACCGATGAAAATGGCAACATGATTATTCCAGAGCGTCAGGCTGGTTCTATGGAAACCGAGCCGGATTGGGAGTATGTTTTAGAGAAGACAGGCGATACTGTTCTTGATGATGCCAATTATCTGGCAGCAATGTATGATTATGACGGCGCAATTGCAAAGATTCAGTCTGTATCAGGTTATGAAAGTAATGAGACATATACCGCAGCCATTGCTGATTATGAGCAGAGAAAGAGCGAAGCAGTTGCTTATTCAGATAATAGCACCATTCCGCATATTTTCTTCCATACGCTGATTGTGGATACTAGCAGAGCATTTGACGATAATATTGCAATCAGCAAGCAGGATGGAACAAATAAGGTTAAAGACTATAACTATGTTATGACTACAGTTGACGAGTTCTGCCGTATTCTTGAGGAGATGTATAGCCGGGGATACGTGCTTGTCAGCATTTACGACATAGCTTCTTATGAGACACAGGAGGATGGCACACAGGTAATGACATATCAGCCGATTTATCTGCCGGAGGGCAAGAAGCCATTCGTGCTGTCTGTTGATGATGTCAGCTACTATGAGTACATGGAAGGCCATGGCTTTGCCAGCAAGCTTGTTGTCGGCGAGGATGGAACCCCGACAAATGAGTACACAATGTCAGACGGCAGTGTAGTATATGGTTCTTATGATGTTATTCCTATTCTTGATGATTTTGTAGAGACTCATCCTGATTTTTCCTATCGTGGTGCAAAGGGTATTATTGCGCTGACCGGATATGAGGGCATTTTTGGTTATCGTACAAGTGATTTCTGGTATAACAGCAATTGCAGCTATTTTGATCAATATTTCTCATGGAATCTGGAGAATAATACAAAGAAGAAGCAGACAATGTATTATGACAATCCGAATATCGAGCAGGATAAGGAGAGTGCAAAGCAGGTTGCTCAGGCATGCCGCGATGAAGGATGGCTGTTTGCAAGTCATACCTGGGGTCACAATAAGGTAGGCGATTCAGGATCTTATGAGCGCTTTGAGTCCGATGCACGTTTGTGGGATCTCGAGGTAAAGCCATTGCTTGGCGATGTAGATATCATTATTTATCCACAGGGCGAGGATCTCTATGAGGGTTCATGGAGAGGCTATGATACCACAAATGAAAAGTATCAGCTGTTAAAGGAGTTAGGCTTTAATTACTTCTGCAGCGTTGACTCTAACCTTGGCTGGACTCAGCTGGGAACTGAATATTTCCGTATGGGTCGTGCAAATGTGGATGGACAGCGTATGTGGGAGGCAATCAGCTCCTATGTAGATCCGTCATCCGGTGCAGTAGACCGCCTATCTACATTGTTCGATTCCAGACTGATATTTGACTGGTCCAGACCAACACCCGTGGAAAAATAAAACGCAGTAATCAAGCAATAAAAACAGCCAAATAGAAGTCCGGCAGATAAAGACACAAAGACAAAGACAGAAAGGCAGAAAGGCAGGCAAAAGAGATGGTATTTGAAGAAAGAGCACAAAAGGTTTTTGCATCGATGAAGGAAAATGGCATGGATCAGTTGATTGTAAGTGATCCGGCAGCCATCAACTATCTGATGGGAAGGCTGATGAATCCGGGCGAGCGTCTGATGGTTCTGGTATTTGACGCATCAGCTGGAAAGGTCGAGCTTGTAATCAGCAAGCTATATCCGCAGGGAGACAACCCGGTATGGCCGGTAACATATGTGGATGACGTAGACGACTGTGTGGCAATCCTTTCTGAGAGAATTGTACAAACAGGCGTGATCGGAATTGATAAGAACTGGGCAGCAAAATTTTTGCTTCGCCTGATGGAGCTTCGTCCAAATCTGACTTACAAGAATGGTTCTTATATCATTGATAAAATTCGCCAGATCAAGACAAAAGAAGAACAGGAATTTATGATTGAGGCATCCAGACTGAATGACTTAGCAGTTGAGCGACTGATCAAAGAGGTCAATAAGGGCTATACTGAGAAGGGTCTTGCCGATAAGCTGCTTGATATCTATCATGATCTTGGTTCCGAAGGATTTTCTTTCTATCCGATCTGCTGTTATGGTGCAAATGCTGCCGATCCGCATCACAGCAATGATGATTCTACCGGAAAAGCCGGTGACAGTGTAATTCTTGATATTGGCTGCCTGTGGAATGGTTATTGCTCCGATATGACAAGAACTGTATTTTTAGGTTCTGTAAGTGAGGAACAGAAGAAAGTATACAACATTGTAAAGACAGCCAACGAGCGTGCAATTGCAGCTGTAAAGCCGGGAGTGCGTTTTTGCGATGTCGATGCAGCAGCAAGAGATTACATAACCGAGCAGGGTTACGGTCCGTACTTCGTACATCGTACCGGACATAACATCGGCCAGGAAGTACATGAGGCAGGAGACGTTTCCGCTGCAAATACTGACGTATTAAAGCCAGGTATGACATTCTCTATCGAGCCAGGCATCTACCTGACCGGAGACTTTGGCGTGCGTGTCGAGGATCTCGTTCTGGTAACAGAGGATGGATGCAAGGTACTTAATCATTTCACAAAGGATCTGATTGTAGTGCCTGAGAAGTAATCAGATATTATTTATCTGTAGAATTAACAACCAGTACTGTTGACAAAAAGTATCAATAGTACTGGTTGTTTTTTGTTATCTTGAATTCTATATGGAGCCAGTTGATCTTGTAAAGGTGTTTGTGGCTGGTCTTGTTACTTATGCGGTGATTTCGTTCTTCCAGATTCGCAAGGTCAAGGCGATTCCGATGACGGATGCACTGAAGAACGTGGAGTAATATAGTTCCCACATCTTTGTTTGTGTTTTGAAGTGCCACATGTAATATGCGATTCTCACAGATTTGATAGCCCCGCTCTCTTTAGGGGCGGGAGTAATTGACAGGAAAGTGTGTTTTGGCGAATGGACGTATCATGAACGATATTTGATATTCATTGACTCATTGCCCACTATCCACAGCATTTAGCACACGCTGCATATCATTAGGAAGCGGTGCCTCAAAACATAGCGGTATTCGCGTAATCGGATGTTTAAAGGAAAGGCGGCATGAGTGGAGTGCCTGGCGAGTGATAAATTCCATATCCGGGTTATACAGGTAATCTCCAATGAGTGGGAAACCTAAATATTTCATGTGAATTCGTATCTGATGGGTGCGGCCTGTCTCAAGCTGTAATGAGATAAGACTGTGCCCATTTTGCGTTTTTACAGTTCGGTAATGGGTAACTGCGCGTTCTCCATGCTCAAAATCCACGCATCGTTCAATGATGGAGCCGGGTTTTCGTGACAGCGGTGCTATAATGGTACCAGATGGAGGAGTAACAATTCCGCGCACGATTGCCAGATACTCGCGTTTGATTGCGTGGCGTACAGCCATATCGGAAAGAATGGCAGAGGATAACATATTTTTTGCAATAACGGTAAGACCGGAGGTATCGCGATCTAAGCGGTTTGTGCAGCGAAAAATAAAATTGCCACTGTCACGGTAATACCAGGCGAGCGCATTTGCCAGTGAATTATAGTAATTATCCATCGATGGATGAATCGGCATTCCAGCCGGCTTGTTCGCAACCAGAATATCCTCATCCTCGTATACAATGGAAAGCGGAAGTTCCACAGGCGGCACATGGTAGGAGGAATGCTCCTCAACGATATGCACTGTCAAGATATCTCCAGCGTGAAGTGGCGTATTCGTGCGGCTTGGGACACCATTAATCAAAAGATGTTTCATATCCTTGCGAAGTCTGGTCATCAGATGAGAGGAAAAGCCTCTGCGCGAAAGAAACTGGTCTGCGCGCAGATCGCTTTCTTCATCTGAGACAGTATAAGTAAGTGTTCGATCCATAAAATAAAATACCTTTCCATGGTAATTGTGAACTCCCAGGTTATTGACCGGGGAGTTCAACATCAGATTCCTAATATTATTTCCTAGCAGGAGGCCACGGAAGTTGTGCGAGTACGATTGACAGAAAAACAATGCCGCATCCGACAAGTTCACGCATGGACAATGTCTGACCGAGAATTAGCCAACCAGCGAGTACGGAGATCGAAGATTCCAGACTCAAAATCAGCGAGGCAACAGTTGGATTCATCCCTTTTTGACCGATAATTTGAAGCGTATATCCTATGCCGCAGGAGAGAATACCAGCATATAGAATCGGTGCCCAAGCCGCCAAAATTGAAGAAAGTGACGGATGTTCAAAGATAAATGCCGGAATCAGGCAGCAAACAGCGCAGACAAAAAACTGAATGCAGGAGAGTGCAACGCCATTGCAGCGAGGTGAAAAATAGTCAATCACCATGATGTGAACGGCAAATAAAAAAGCGCAGGCAATCAAAAGAAGATCACCTTTTTCAATCGAACCCAAGCCGTCTGGTACGCTTAAAAGGTACAGGCCGCCCAAGGCCAAAGCCACACTTACCCATATAAGCGGGCTGCATCGCTTCTTTAAGAAAAGGCCAAGAATCGGAACCAGTACGATGTAGAGTGCAGTCAGAAAGCCAGCCTTGCCGACACTTGTATATAGAATGCCGTGTTGCTGAAGAGACGATGCAGCAGCTAGAATGACTCCACAGCAGATGCCACCGATAATCAACGTTTTTTGATTAGCTGACGGTAACGCGTGATCTGCTGAAGATTGATTCGATAAGTAGTTATCGGATTGATTTAACTGATCGGCTGATGATACCGTAGCAGATGATTTTGAAGAAGAATTGGAACGATTTTGAAATAGAAAGATACATGGAATCAGAAAAATGGCACCAATAGCTGAGCGAACACAGTTAAACGTGAACGGCTTTACATATTCCATTCCAACACTCTGCGCGACAAAGGCAAAGCCCCAGATAGCCGCAGTCAGAAGGAGCAAAAGTGAGTTTTTTAGTTGCGTGCGTTTCATAAATTAAATCCTTTCGTTTTTATAGGTGGCCCCCCCATTATCTTTAGATGATGGATAGTTGGCGAATAAAAAAGTCATTTCGTAAAAAATAAGAGTGCAATTGTATTTGCCAACAACCGCCTTCCATGGTATCATATTTTCTAGTTGGGGTCAAAGGGTTTGGTATTACTGTTCATGAAAAAAAGTGGTTTTGTGAATGGGTGTCTCATGAACAAAAAACAAACTTATAATCCCGATAGAATTGGAGGATTTCACATGGAATATGTAAAGGAACCTGCCGGAGCTATTTATCGTAGCGGAGCGAAGAATCCATTTTTGCCGTTGAACATTTATATTCCGGATGGCGAGCCAAAGGTATTTAATGGAAGAGTCTACCTGTATGGTTCAAAGGATGAATTTGATGGTGAGTATTGCTGCCATAAGTTTCATGTATATTCAGCACCAGTATCGGATTTAACCGAGTGGACCGATCATGGACCGGTGCTGGCATCGACCAATGAGTATGTGAATGAGGGTATTGCAAAAGGTGTACTGTGGTCAAACGGACTTTTATGGGCACCGGATGTCACAAAAAAAGGTGAGTGGTATTATTTCTATTTCTGTCTTTCAGATGGAAGCGAGGGCGTTGCCAAAAGTAAAAATCCATACGGCCCGTTTGAGAATGCAGTACAGGTTACAATGGGTGGAAAACCGATTGAAGGCATTGACCCATCTGTGCTTGAGGATAATGGAAAATATTATTATACCTGGGGTCAGGGACATTGCCATATGGCAGAGTTAAATGACGATATGTGTACACTGCGTCCGGAAACTTACCATGAGGCATTGATTAATAAGGATGTTGACGGACAGGGCTTTCATGAAGCTTCCTCACTTCGCAAGGTGGGTGAACATTATGTCATTGTTTATGCAAGTGAGTTTATTGATGAGGAACATCGAAATGGCGGTCATCCCACAAATCTGGATTACGCAGTCAGCAAATCGGTTGAAGGACCATATGTCAGAAAGGGTCGTATTATTGACAACACCGGAATTGATCCGCAGAGCTGGAATAATCATGGTTCCATCGTAAAGATTGAGAATCAGTGGTACGTATTTTATCACGGCTCATCCAACAATACAAAGTATGCGCGCCGCGCCCGCGTTGAGCGCATCGAGGTGGATGAGGAGAGATGTACCATCGGGCAGGTGACAATGACATCACAGGGATTTTCACACGGACTTGATGCAGAGGCTGGTATTGAGGCAGGTTGGCAGTGCGGTCTTACCGGTGGTGCCTACCTCACTCAGAGAGGTGATAAGTTCCCATTAGTACATATCACAGACGGATGCAGTGCAAAGTGGCGTTATGTCGAGCTTGCGGAAGATGGTGAATGGGAGATTGAAATCGAAGGAACAGCACTTTCAAGCTGTGAAATCAGCATTTTGGCAAATGGCGAGGCAGTGGGCATTGTAAATGCAGAGGATGTTTCTAGTCAGCATGTATGGAAGACTTCAATCGGTACGCTCAGAAGTGGTCGCTATGAGATTGAGCTTCAGTTCTTTGCAGAAAAAAAAGAAGAATTGTTTGAGTTAGATCGCATTCGCTTTGTAAGAGTGTGACCATATATTCAGAAACAACAGACTATCAAATAAAGCATAAGCAAATAAAAATTTACCAAATAACAGGTAGAAAATAAACAGGAGAAAAGAGAAAAACGATATGGTAAAGCATATAATTTTATGGACATTAAAGAGTGAATATTCAAAGGAAGAAAAAGAGACAATCAAGGCAGAGATCAAAGCTGGTCTTGAGGGATTAAGGGGACAGATTCCGGGACTGGTTGAGATTTGTGTGCACACAAATGGACTTGAGAGCTCCAATGCCGATCTGATGTTAGACTCCACATTCACTGATGCTGAGTCGTTGAAAGGATATTCTGTACATCCGGCTCACGTTGCTGTTGCAAATGGAAAGGTAAGACCGCATACAGCAATCCGTTCATGCCTGGATTTTACTGTTGAGTAACAAAAAATAAACGGTAAAATAATAAAAAAGAATAAATAAGAAAGAACAAACAAAAAAGAAGACCCAAAGGCAAATTGTGATATGTTCCTGTCAAGTAGACAGGTCAAATCAAAACTGCTTTAGGGTCTTTCTTAGTATCCACTTTTTATGAAAGATGCTTTGTCATGTGACGTGAGAGCCATTTATGCAAGAGCTTTTCCAAGTTCCTCACAAGCGGCTTGAGCATCGTCGTCTGGTGCATCATTGCAAATTACGAAATCGTGAGCCATTACAGCACCATCATTGCGGCAGGTCTCATCCCAGTTGCGCATCCACTCGCCATCTCCCCATCCATAGGAACCGAACAGAGCAATCTTTTTGCCGGACAGCTTTGCTTCACAAACTGTAAACATTGGCTCAAACTCATCTTCCTCAAGCTGCTCAGCACCCATAGAAGGGCATCCGAATGCGATTGCATCAAACTCATCCATCTTATCAGCATCAAATTCAGCAGCAGTGAAAGTAGTTACGTCAGCACCTGCATTTTTAGCTCCGTCAGCAACCTTTTCTGCCATCTGCTCTGTATTTCCAGTTCCACTCCAGTAAACAACAGCTACCTTGCTCATAATCATTCTCCTTTAAAATAAAATTTATTTGTCAGATCAGTCAGGCAATTATGCGCTGACTGTCAACTGGCGAAGATCTTTTCCTTGCTCCCACATTTTGCGGTAAATCTGCTTGCATTTGCCAAAGCGCTTGAAGGTTGCAATCGCATTTTCCGGATTGCTATATACCTTCCAATCACCGCAATATAAGCAGTTGTGACCATGATTTATGATGAAACCCTTCACATCCGCAAGCGGGTATCCAAGGAAAATTCCGATTTCATGAGGAAACGTGCCAGACTGCATTAAATGTTGTCTGAGAGTAAGGAGGGCGTCGATTGCATTCAGGCTGGTATAGCCAAAGGAGGAAAGAAACTCACCGACAGCCGGGTCTGACAAATCATTTTGCAGGCGGCTCATGCGAACCACATAGATCAGAGCTGTGTGCTCATGAAGGCACAGACAAAAACACAAAACACCCTTGTCGCGAAGAGTTTGGTTCCAGCGACGTATCGCGTCAAACAGTTCGCTTTGCTTATCAAAGTTGACACGGAAAAGGTTCGCTGTTTTGATTGACGCCAGCGTTGGCGCACAATGCTCAATCAGATAATGATCCATAACAGTCTCCAGATAAAATCGAATTCATATAAAATGATACAGTAAAAAAATAAAAATTTGTACATTATATATTGTTATACATTGATCGCTAACTCATGTTATATATTTTCTTTATACCTTATATGGCCAGTATCTTATGTAAAATAAATTAGCTATATATAATACAAGTTAGAAATATCTAACACAGATGAGATTATACTATCTTGCTTCAAATCTGTCAAGAGAAAAAAAGATGGATAAAATAAATCTTTTTCAAACTTCCTGTCAGTTCGATGTTCATGAACAAATTTTTCAATAAAGAAAAAATACTTGCATTTTAAATAATATTAGAATAAACTAACTAATAGTTGTAAAGGCTAACAAGAAAACGCCTGAATACAACTTCAAACTTCACGTAAAATAACCATTGGCTCCTTACTGCTGAAACGGGAGACTGCTGCTCCCGTTGGAGACCAGTGGAAACCATTTGTATAAATGGAAAGAAAAAGAAAGGTTTGGTATTTTATCATGGATTATTTAGAGATTGAAAAGGTTGTAGGAAGAGAAATTCTGGACTCCAGAGGAAACCCAACCGTAGAGGCTGAGGTTACTCTGGCAGATGGAACCGTAGCAAGAGGAACTGCACCTAGCGGCGCTTCTACAGGTGAGTTCGAGGCACTTGAGCTTCGCGACGGCGATAAGAGCCGTTATCTTGGAAAGGGCGTTACAAAGGCAGTTGAGAATATCAATACAATTATTAACGACGCCATCACTGGTATGGATGCTTCTGATATTTATGCAATTGATAAGGCAATGATCGAGGCAGACGGAACAAAGGATAAGTCCAAGCTTGGTGCAAACGCAATTCTGGCCGTATCCATCGCTACATGCCGTGCGGCAGCAGCTTCTCTGGATATTCCGCTGTACCGTTTCTTAGGTGGTGTTTCTGGAAACCGTCTCCCTGTTCCGATGATGAACATCATCAACGGTGGATGCCATGCACTTTCCTCAGGTCTGGATGTACAGGAATTCATGATCATGCCAGTTGGCGCACCATCCTTTAAGGAGTGCTTAAGATGGTGTGCAGAGGTATTCCATGCACTGGCTTCCATCTTAAAGTCCAGAGGTCTGGCTACTTCTGTAGGTGATGAGGGTGGTTTTGCGCCGGCATTAAAGTCTGATGAGGAAGCTATTGAGACTATTCTTGAAGCTGTAAAGAAGGCAGGTTATGAGCCGGGTAAGGACTTCAGAATCGCTATGGATGCTGCATCCTCTGAGTGGAAGAGTGAGAAAGGTAAGGGTTATTACAAACTTCCAAAGGCTGGCACCGAGTATACTGCTGAGCAGCTGATTGAGCACTGGGCTGCACTGTGCGAGAAGTACCCGATCATCTCCATCGAGGATGGTCTGGATGAGGAAGACTGGGAAGGCTGGCAGAAGCTTACCAAGAGACTGGGTGACAAGGTTCAGTTAGTTGGTGATGATCTGTTCGTTACTAATACAGAGAGACTTTCTAAGGGTATCGAGCTGGGCGCTGGAAACGCAATCTTAATCAAGTTAAATCAGATCGGTTCCGTATCTGAGACTCTTGAGGCAATCAAGATGGCTCACAAGGCAGGATACACAGCAATTTCCTCTCATCGTTCCGGTGAAACTGCTGATACTACCATTGCTGATCTTGCAGTAGCATTAAATACCTGCCAGATCAAGACTGGTGCTCCATCCAGATCTGAGCGTGTTGCAAAGTACAATCAGCTTCTTCGTATCGAGGAGCAGCTGGGCGCAAGCGCTGTATATCCGGGCATCAAGGCATTCAACGTAAAGTAATGAACGAATGAATCATTACCATCTTGTTCATCAGAAAAAACATTTCAGGGCTGCAGGTGTTTCGTCATCTGCAGTTTTCTTTTTGTTGCTTTCTTTTTCACAATTTTGTATAATCTGGATTAAAGCGTAAAGGAGGAGCGGCTTGCCGCAGTAGGAAATACAAATGAGAACAATTGTTGTAACCGATATTCACGGGTGTTTAGAGGAACTTGAGGGCGTATGGGCGCAGGCTGGATTTAATCCGGAATCTGATCAGTTGATTTGTCTGGGTGATCTGATGGATCGAGGTTCGTACAGTTTTGGAGTGTTTGACCGTTTTCGCAGCTTAAGGCGCAAGATGGGAGAACGTTGCATTATGATATTGGGTAACCATGATGATATGATGATGAATTCCTTTTACGATCCGGCAGTTTATGCAAGATGGATGCGAAATCAGGGACAAACGACACTGGATTCCTTTGAGGAGCATCATTGCGATTTGGAGAAGCAGCTTTGCTGGTTCTATGAAATGAGTCCTTATTACGAGAATGAGGATGCAATCTTTGTCCATGCCGGACTGGTACATGAAAATCCAAAGGAAAATTCATTGCATGATCTGATCTGGGATCGAGAGATGGCGTATGGTCGTCCATATAGTGGGAAACTTGTCATCTTCGGACACACTGAGACAGAGGAAGTAACATACCGCAGCCCGGACGGTACAAAGCTTTTGATGATTCCAGGAAAAGTTTATGAATTGCCAAAGAAGGGTTGTATTAACATGGATACCGGATGTGTTTATGGTCAGAAGCTCAGTGCACTCGTGATAGAAAATGGCACTATACGTATTTATCAGGAAAAGCGAAAAAGCCAGAAAAAATCAGTGTGAGTTAGCGCAATTTTTTGTAACAACATGGCAAGACATGACAATGATTTTTCTCTCGATATATGATAAAGTACGTCTATGAGCTATTAGAGACAGACAAGTAAAGACTTAAAGATAAGATTTACACGTCCATACAGTGCATGCAATTATTAACATAGCACTGCGTCTGATTTGATAGAAATGGTAATGAACAGGAGAAAAAATTATGTTAAGGGAATGCATTTTGGCAAATGAAGGATGGAAATTTTGTCTGGATCCTGAGAATATCGGAATACAACAGGGCTGGCAGATAGCCGGCCTGGAGCAAAATCAAAATAGAACAGGAAACATAATTGGAAATAGAACAGTAAAAACAGTTATGCTTCCGCATACATTTAATACAGACAGCGAGAGCGAGGAATATAGAGGTGTGTACTGGTATGAGTATACATTTAATGTTCCTTTTGAGTGGACAAATAAACGTGTCTGGTTTGACTTTCATGGCATTTACCGCGATGTACAATTTTGGGTAAATGGACAGCCAGCCGGGTTACATAATGGCGCAGGATTTACCAGTTTTAAACTTGATGTCACGGAATTTATAATGTGCGGTACAAATAAGCTGACCGTTCGAGGAACAAACGAGTATTCACCGCATGCACTGCCGTGGGATCGTCAATTTGACTGGGCAGATGACGGTGGAATTTTCCGCCCTGTATACTTAAATGTATGTGAAAGGAATGGAATTCGCGCCGTTTTGGTTCATCAGGATGTTCTGATTAATCAGACTGAAAATGTCCGTGTTCATAAGGCACCGGTCCATATAGAGGCAGAGGTATCCATGTGGGAGTCAGATAAGTCAGATGAATCAAATGAGTCAGTTGAGCATTTGAATTCAGATAAGGTAGTTTCCAACGGAACATATATATGGAAATATGAGCTTTATGAAGGCGCATCCGAAAACAAAGGAAAGTTAGCTTGCACCGGGGAAGTGCCATTTGATTCAAAGATTTCTTTCACTTTCGATGAAGCAAAGCTGTGGCATTTTGATCGTCCGCAGCTATATACACTTTGCATTCATCAGATAAAAGCTGAGGATGGGCAGGAGATGGATTGTGTAGAAATCACAGTCGGTTTTCGTAGCCTGATTGTTCATAACGGTCAGTTTATATTAAATGGAGAAAATGTGCAGCTCGTGGGAACAGAGTGGATGCCGGGCTCAGATCCGCGTATTGGAAATGCTGAGACGAAAGAAGACATTGCGCGCTGGTTGACACTTTTAAAAGGCTGCAATTGTATTTTCACCAGGGTACATTGGCAGCAGGATGACTCTTTCTTTGACTGGTGTGACAGAAATGGTATGCTTGTTCAGGAGGAAGTTCCGCTGTGGGGGCAGCCAAAAGAGCCTGTTACACACGAAGAGATTCTTGTAAAATCACAGCTTGACGAAATGATGGAATCACATTTCAATCATCCTTCTATCATAGCGTGGGGCGTTGGAAATGAGCTGGATGGTCAGAGTGCAATCACGGCACAATATGTAATCAACATGAAAGCATATATTTCATCGAAGGATCATAATCGACTGATGTCATATGTTTCTAATACGCTTTGGAATACACCAGATGATGCGACTGCGCTTGGAGATATGATTATGGCAAATGACTACATGGGTACATGGCACGGAAACAAGGAGCCAAGAGTCGAAATTCCACGTTTTATGAATGAACATAAAGACAAACCTATTGTTATTTCTGAGTTTGGACTTTGCGAACCGGCTTTCGCAGGCGGCGATCCGAGACGTGAGGAGATCTTCATTGAAAAAATGAATATTTATCGTGAGCTTGGTGTTAACGGAATCATATGGTTCTGTCTAAATGATTATCGCACTCAGATGGGCGAGGAGGGTGAAGGACGTCTTCGTCGTAGAGTACACGGCTCGGCAGATCTTTATGGAAATCCAAAGCCATCCTACGAAGCAGTAAAGAATGAGTGTGCACCATTGTACATTTCATCGCTCAGAGTAAAAACATGTTTATCTCAGTCAGGCATTGAAGTTGTAATTGCAAACAAGAATGCTCTTCCATGTTATGAGGCAGATGGATATCATGTTGCAGGATTTGATGTTGCAGGAAATTTGGTAAGTTATACCACACTGGCATCACTTAAGCCGGGCGAAACGCAGAAGATTTTTCTTGCAGATCCACAAGCACAGCTGACACGTATCATGATACAGCGCCCAAATGGAATTGAGAGTATTTCGTATACTATTTAACCATAAACTGTGGAGCGGTTATTTGGTTATGAGCAAGTAGCAAAGTGGATTGAGAATATCCGCTTGACTGAATTTTAAGCAGATATATTCGGCAATTTCAAACAATACATTTGACAATCTTAAACGATATGATATAATGAAGGTCGGGTAAATAAAACCTGACCTTTTGCTATATAAGAAGTAATATCACACAGCAGAGTGAGCAATCGTCAGGGGAAAGAGTTCGATAATAATTAATTGCAACAGTAAAGACGCTGAGTAGTTATAAAATCAACGATAATAAAAAGAATAGAGGATTTTCAGATGAGAGCGAAGCTTGCTAGAACGGCATATGAATATGGCGTGATAACGGTAGCAACACTGCTTTTAGTAGTTGGTGTGTATTTTTTTAAATTTCCAAATAATTTTTCATTCGGAGGCGTAACGGGTATTGCGGTAGTGCTTTCAGCGGTCAGTAATGCATCAGCGAGTACATACACATTTATCATCAATATGGCACTTTTAGTGCTGGGCTTTTTATTTTTAGGAAAAAGCTTTGGCGCAAGGACTGTTTACGTTAGCGTTTTAACGTCAGTTGGATTGTCGGCACTGGAGAAGTGGGTTCCAATGAGTGCACCATTAACAAGAGAGCCTGTGCTGGAACTGATTTTTGCAATTTTTCTTCCGGCACTCAGCGCAGCGATTTTATTTAATATAGGCGCGTCTGGTGGTGGTACAGATATTATTGCAATGATATTGAAAAAGTACACTAGTGTAGCAATCGGTACCGCACTTTTTATTGTGGACTGTCTTATTGTTGTGGCATCCTGTTTTGTATTTGATATTCAGACAGGACTTTTTTCACTGACTGGATTGCTGGCAAAATCACTTGTTATAGACAACGTAATTGAGAGTATCAATCTGTGTAAGGTATTCATGATTGTCTGTGATGATCCGGAGCCGATTTGCGAGTTTATTTATAAGGATTTAAACAGAAGTGCGACTGTTTACAAGGCGCATGGTGCATTTACGCATAACCAGAAAATGATTGTCATGTCTGTCATGAAGCGTGGACAGGCTGTGCAGCTGCGAAATTATGTAAAGCGTTGTCAGCCGGGAGCTTTTATCACAATTGTTAATTCAAGCGAAATCATTGGAAAAGGATTCCGCGGATTGAACTAAAGGTTGACAATTTTGAAAAGCCTGCTACCATATGGTCACCTTAGAGATAAGCTGGATTATATGTGCGAACTTAATGGCAT
>CAVCPW010000125.1:0-2368 GCA_963604075.1 Anaerovoracaceae bacterium | reverse complement strand
ACCCAGTATTGCCTAGAATGTTGTCTGGTCTGATTGTAAAGAAAATTGTGTAACGAATTGCAAGAAAAATAGCAGGAAAAGAAAATATATAAAAAGAATTAGATTGCGTATCCGTCTGAAAAATGATATAATGATAGTAAAGAAAACTGAAAAAACCAAAAGGAGGGCTTTGTTATGAAACTTACGTTTAATGGAGCTGCTCACGAGGTGACGGGAAGCTGTCATTGTCTGGAGGCATGCAATAAGAAGATTCTCATTGATTGCGGCATGGAACAGGGCAAGGATATTTATGTAAATGAAGAATTGCCGTTTCCAGTTTCAAAGATTGATTATGTATTTCTGACACACGCGCATATCGATCATTCAGGAATGCTTCCATATCTATATAAAAATGGTTTTCGTGGAAGCATTTTTGCAACAAAGGCTACAACACAGCTATGTCGGATTATGTTGAAGGATAGTGCACACATTCAAGAGACTGAGGCAGAGTGGAAAAATCGAAAGAATAAAAGAAGTAATGAAGAACCAGTTGTTCCAGTTTATACGATTGAGGATGCTGAAAATGTATTGACTTACTTTGTGCCGTGTGAATATGAAGCAATGATTGATATTGCACCTGGCATCCGAATCCGGATGCGCGATGTCGGCCACTTGCTTGGATCTGCTTCAATAGAAGTATGGTTGACAGAAGGCACTGAGACAAGAAAAATAGTATTTTCAGGTGATATTGGCAATACAAATCAGCCTTTGATTAAGGATCCGTCCTATGTGGATAATGCGGATTATGTAGTAATGGAGTCGACATATGGAGACCGTAGCCATGAACATGGTATTGTTTTTTCGGATTATCAGGAAGAACTAAAGAATGTTTTAAAAGAAACATTGGCTGCAGGTGGAAATCTGGTAATTCCTTGCTTTGCCGTTGGTCGTACACAAGAAATTTTATATTTTTTGAGACAGCTAAAGACAGCACATGTGCTTCCGGAGTTTGAACATACAGAAGTATTTGTGGACAGTCCGTTAGCAGTAGAGGCTACAAATATTTTTATGGCAAACACGCAGGAATGTTTTGATGAGGAGGCGATGGAGTTGGTACATCAGGGTATCAATCCGATTCGCTTTTCAGGACTGCGTTTGTCTGTCAGTGTGGAGGAATCGCGTGCGATTAACGAAGATCCAAAACCAAAGGTTATTTTGTCTGCATCTGGCATGTGTGATGCTGGTCGAATTCGCCATCATTTAAAGCATAATCTTTGGCGACCAGAGTGTACAATTTTATTTTGCGGCTATCAGGCAGAGGGCAGTTTAGGTCGAGCACTGCTTGGCGGTGCAAAAAGTGTGCGCCTCTTTGGTGAAGATATCTGCGTGAAGGCGCGGATTACACGAATGAAGGGAATCAGCGGTCACGCGGATCGGGAAGGACTGGTGCGTTGGGTGACTCATATCAGTCCGAAGCCGGCACATGTATTTGTTGTTCATGGAGAGGATACAGTTACGGATACGTTTGCTTCACTTTTAAACAATTCTTATGGATTAAAGGCAACGGCACCATACACTGGAGAGGCATGGGATCTTCTGGCAGATCGAAAGGTTCGAGAGGGCACAAGGGAATATGTGAAGAAGGACTACCAGCCAAGAGAAGGTCGGATGAGTGATGTATATCGTTGTCTTTGGGAAGCAGCACAGCGACTCTTGGGTGTCGTGAAGACATACAGAGAGGGTGCTAACAAGGATATCCGACGCTTTACAGATGACATTGAAAAGTTGTGTCGTCACTGGGATAAGTAACTATAGTATGGCAGGAATGATTTTGTTTTTGCTTGTATTCTTACTGCTTTAAATGGAAAATGAAGAGAGAGTACGAGAAAACGAAAGAAGCAATGACAAGCTAAAATCGTGGTGAAAATAGGAGAAAAATGGAAAGGAAATAAAAATGAGACTTATTATTGTTCGTCATGGTGATCCAAATTATGATATTGATTCTCTTACTGAAAAGGGATGGCGAGAGGCCGAGCTTTTGTCTGTCCGCATGGAAAAGTTATTGGGAAAGGATAAGGAACATACTTTTATTTACACGTCACCGCTTGGCAGGGCAAAGGCTACTGCATCGCTGACGTTAAAAAAGCTTAATATGACTGCGAAAGAGTATCCATGGCTTCGTGAGTTTGAGGCACCAACCATTGATGAGGATACCGGTGTGTATAAAGTGTGTTGGGATTTGTTGCCGACGCGCTGGACAGCAGAACCCGCTTATTACGATAAGGATCAGTGGATGAATACCCCATTTATGAAAAAGGCAAAAGCAGATGAACAGGCCATGTGGGTATTTAACGGGCTTGAAGAATTGCTGAAAGAGCATGGTTATGTG
>CAVCPW010000124.1:0-6004 GCA_963604075.1 Anaerovoracaceae bacterium | reverse complement strand
GACAAGAAGAACAGCCTTATTTTTATTTCGCTGCTCAACAAGGTAACGATGTACAAATTCAATTGCGCCGACATCAAGACCACGCGTCGGATTAACTGCAATCAAAAGATCTGAGTCATTTGTGATCTCTCTTGCGATGATAACCTTCTGCTGATTTCCACCAGAAAGCGTTCCTGCCGGATGTGACTCACTGCCAGACGGACGGATATCAAACTTCTCAACCAGTTCCTTTGCATGAGCCAGAATTGCGTCCTTCTTTAAAACGCCCTTCTTAGAATATGGCTCTTTCATATAATTTTGCAAAATTAAATTTTCAGCAACTGAAAACTCAAGCACAAGACCATGCTTCTGGCGATCAGCCGGAATGCTCGTGATTCCACTCTCAAAGATTTCCTTTGGCTTTTTATTAAAGACATTCTTACCATTGATAAGAACCTCACCGGAATCGCCCTTTCGAAGACCAGTCAAAATCTCAACCAACTCAGTTTGTCCATTTCCATCAACGCCGGCAAGACCAACAATCTCACCTCTTCGCACGTTAAGATTCAATCCCTTTAGGATCTCAACGCCACGGTAATCTTTTCCGTGAATATTCTTTACATCTAAGACAACCTCACCCGGCTTGATATCCTTCTTGTCAACCTTAAACTCAACCTTACGACCTACCATCATTGCTGCCAGTTCGTTCTCATCAACATCGCTGACTTTAACGGTGTCAATATACTTGCCCTGACGGATAATCGTACAGAAGTCAGCGCAAGCAGTGATCTCTTTCAACTTATGAGTAATCAAAATAACCGACTTGCCGTCAGCTGTCAGGTTACCGATGATCTCCATCAGCTCGGTAATTTCCTGCGGTGTTAAGGATGCGGTCGGTTCATCTAAGATCAGGATATCGGCACCTCGATACAGCACCTTTAAAATCTCAACACGCTGCTGCATACCAACAGAAATGTCCTCAATCTTAGCATCCGGGTCTACCTGCATGTTGTAACGTTTGGAAATCTCCTCGACTCTCTTGCGTGCTGTCTTCAAATCTACAGTGAGCCCCTTCATCGGCTCCATTCCCAGAATAATATTTTCAGTAACAGAGAATGGCTGCACTAGCATAAAGTGCTGATGAACCATACCGATTCCAAGCTCAATTGCGCGGCTTGGGCTATGGATAACTTCCTCTTTTCCTCCGACAAGAATCTGACCAGATGTCGGCTGGTAAAGGCCGTAGAGTACGTTCATCAGCGTACTCTTTCCAGCTCCGTTCTCTCCAAGGATTGCATGAACCTCACCCTTGTGAACGAGCAAATTGACATGGTCATTTGCTGTAAAGTCGCCAAATTTTTTGACGATTTCACGCATTTCGATGGCCGGCTTCGTCATATCCATATGACTGATTCTCTCCATCTCTTCCTCCTCCTTAGTCATGTTTGTAAGCAGTCAAGACATACTGCCTCACTTTATGCAATGCGTTTTTGTAATATTCATTTGAGACAATATTTTTCGCAATGCTTTTTCGGCAATCTTTCTCTCAGGCAATGTTTTTTATGTGGTAACAACGTCCGAAAAGCCATGTTCATGTGCAAGCTTTTCAAGCTGTTCCATGTACTCATTTGATGGACTCTTATAAATCCTGTACTCTTCCCTGACGCCAAAAGGACGATATGAGATGAGTTTATAGCGCACCGGATGGATGCCCTGGTAAGGCTTAAGCAGTTCTCCGGCTTTAATGATTGTATTTTCAATGTCAAACAGCTCTGGCACAACAACGGTACGAATTTCGAAAAGTTTTCCAATCTTCGCTAAAAATACTGCATTTTTAAGTGTATTCCTGTTCGTCATCGCAGTAACCTTTAAATGATCTTCCTCACTAAACGCCTTAATGTCTAGCATGACACCGTCTGTAACCGCTAACAGATCATCCTTTCCCTCAAAGGGTGTGCTGCCATTACTGTCCATCATTGTATTTAAGCCAACCTCTTTGCACAGTTGAAACAAAAGGTGGACAAATTCGCACTGTAAACTGCACTCACCTCCGGAAACGGTGACGCCGCTGATAAATGGAATTTGTTTTTTGATCTGTTCAAAGGTTTGTTCGGGTGTCAAATTACAGATACGGGGGCTACTTCCAAAGCAACACGTCTTAATGCATGTATCGCAGCCAACACAGTGCTCAGGTAAGAAGCGTACATTGCCATTTTCATTTTGAAGTGCCCCAGCAGGACAGACCTGCACACAGGCCATACAACCTGTGCACATATTTCTTGTCTCTGGATTATGGCAGTAGCAACAGTCCCAGTTGCAGCCCTGAAAGAATACAGCTGTACGATTCCCGGGACCGTCCACACTACTGAACGGAATGATTTTATTGATCGGTGCCGTGAGCATTAACGGATCCTTCTTTCCTGAACATGACCATTCTCTGTCGCACCAGTTGCTAATTGTGTGGTATTTTGAAGAACACTCTCGCCTCTCTGATATTTCTCAATCTCTGAGCGCTTCGCAAGATATCCGGTAACACGGATCACATCACCATCGCTCTCATAGAAAGACAAATAACGAAGATCAGCCTGAAATGCACCCTTTACGATATCGAGCACGAATTGCGGATTCTTGTGTACGGTTACATCTACTGGAAAAATATCACCAGTACCTGACGAGAAATACTTGTGAAAACGACTGCAATGACGCAGCTGATCTATTAACTCCTTTGGCTCTTCACCGATCGGAATTCTCGTTCCAGGGGTGATATTCTTATCCTGTGCGATACCGACCTGTGCGTGTAAAAGGAAATGACCTCCTGTTGCCTCACAATATGGATTTACATGTGCATTATTAAAGGCATTGATTGCTTCCATAATCTCAACACCAAGATCATCTGCCTCCTTATCGTGACCAAAGCGAGCATCCTTACCCTCAAGTGCCATCAGCGTGTTGACACACTCTGCCATGCCGACCATACCAAACATTGCAGTGAAACGCTCTCTGTGGATGAAGCCTTCCTTTGCGAGGAAGTTACTCTCGAAAAAGCCGCTCTCCTCCACCTCAAAACGAATACGGGCATCCATGTAACGTGCCATGCGATCCATTACATATGGCAACTGATTTTCAAAGAAATCCTGCTTATCCTTTGCGCGTTTTGCAATATTACCAAGAATCAAGCGGCACAGTGTATAGGAACCGCCACCTAACAAAAGGCCATTGTAGCAGCTTGCGATAACATAATTCTCACCGAGCTCATTTTTGAACATCTTATGATTTGCAAAGCTTGGCTTTGCGCTCTTAAGTGCAGTCTTAACACATTCAATACCAAAATCATCCGGTGTGATATCTGCATCGTACTTCATCGTGATATTCGGAATGGCATTCTGAAGCTCACGTTCTACCTCTAAGATCAGTCGGCCTGCTCTAGTAGCCTTTGGTCCAATGTCTGCATGTGAAAAGGAATCGAGAACAGTGCGGTCGATATGAGTAAAAAACAGCTTAAAAAGCTTCTTTGCCTGTGCCTCATCCACATCATCCATAAATGGCTCAAGCAGCTCATCAATATTCCCCAGGTAAACCGGATAGTTGGTGACACTTGGAACATTCTTGTAGAAAATCAAAAGAGAATTGATTGCCTCATAAATATCCTTCGGTGGATCAAGCTGTAAAAAACTGCTTCCATCTCTCATAAACTTTGCATAATCTGGAACAATATATCTCGGTCTTACCGGTGCATGTCCCTCAAACAAATCGCAAATACACTGCTTTCCCTCTACTGGCTCAAGAAGTTCTTCGAGTCCGTCCGGAAGGTCAAGAACCTCAAGCAAAGAGTCTGCCTGGCCTGCCAGATTTGTCAGCTTCTGCTCATGAGTGAGCTTGCGGCTGGTAATAATATTTAAGATTTCATGTCTCGTGTTTTCCACACGTTCCATTGATATTGGTCTCAAAACAACACCATCCTTTCTTTACCTCTGATACCGGATTGCTCCGCACTGCGTGATCCTAATATCATTTTATATTGTTTTTCACATTTCGTAAAGGGCTTTTCAGAAGAAAAAGAATCGCCGTGGCAATGCCGTGACGATTCTTTGAGCCAGATTACAAAAGCCTGTTTGGTGAAGTGACTTTGTCGACAAATCCAATTTTGCGAATTTCTGTTGCTTACTGAAATGTTCACGGGGTTTTAGCTTTGGCAGCATTACCTCCTATCACAGCACCTTAGACAAAAATTCGCGTGCACGCTGCGTCTTCGGATGTGCAAAGAACTCCTTTGGATCGCCACTTTCTAGAATCTGACCATCATCCATGAAAACAATGCGGTTTGCAACTTCTCTTGCAAAACCCATCTCATGTGTGACAACAATCATAGTCATACCTTCTGCAGCAACGCTCTTCATAAGATCAAGCACCTCACCGACCATCTCCGGATCGAGTGCACTTGTCGGCTCATCAAATAAAATTACATCTGGGTTCATAGCAAGTGCACGAACAATTGCGACACGCTGTTTCTGACCACCGGAAAGTGTGGACGGATAGACATCCGCTTTTGATTCGAGACCGATACGCTTTAACAGCTCCATTGCCTCTTCTTTTACTTCCTCGTGAATCTGTTTTTTACTCTTGCCGTTTCTGGTCTTCTTGGCTTCCTTACGGCGCACATACTCTGGTGCAAGCATAATATTTTCCAGCACGGTCTTGTTGTTGAACAGATTAAAATGCTGAAATACCATACCCATATGACGGCGATGAACATTAATATCAGTGTTCATATCGGCAATATCAACACCGTTAAAAATAATTTTTCCTGAGGTTGGATCTTCCATACAGTTTAAGCATCTTAAGAATGTACTCTTTCCGGAACCGGATGGGCCGATGATTGCTACGATATCGCCCTTCTCTATTTTAAAGTTGATTCCTTTGAGAACCTCAAGATCATGAAAGTTTTTCTTTAAATCAATTACGTCTATCACTCTTCTTCAGGCTCCTTTCCATCATTTTAATGCCAAAGCTGATTAAGAGCACGATCACAATGTAGATCAATGCCATTACCAGATACGGAACCATGAACTCATAGCTATTAGTTCCGATATAGTTGAATGCAACGTACAGGTCGGCCGCACCAACAAAACTGACAACGGATGTCTCCTTGACAAGCGCAATAAACTCGTTGCCTAGTGTCGGCAGGATATTCTTTACAGCCTGTGGAATGACGATTTTGATCATCGTGACCGAAAAACTAAGTCCGACTGCTCTTCCTGCCTCCATCTGTCCCGGATCGACAGACTCAATGCCTGCACGCATCATTTCTGAAATATAAGCTCCGCTGTTTAAACCGAAAACAAGCATGGATACCTGCACACCTGTCATATGTGCTCCCAAAAGAGGAAGCAGTACATAGTAGCATACCAAGAGCTGCACAACCATCGGTGTTCCGCGAAATAGCCCTACATAGAAGCTGCAAAATCCATTCAACACACGTGGAAGGCGCTTGTACTTTGGCATTACTCTTACGGATGCGATCAGCGTTCCAATCAGTATACCGACTAGAAGACCGACTACCGCAATCAAAACGGTATTTTGCAGGCCCTCCAGAACACGTACATAGCCGCGCTGATCCCAGAAAATCTCAATAAAACGGTCTATCTTTCGACCAAAATCTCCCATTCTGTTACCCCTGTTACTTTATCTTATTAATAATTTTTGATTACAGTGAATTGATTGCTGCTGTGATGCTGGCTGCCGGTGCTGCATCGATGATAACATAATCAAGATTTCCATTCAGAAGATCCTGTACAGCTAAGGAGCCATTCTTATATCCGGTCAAAGTCATATCATAACCCTCAAAACCTAAGTCCTCGCTGCCCTGAACGTAAAACTGTCCGGTAGTTCCATTCTGTACACCAACCTTTGTTTTACTGTCGAAAGTCTTTAAGATTGCCTCTATATCCTCTGCTGTCTTGCAGTCATCAAAAGTAGTATCATCAGCTGCAACGATCAGCTTCTGGGATGCATTGTAGTAAGAATC
>CAVCPW010000123.1:0-3313 GCA_963604075.1 Anaerovoracaceae bacterium | reverse complement strand
GTATTGTATGTATAAGATAACCGACGAGGTATCTTTACGTTCGGCAATCGACAAATATATAAAGTTTTATGCCGAAGAGAGACTACAGGAAAGATTCCATTGCAAAACGCCACTGGAAGTACGAAGCGAAGCATTATCGGCGGAAACCCCGACACAGTATCCGATTGCTGAGAATAAAAGAATAGAAGCATACAAAGCAAAATGGTGTGCATAAACGTCTCATAACATAAATATCCGCCACACTGAGTCAAATGTGGCGGATATCTATAAAACTTATTTTAGATTTTTTACTTGTCTACTTGACAAGGGGCTGATCATTTCGGTAATGCCTTCCTTCATCTCTTTCGCGATTTTAACATAGCACACCGAATTTGATATGTCAACTTTTATGTACTTCCATTAACTGTCATCAACCATCACAAACTGTCACTTTTCTTCATTATCCTTCTTAGGCTGAATCGTCAACTCATATCCCAACGGATCAAGTAAGCGGTTCAATGCTTTAACGGTAGGACATACTTCGCCTTTTTCATACTGACTAATTACTTGTCTTGTAACACCAGTTTCTTTTTCCAACATTCGCTGACTCATGTATTCTTTTCGCAGCTCTGTATATCGCTCTATCAGCTTTTTCGTTCTTTCAATATAATCGCTCATGCATTACTCCTATTCATTTCGATTTCATCGTAACTACTTCAAGAAAGCATTCTGGAGCGATCACGCGCCCCCTGTAAATACATGAGTCTTCTTTCTACTGCGTCAACTGTCTTTTTTATTTCCATTAGTGTTTCATATTGACGGCATATCGAATCCGACATTTCCTTATAGATCTGCTTTTCCGCAGCATGTTTCTGACCCCACTCAATACGAACGTTTTCTCGCACTTTCAAAATTTGACTCACTTCGTTATAGATCTGCTTCTTTTTTAAAGCATAGTCTGTCTCTAGCTTTTCGATACTACTGGACGCATCGCTACCCTTTATATGCAGTTTTTCCAAATCGGACGCACCACGCAAATACATCTCTTTTAGTATCTGCGCTTCGATCATCTCATAATGCTCCATCACCTTCTCCAATACATCTTTTAAAATCTCAGGAGCTTCTTTCAAAATTTCATCATAGTAATCACAAAATTCACCTGCCTTGTTCCAATATTCTTCTGTCAATGCCTCTTTCATAATCTTTTCAATCAGTTCCTCATAATAATTACCCATGTATGTAACATCCATTTTCGTTTCCTCGTTTTCTATAAGATATTTCTATGGTAGTATATATATTACCACATGTCAAGTACAATCATGAATTTATCCATTAAAGGTTAAATTTGGTAATAAGAATAGTACTTGTGTAAAAGTCTTTCTCTGCTATACTAAACATAGAAATCTTATTAGGAGGTGCCTTTATGGATAATAGAAATTTTTCTAACGATACTATTTTATCAGCATTGCTTGCTTCTATTCCCATCGGTTGCTCAGTTACCCAACGAATCAAACACGTAAAGCAACCCCGTGGCGGTTATATCAAGCCATCTAATTTGACCACAATACCTTTTGAAACCTCTATTCTCAATCCACAGGAAAACGTTCCTCCTCAATTAGTTGGCCTAGTAGTTGATTATCTAACTCGTTTTATGACTAACACATCAATCAATGAAGCTTTTCACATTTCTTTGGAGGGTGCAAAGCGTCTTGGTGAATCTCAACAAGCTTTGCATTTACTGCAAAATATTACTGGTCTTGATGATAAATCCATTATTAATGCCGTCCAACTAGCCAATTACGATAACTGTTACCGTGCTGGAATCAGTGCCTATAAACCGTTAACCCCTTTTAACTTTCCTAATCCTGAAACTTCAGAAAATATACGAATTATGGTTACGCGCTCTATGGATTTTCTGGAAAAATATGGACCAAAAGTTCTTGACGGATTTACTTTTGAAGGTGGATATACGGATACTATCGCTACTGGAGATGGAGACTTTCTCACTTCTGACACTTTATGGGACTTCAAAGTGTCTAAAAATCCTCCAACATCTCAGCATACTCTCCAGATTTTGATTTATTGGCGAATGGGACTTCACTCGATTCACCCAGAGTTTCAAAAAATCTCTTATCTCGGAATATTCAACCCACGCTTAGGAAACATCTATCGTATTGCAACCACTAATATTTCAGATGACATTATTAAGGCTGTTGAATCCGAGGTTATCGGATACTAAGCATTACTATTTTCCTCAAAAAGATGCTACCCAACCGGACAGCATCTTCCTTATCAGCTTTAATCAACGCAAGCCATTTCTCATTGTTAATTAGCTTAAATTTGATAATGACCTCATAATCAGATCAATATCCTTATTTTCAAGTTCTTGTATAATATGAAGATATGTTTTCTGTGTTGTAGTCATGCTTGAATGTCCCAAACGTCTTGCAACACTGGCAATTGACACCCCCGTAAACAAAAGCAATGATGCATGAGTATGTCGCAGACCATGAATCGAAATCACTGGAATATTGCACTTCTTGCAGTGTCGACTCAATACATCATTCACTGTCGAATTATAAACCTGATCCTTTTTTACAAAAATTGGCTTGTCTTCCGGCAGATTCTTGATTAACTCCGAAAACTGAATGACAACCTGCCAGTCAATTTGAATTTTACGCACAGATGACTTATTCTTTGTTGGCTGAAATCCTCCTTTTCCCTTATAGTCCCAAGTTTTACTAATTGATAGCGTCTGATGTGCAAAGTCAAAATCCTTCGGTGTCAATGCCAACGCTTCTGAAAAGCGCATCCCCGTCTTGGCAACCAATAGAATAAAATAATCCCAATTTATCTGATCCTTCAGCTCTAATGATGTCAATAGCGTATGTAACTCAAACTGATTCAGATACTTTATCTTCTTTGCTGCCGGTGTTTTTCCTTTAATGATAGCCTTTCTGGTTGGATCTCTGTCAATCAGTCCATCATCTACTGCATCCAAGATCGCCCCTTTCAGCTGATGATGAAAATCCATTGTTGTCTGTCGCTCATGAAACTCTGCATAATCATTCAACAGCTGCTGATATGCAATTCGAGTCAATTCACTGACCTTTAACTCTGGAATCAGCTTGACCAACCACTTGTGTGTCATCAAATACTTGTCCAATGTGACCTTTCTAATCGCCCCCTTTTTATAAACATCAATCCATTTCTTGTAATAATCGCAAAATAACTCCTCTTTTGGGATTTCTCCTGCCATAACTGCCCCTCCTGTTCTTCTAATAATGGCTTAAATGGCTTACGCTGATGAAGAGTGATGAGGTGGTCGAGATTA
>CAVCPW010000122.1:0-8593 GCA_963604075.1 Anaerovoracaceae bacterium | reverse complement strand
AGCGTACCATATCAATTGCCTGTGCGAATACCTCATCGTTTCCGCCACAGATGATTACACTGTCGGCACCAATGCCTGCTGTGCGCTCCATCACCTGCTCTACAATATTGCCATCTTTATAGCTTAATACTTCAGTTGCACCAAATTCATAAGCTGTCTTTACACAGAGCGGTCTGCTTCCGACAGCAAGAATTCTTGCTGCTCCTAAATGTGCCGCTCCTGCTACTGCCATGAGACCGATCGGTCCGATGCCCATGACAACTACGGTATCACCGAATTTAATGTTTGCATTCTGCGCTCCGGTAAAGCCTGTTGTCACAACGTCCACACACATCAATGCCTGCTCTAAGCTAATCCCTTCTGGAATCTTTGCGAGTGTCGTGTCCGCATCTGGAATCAGAAAACGCTCCGCAAAAACACCCGGTTGGCTGCGTCCGAGCTGATGACCGGAAAAAGGAGCAGAAGCATGTTTAAAATTATGCTCCTGAATGCTTTTTGCACGCCAATCCGGTGTGATTGCTGGTACCGCTACTAGTTCTCCCGGTACAAAATCGGTCACATACTCGCCCACCTCCAACACTCGAGCCACGCATTCGTGACCCAGCACCAGATTCGGTGCTTTTCTGGAACCACCACCGAAAACGGTGTGGACATCCGATGAACACGGTGCGACAGCAACCGGCTTTAAGATAGCTCCATATGGAGTCAGCACTGGCTCTGGAACCTGCTCATAGCCAACAACGCCCGGCTCTTTTAACACAAATGCCTTCATAGATCAATTACCATGCCTTTCTCTTAAAGCTTCGAAAGCAAACATCTGCTACAACTATTTCTTTCATGGACGTCTGCTTTCAAGGCTCGTACAAGTTGAAAAATTTCGTAACTATACAGAAACCCATTTACAAAATTTCTTCTATTTTATTACTGCGAATTGCAAAGATACGCACTGTCTCTGGGAAACGAACGCGAATCACACTTGCAATCTCGTCAGTGTAACCCGGTGCTGCGATTAAAATCGCATCCGGCGGATTCTTCAGTGCGGTTTCAGGCGATACGATCACAATATGCGATGCCGGAGCATATTTTCCATGCTTAAATGGTGCAGAATCAATAATGTAGTCTGTTTTTTCACCCAGACAAGTCGTTGCCGCGAGTGTAAATCCCTGATGGCTTGCGCCCCACATGGCCAGATGCTTTCCTTCTAATTTTTTAGAAAGAATCTCCATCTGCGCACGGATGCTGCGTAAGCTGTCACCAAGAGCGGTAATTTCCGGTGTAAAATCCTTCCATGAGGATACCTGTGAAATCGGCTCCTTTGTCTTTCGCACCATCACAGAGAGCGTATCTCGGTTTATCATCTCCTTGCTTTCCACAACAAAACCATTCTGATTGAGCAGATATGTTAATGAATCAAACGTGTAGTATGCTAAATGATCATGAATCAGCTCATAATAGGTATTGTGATCCGTGATATATTCAAAACTTGGCACAGTAATCAGACCCACACCGTCCTCTGTCAAGTTATTGTACAGACATGTTAGCATAACATCCGGGGATGGCTGATGCTCCAAAAAATTAAAAGACAAAAATGCATCAAACGGACCATTTGCAAGCTTTTGGTCTGCGTTCTCGGTAAAACCATCCGTAACGGATAGACCACTATCTCTTGCAATATGAGCTAAATCTGAATCGTGTTCAATGCCATATCCTTCTACTGGAAACTCCTGCAGCACGCCTAGAAATTCGCCTCTGCCACAGCCGGCTTCGATGATTTTCTTTCCTTCAAGGTGATAGCGCTCAATAAACTCCTGATACTGGCGGCGGCGCAATTTTACCATTGTAGTGGAATACCCCCCAGCACGAATGACATCTCGATAGTACGCTACCGGCTCGCAGTCAAACTGAATCAAGCCGCATTTTTTACACTGACATAATGGCAGATGAATTCCTCTGTCATTTTTTACCTGTTCCTCATCCGGCATGTGCTGTGCCGCTGCCGGCATATTATCAAATGCAATAATCTCAGTTCCTTCCAGAGATGCCTTGCATGAAATACAATTTCCCATACCTTCCCATACCTTTCGATCACATAAGCATCATTTGAATTCCCTGCTCGAAAGAAATCTCCTGATGAAATCCTGTCGTCTCTTTTAACTTCGTGATGTCTGGATCAAGCGAAGTCACACCCTCTGCGTTCGGCGGCCGCTTGCCATACTGGCAACTTCCACGCCCACCGCAAAGCTCATGAATCGTCTCGATATAATCGCGAAGTGGTCTGGTATCTTCTCCTGCTACGTTGTACACACCCGCTGGCGCATCACCTGTCAAAAGCAGAATGAGTGCACGAATCGCATCGGTGATATAAAGATAATTCCACAGCTGCGTACATGCACCAAGTTCCATCGTACCGCCTTCCTGAAATGTACGAATTGCGCTGGCAACGAGTGACCATGGATGATCGCCCGGACCATATACTGAAAAGACACGCGTATGAATATACAAAATACCAAGTTCTTTCGCGCGTGCAGATGCGAGTTGTCCTACCTTAGCCTTGGCCTTTCCATATTCAGAAAAAGGATTCAGCTTGTCTGTCTCACGCATCGTTGTGTTTCGCACACCATACTCCGCCTGTGAACCGCAAAAAAGAAAACGTTTGCAGTGTGCCATAGCCGCTGCCTCAAGTGCATCAAGCGCATAAACGGCATTCATCGACTGTACATCAACCAGCTTTCGGTTATCACTCCCTGAGCCATCCCAGCCAAGGTGCAGCCAGTAATCGGCTTTTCCTAAATCATGAGACCATTTCTGTCCGATTAGACTAGGCTGACTGTTTTGACCGGCTTGATTACCTTGGCTAACCTGTTCATTTTGCCTAGCTCCCCTCGCCAACTCTTTTAGACTGCTTAACTCACACTCAATAATCTCAAGCTGCTCTTTCTGCATTACCATTTGCTCCAGATTTTTGCGTCCTGACGAATTTGGACGAATCAATGCGCTAACTTCAAAGCCTTCGCTGACAAGCGCCTGTACGGCATGGCTTCCGATAAAGCTTGTCGCTCCTGTTACTATTACACGCATATTACTCCTCCGACCAGCGCATATTCTGTTTCAATTCCTCTTCTGGAAGGAATGGTGCTAAATCCTCAAGCGGTGCAGAAACCATACTGCCATCCGGCATCGGCTTTGACGCAGCCTTTGGCTCAAACTTCTGCTCCATATCTACCATAACCTCACAGATTGCCGGTCCCTTGATGGCAAGCGTCTTTTCAATTTCCTCACCGAGTGCTTCATTGCTCTCAATACGGATAAATGGAAAGCCATAGGCTGGTGCCAGCTTTGCCATATCCGGGAAGCTAAGGTCTCCGCTGTCTGTTCCTATACCGATGAGTGGCTTTCCAAAATAGTTGTTCTGTGTCTGACGGATGGAATGATAACCACCATTGTTGATCAAAAAAATCTTGATCGGGTACTGATGATGGATGATTGTCTGTAATTCCTGAAGGTTCATCTGGATGCTTCCATCTCCGGTTACGCAGATGATATCCTGCTCGGTCTCACCTGTCTCCTTGCAATAACGCTCATTTGCCACACACGCACCGATTGCTGCCGGAAGATCATAGCCCATGGATGCGATTGCTGAATTCGTAATAAAACGCTGTCCCTTCTTGATCACATATCCGTGACCACCAACAACACACGCGGAGCCATTTCCGACAACAGTAATCTGCCCCTCGTTTAAACGACGACTTTCTTCCTTAATAAAGGCATAGACATTAGCTGGAGTTTTCTGCTCATAATGCTTTGGCTGTACAACCGGATAATTTTTCTTCCAATCCTGGCAAACCTGAAGCCATTTGTCACCCTTAAAAAGAGTTTCGCCATTTGCAAGCAGCTCATCCAATCGCTTGTCGAGCTTTTCAAGCAGCTCCTTTGCATCTGCCCATACCGGCATCTCCACATGAAGTGATGGCTTTTTTAACTCCTCTGCATCAATATCATTCATAATGACAAAAGCATGCTTTGCCCATGCCGGCCAATCATAATTTACCTGACGAATGCTCAAACGGCTTCCGATTGACAATAACAAATCACTGTTTTGTACTGCAAAATTTCCGGCACGATCTCCCATGTTTCCGGCGCGTCCTATATACAACGGATGCTCGTCCTCCATAAGATCAATGCTGTTCCATCCTGTCACAACAGGAATACCAAGCTTATCAACTACACGGCGGAACACATCAAACGCACCTGCAATACGAATTCCATTTCCAGCATTGAATACCGGACGTTTTGCCCTGCAAACCTTCTCGATAATTACATTTACCTGCTCATCTGTGACAGATGGAATTTTAATCAAATCCTCTTTTGAAGGATCATAGCCCTCTAGCTCATCAGTCTCAATCATCGCGCCCTGCACATTTAACGGAATATCCAGCCAGCACGGGCCTGGTCTTCCAGTCTGTGCCAAATAAAGTGCCTTCTCAACCACGTAGCGAATACGCTTCGGGTCGGTCACCATCTCGCAGTACTTTGTCATCGGCGCTACACTCTTACAAATATCATATTCCTGATCACCGAATGCACGAATGCCAAGACCTGTGCTTCTGGCAGTCACGTCATAACGCACTTGCCCGGAAATGATAAGCATCGGGATGGAATCCAGCCAGCCACCAACGACTCCGGTAATCGCATTTGTTCCTCCCGGTCCCGTTGTGACACAGACTGCTGCGATACGGTTATGAATTCGTGCATAGCTCTCCGCTGCAATGGCACATGCTTGCTCATGATGATTGTATACACAATGAAGCCCCGGCTCATGACCGATTCCATCATCAAGATGCATCGCACCTCCTCCAGTGATCATAAATACATCGGTAATTCCATTTTGAACAAGCAGCCTTGCAATATAATTGGATACCTTCATTCTCATAGATTATACCTCCAGTGCTTCATGAATAACCTTTGCCATATATGCAATCTTTTCATCCGTCATGCCCGGATAAACTCCTACCCAGAAGGTGGATGTCATGATGCGGTCGGTCTGTGTGAGGCCTCCAACTACACGGTACGCATCTGTTCCGCGAATTGCATCAAAGCATGGATGCTTAATCAGATTTCCGGAAAACAGCATACGTGTCTGAACTCCGTGTGCCTCGATATAGTTAACGACTTTGGTACGATCCACACCATCCTTGCAAGTCATAAGGAAGCCAAACCAGCTTGGATTGGAATGTGCTGCTGCCTCTGGCAGAATCAATTTATCGGTGCAGTCCGAAAGAAGCTCTTTTAGATAATCGAAATTGTGACGTCTCTTTTCCACGAAGGACGGGAATTTCTTTAACTGTGCGCAGCCGACTGCCGCCTGCATATCAGTTGCCTTTAAATTATAACCGAAATGAGAGTACACATACTTATGATCATAGCCCACCGGCAGTTGTCCGTACTGCTTATCAAAACGATGACCGCAGAAATTATCGTGTCCCGGAGGACAGATGCAATCGCGTCCCCAGTCACGGAAGGAACGCACGATGCGGTGCAGCAGCGGATTGTCGGTATAGACAGCTCCGCCCTCACCCATCGTCATGTGGTGCGGCGGATAAAAGCTGGATGTTCCGATATCACCGATCGTTCCTGTCAGCTTTTCTTTGCCGTCAATCTCATAGACAGAGCCAAGTGCATCACAGTTATCCTCAATCAGCCACAGATTATGGCGATTACAAAATGCCTTTACTGCGGTCAGATCAAATGGATTGCCCAGTGTATGAGCGATCATGACTGCCTTTGTTTTCTCAGATAATGCATCCTCTAATTTTGTCACATCAATATTATACTGCGGAATGGTCACATCCACAAATACAGGAACGGCACCATACTGGATTACCGGCGTAACTGTAGTTGGGAAACCTGCCGCAACAGTAATGACCTCATCGCCTCTTTTTACCTGACGATCACCCAACAAAGGTGAAGTTAATGTCATAAATGCAATCAGGTTTGCAGAAGAACCAGAGTTGACAAGGGAGCAGAAGCGAACGCCCAAATATTTGGAGAATTCCTTTTCAAACTCATCGGTATAGCGACCCGCTGTCAACCAAAACTCTAAGGAACTATCTACCAGATTAACCATCTCCTCACTGTCATAGACACGTGATGCATATGGAATACGGTCACCCTCTTTAAACTCCTTCTTTGTATTATGATATTTATCGCAATAGGCAGCAACCTGCTTTAAGATCTCTTCTCTTGCCTGCTGCTCATTCATATTTTCAAACATGTTACTCCTCTCCGTCTGCCAGAAAGCTTCTGATCTGCTCTCTCATGCAGGCATTCATCTTGTCGGCTAACTCCTTTGGCTCTGCCTGATGGGTAATCAGCAAACTGTACAGCTGATACCATTCCACGCTCTTTGCCACTGCCGTCGCAATATGCCATGTCGGTTTCCATCCAAAGACGCGCTTTACTCTCGAACAGTCCAGCTTCAGAAAGCCAGCCTCGTGAGGACCTCCGTCGCTCTTATTCTCCCACTGAAGACCTCTGCCCCAACTCTTGCAAAACAGCGTGGTAAGTGTTCCTGTGTCCACGCAGTCGCAATCATCCGGTCCCACGTTGTAGTAACCGCGAAGAGATGGATCATCCCACTGTTTCTTTACAATTGTCAGATACAAAAACAGCGGCTCAAGCACATGCTGATACGGACGAATCGAATATGGATTTCGCACCGCTACCGGCTGTTTGATTACTGCGCTTCGGTAGCAGTCCGGAATAATACGGTCTGATGCAAAGTCACCACCGCCGATAACATTTCCTGCTCTTGCCGTGGAGACTGCAGTATCACTATCTGCAAAAAAAGAGCGGATGTAGCTGTGTGTCACTAACTCTGAACAGGATTTGCTGTTGGAATACGGATCAAATCCATCCAACACATCCTCCTCACGGTAGCCCCACTCCCACTCTTTATTCTCATATACTTTATCGGTTGTAACATTCAAAAAAGAACGAACACACGAAAACTGACGCGCACACTCCAACACATTGACTGTGCCCATCACATTTGTCTCGTACGTTTCACGTGGATTCTTGTAGGACTCACGGACAATTGGCTGCGCTGCCAGATGAATCACAATTTCTGGCTGTACACGCGCAAATATCTCTTTTAACAACTCAAAATCTCTCACATCCCCAATCACGCTGTCCATCTGATTTTCCAGACGGCAAATACGAAAAATGCTTGGGCTTGTCGGAGGGTCTAAGGCAACTCCCGTCACCTTTGCCCCCGCATCAATTAGAATTCGTGAAAGCCATGCTCCTTTAAAACCGGTATGGCCTGTTATCAGTACTCTCTTATCGCGAAAAAATGACATCTCTGTTTTCTGCATTTTTTAGTCCTTCCATGTCTTCCACGGTGCTTTGCCGCTCTCCCACAGTGCTTCCAAACGATTCTTATCACGAAGCGTATCCATGCAGGACCAGAAGCCCTCATGAATGTAGCCCATCATCTGTCCATCAGCCGCCAGCCGTTCAAACGGTTCGCGCTCAAGCGGCTGATTATCTCCATCAATATAGTCGAATACTCCTGGCTCCATCACCATGTAGCCGATATTGATCATGCTGCCGTCCTTATCGGATTTCTCACGAAATGCCGCAATCTGGCCTTTCTCATCATAGTCAATCACACCGAAACGCTGTCCTACATTTGTCATGGAAATCGTAGCAAGCTTTCCATGGGAACGATGAAACTCGCACAACTCCTTAATATTGATATCCGAAACGCCATCTCCATAAGTTAATAAAAATGGCTCATCTCCGACATATTTTCGAATGCGCTTTACGCGGCCGCCTGTCATCGTATTAAGTCCAGTATCGACAAGTGTTACCTTCCATGGCTCTGAGTAATTGTCATGCAGTTCCATGGAATTATGTGCAAGATCAATCGTAATGTCGGATGTGTGAAGAAAATAGTTTGCAAAATATTCCTTGATCACATACTGTTTATAACCAAGGCAGATAATAAAATCGTTGAATCCGTACTGCGAATACTCCTTCATAATGTGCCACAAAATCGGTTGGTCACCAATTTCAACCATCGGCTTGGGGCGATTTACGCTTTCCTCACTAATTCTGGTTCCGAATCCTCCTGCCAGTATTACAACCTTCATGCTATTACCGTGCCTTTCTTTTTCTTTGCTGTACTGATACAAAATCACTGCTCTATATTTTATAGAAACACTTGCGCATTTTTACACATTCTGACCCAGTATCAATCATACTAATAATGGACTCATTTTACCATATATAAAACAAAAAAGCAACCAGAGGATTCCGGCTGCATTTTTTGTAAGATTTTCTTAACATCTTGATGTTGTTCCGGATGGCTCCAAATTTACCCGCTTCAAACAGGATTTTTTATTGGACTTACAATCTATGTTTGATCGTCTTGTTGACCTGACCGAACCAATCTGCCAAAAACTTGATGCCTCTCTTGCTTCCATGACAATCTTTGATACCTCTGGATCCATCACTTACGATGAAGCATGAAGGAAGTAAATCTCATTTGCGAAGCAAACTTCCCACCATGAAATTCGTATGCCCTAAAATG
>CAVCPW010000121.1:0-8390 GCA_963604075.1 Anaerovoracaceae bacterium | reverse complement strand
GTCTCCGGTACTGTTTCCGTCGGCTGGGTCTCAGTCGGCTGAGTTTCAGTTGGTTGCGTCTCGGTCGGCTGTGTTTCCGCCGGCTGCGTTTCCGCCGGCTGCGTTTCCGGATTGCTCGGTTCGGTCGGCTGCGCAGACGATGCTGCCGCTACGGTAAGCACAATGTTTGAGGAAAATCCGCCATAGGAAAGTGTAATTACATTCTCTCCTGCTTGAAGCATCATGCCGATGTCGTTGCTGGACCACCCTTCCGTGATAGTAGCAAAATTGCCATCACTGTATGCGGCTACTATGTAGACCTCACTGCTGTAAACCACATCACCCTCATTTTTGGTGCTTCCAGTGTAAAATGCCTCAATACCAGTCAATGTCACAGTCTCGCTCGATGGCTGCTCTGGCTCTGTACTTGGCTGTGCAGACTCAGGGGAAGCAACTGCATCATTATCAGAAGAATCCGATACTGCCAGTGTATCCTGCTGTACTGCTGATGTCTGAACACTTGCTGCTTCCTGTGCTTGAGCATCATTACCGGATGCTGTGGACTCCTGTACTGCCATCTGTGCCGGTGTAAGTACACTCAATGCTGCATCAGTCGTAGCATTATCTGATTCTGATGTCGCATTCTCATCAGTTGCTGCATTATTTGTCTTTGAGGATGCCGCTGCAAAGTTCTCAGCACTGCTCTCATTTACTGCAATACCAAGTAATTTTGCATTTTTCTCTGTCAACGCAATATCGGTATTGATCCATGTTTCACCAAGTGAATATGAAACAGCCATGCAATCTGATGAAAAATATCCCTTCATCGATCCATCGTATACACAGTATACCCAACCATCTTCCAGCATGCTAACTTCATACGCATCATCCACATATGCTACATCCAGAATGTCAGCAGATGTGGACGGGCGAAGACGAATATTCATGTTCGGAACAGTAACTCTTGCATAAAGCGTACCATTTTCCTGCATATATTCCGCTGCGTCCTCTCCTGTCAGAAGGTACTCACTCTTAACCCAGCCCTCTACATCGTCAATACTGATCTTTGTCCAGTCGCCGTCCTCTTCCAGAACAGAAACCAGATCCTCGCCGCAGATGGTATTGACTACTTCTGCACTCTCATCTGCCTGTACACGCACATTCAGGTAACTGGCTACCTTATCCGGATCAACCAGTGCCTGATCAGAAAAATAATCAGCTAACGGACTCTTCGCGGATGCCGCGCTATAGGAAGCCTGTCCATTCTGGGCATCCTTTGCATCCGTCTCATCTGCATCTTTTGTTTCCTGTGTCGTTTTGTTTGTTGTCAGCTCATCCTCCCACAGCATGCCTAGCTGATAGCGGTCAGTACTGATCAATTCTGCATCGGTCTCACTCTGCGACTCCTGCTCTCTTGTCATATCTTCCTGCGTCTCATCAAGCTCACGTGCAGCGAGAATATCATTATTCTTTGTCTGGAGTGCACCCGTCGATGTAAAAATAAGTCCGGCTGCAACTGCACCTGTTAAAAGCGTCGCTGCCGCTCCATTCACAAGAATTTTTACTCTAGCTTTCATAAACAACCTCTCCCAATTTCGATTTCACTCCCAAAGAGATTGAAATTCAACTCTCTGAGAGTGAAAAATATCACAATTTTGTAATATCTGTCTCAACTTTATTAAATTATTACAATTTTATTACAGACGCATTGTAACATTTTTAATAAGTCTTGTCAACTGCTTTCTGGGAAAGGTTATCGCGCATAATGCATACCCATTCGTCCTTAGTTTCGTCTCTGTCTTGCAGCCTCAAACATCAAAACAGTCGCTGCCATAGCAGCATTTAAAGATTCTACTTTTCCTGCCATCGGAATTAAAATTTTGCAGTCTGCAAGTGCTGCAACTTCATCAGACAAACCATTTGCCTCGTTTCCAATCATAAATGCACAAGGCTTCTTATAATCGGCACCTTCATAGCTGATAGTTGCCCCCAAATGAGCTGCATATGTGCTGACTCCTGCCTTCTTTAAGCGTTCAATATCACCAGAAAAATCCTCCGATATGACAAATGGTACACGATAAAGAGCACCCATTGTACTGCGGATGGTCTTTGGATTGTAGATGTCAACGCAGTCACTACTCATTAAAATACCGGTCACACCAGCTGCCTCTGCCGCACGCATGATGGTTCCTAAATTTCCCGGATCCTGTAAATGATCTAAAATAAGCACGAATGATGGTACATCTTTTCCAAGCAAATCATCAAATGTATATGACTGCTGCTTTACCACAGCAAGGATGCCCTGCGGTGTCTTTGTATCAGAAAGCGTCTCAAAAATTGAATCACTTACGATATCAAATTTTTTTCCTTTAAGGAGTGCGGTTCCTTCTTTACTCTTACTGAAGGACTCTGATGCGACAATCATGGCAACTCGATTTGACGGTGCCTCCTCAAACATCTTTCTTCCTTCGATTACAAATGCCTGTTCACGCTTTCGTTCTCTTGATTTGCGCTGCAAATTTATAATGTATTTTTGCTGCTGATTCATAAATTCCCCTCGTTTCTTACTATAAAGAGAGCCCACAGATCAAACTGCGGGCTTCTCACCATTGTTATTTACTATTTTTATCTAACTATCCCGTTCAACTCAAGCGGTAATGGGTTTTACACTCTATTTTGTCAATGATATTCGCAATCCAATTCGCTACTTGCTCATATAAATTCAATAAAGCTCAAGTTAACCCACGTTAGTTATCAATCCACTTTCCGATAAATGCTTATCTGGAAAGTATCTTACTTACTTCGTACTCGTATGGAGAAACTGTCTTCTTCATTGCAAGTGCCTCATTGATATCATAATCAACAAACTTTCCACCGCGATATGCTACGACACGGTTGCTTGCACCCTCGCACAGAAGATCAACTGCGCGAGCACCCATCATGGACGCATAGTAGCGATCCATACAGGTCGGGCTTCCACCACGCTGCATATGACCAAGAATAGTTGCTCTAGTCTCAATACCGGTAGCAGCTTCGATTCTCTTTGCCATGCTTGCAGAATGACCAACACCCTCTGCGTTGATAATCAGGTGATGCTTCTTTCCCTTCTTACGGTTCTCGATAATCTGGTTAATCAATGCCTGCTCGTCACCGTCATAGTACTCCGGCAGAAGAATGTTCTCTGCACCATTAGCAACGCCACACCATAATGCAATGTAACCTGCGCTTCTTCCCATAACCTCGATGATACTGCAGCGCTCATGAGATGTAGAAGTATCTCTTACCTTATCAATTGCCTCCATTGCGGTATTAATTGCGGTATCGAATCCGATGGTATAATCGGTACAGGCAATATCCTGATCGATGGTTCCCGGCAGACCGATGGTATTGATTCCTAAGTTTGCCAGCTTGCATGCTCCGTTAAAGGAACCGTCACCACCAATTACAACGATGCCATCAATTCCGTGCTTTCTGCAGATCTCTGCTCCAAGTTTCTGTCCCTCTTCAGAACGGAACTCCGCACATCTTGCTGTGTAAAGAATTGTACCACCTTTCTGAATGATATCTGCTACACTGCGGGAATTCATATCAACGATCTCTTCCTTCAGCAGTCCGGCATATCCTCTCATAATACCCTTTACATTTAAGCCCTTTGCAATACCGGTACGAACAACTGCACGGATCGCAGCGTTCATGCCAGGAGCATCTCCTCCACTTGTTAATACACCGATTGTCTTTACTTTATTTGCCATGACGTTTCCTCCTTGATGTCTGGACATATGTCTTTTCATCCTGCTTTTACATTTCGTGTTTTTCATGCTCAGCGGTAAAAGTCTGTTAAAAATTTACCAATACCTATTCTAATTGATTTTGCCGAGTTTTTCAATACAAATTAGAGCTTTTCCCTGATTTTTTTCAATGTTTTTATATTTTCCTCTCCAAATACCCGGTCAAGCTGTTCAATCAACTCCGGACAAATACCGACATTTCGACTCGGCGGCAGCTTCTGATACTGTCTCACATTGGAAAGATAAACCACTACCGTGTCGTTACCATCCCATGGTGAAAGCAACGACAACATCTCGCGCTCTCTTGACTGATACGTTTCAAAATCTGGAAACTGAATCCACAGTTCCCCTGGAATCTCAGAAAATGCAACAATCTTTTCACAGATTAACTTGCCCTGTACCTCATCGCCAAGCGATACGCGGCCCTTTACAAAGATCTTCTGATCCGTGCTTAATATCTGGCGGTACTTCTCGTAATCTTTTGGGAAAACGATGATTTCAAGTGTACCGCGTAAATCCTCAAGTGTCAGAAATGCCATCATCTGGTTAGTCTTTGTCGTCTTGACATTCTTTGCTGCAATCATTCCTGCCACTGTGACAACAGCCTGGTCACGCACCTTTGCTATACCAGTCTCCTCATCTTGAATAAAATCACTGCTGACAGCTGTAATATTCTTTTCGATGAAACTTCGGTCAGCTTCAAGCGGATGACCGCTGACATAAATTCCAAGTACTTCCTTTTCCATAGCAAGAAGCGCACCCGGCTCGTACTCCGACACTTTGGGAAATGAAATCTTAAAATCATCCTTCTGCGGGCCTTCCAGAAAATCCATCAAACTATACTGTCCTGTCATGGAATGCTTCTGCTCTCGTGACAATTCATCCATGATGGAAGAATATACCCCCATCTTCTGTCTGCGATTTCCTTCCAAACAATCCATTGCACCAGCCTTGATCAGATTTTCCACAGCGCGCTTATTTAACTCACCGCCATACATGCGCTCTAAGAAATTCTGTAAACTGGTATATGGGCCATTTTCCTCACGTTCTCGCACTAATCCTAATATAACATTTCGGCCGATACTCTTAATTGCGGACAGTGCATAGCAAATTTTCCCGTCGCGCACAGAAAAATCCCACTCACCTGCGTTAATATCTGGCGGAACGATCTGAATGCCCATCTTACGGCAAACCTGAATATAATCAGAAACTTTGCCAGAGTTTTCAATAACTGACGTCATAAGTGCCGCCATATATTCGACCGGATAATAATATTTTAAGTAAGCCGTCTGGTATGCAACAACAGCATATGCAGCTGCATGAGACTTATTAAATGCATATCGTGCGAAATCAATCATCTCATCGTAAATATGATTTGCCGTTTTCTCATCAATTCCTCGTGAAATACAGCCTGGAACTCCCTCTTCTTCATTTCCGTAAACGAAGTTTTGTCGCTCCTTTTCCATCACAGCGGCCTTCTTTTTTGCCATCGCGCGGCGAACCAGGTCGCTTCGGCCAAGCGTATAGCCTGCCAAATCACGAACGATCTGCATAACCTGCTCCTGATATACAATACAGCCGTATGTCGGCTCAAGAATGGGCTTTAGCTGCGGGCATTCGTAGGTGATTTTCTCCGGATTATTCTTTCCCTCTAAATAACGTGGAATAAAGTCCATCGGACCCGGACGATATAGCGAAATTCCGGCAATGATATCCTCAAGACTGGTTGGCTTTAGCTCCTTCATGAAGTTTTTCATACCGGCACTTTCAAGCTGGAAAATACCCTCGCAATGTCCTGTTCCAATAGAAGCAAGCACCTGCGGATCATTCATGTCAATGTGACTGATATCAAGCGTAATTTTCTGGCTTCGCTTTACATTCTTGACTGCGTTCTGAATGACTGTCAAAGTACGAAGCCCAAGAAAGTCCATTTTTAGAAGTCCCAGTTCCTCAAGCGCAGTCATCGTATACTGTGTGACAACTGCGCCATCGCTTCCTCGCGACAGCGGTACATACTCATCGACAGCGCGCTGGCTGATAACAACTCCGGCAGCGTGCATAGAAGTATGGCGTGGCAATCCCTCAAGTCGCCTGGAAAGGTCAATCAGCTTCTTGACCTGCGGATCGCTCTCATACATGGAACGAAGCTCTGGATTAACATTCAATGCGCGGTCGATTGTCATGTTTAACTCTGCCGGAATCAGCTTTGCGATTGTATCGCACAGCGAATATGGCAAATCAAGTGCACGGCCAACATCGCGGATACAGTTTTTCGCGGCAAGCGTACCAAACGTAACAATCTGAACGACCTGATCCTTACCATACTTTTCTACGACATAATCGATGACCTCCTGACGGCGCTCAAAGCAAAAATCCACGTCGATATCCGGCATGGAAACACGCTCTGGATTTAAGAATCGCTCAAACAAAAGCTGATAACGAAGCGGTTCAATGTCGGTAATCTCAAGGCTGTAGGCAACAACACTTCCCGCTGCCGAACCTCGTCCCGGACCAACCATAATATCCTTCGACTTGGCAAAATGAATGAAGTCCCACACGATCAGAAAGTAGTCAACATAACCCATTTTCTTGATAACACCCAGCTCATAGTCGAGACGCGACTCAACCTCGTGTGCCCTATCACCGTAACGACGGACAAGACCCTCACGGCAAAGCTTTTCCAGATATGTTTGTGATGTATAGCCGTCCGGCACAGAAAATTTTGGAAGCTTTGTCTTTCCAAATTCAATCTCTACGTTGCAACGCGCCGCAATCTTTGCGGTATTGTCAATCGCCTGCTTTGCATACCTAAACAGATCGCGCATCTCCTGTTCAGATTTTAAATAATACTGACCGCCGGTGTAGCGCATGCGATCTTCGTCGCCTACCTTCTTTCCTGTCTGGATGCATAGCAGCACATCATGCGGCTCGGCATCGGCAGCATTGATATAATGAATATCATTTGTCGCAACAAGCTCAATTCCCGTCTCGTCGCTCATACGAAGCAACGCCTGATTTACCGTAGTCTGTGCGCTAATGCCGTGATCCTGCAATTCCAAAAAGAAATTGCCTTTTCCAAAGATCTTCTCATAAGAAAGTGCTGCCGCCTTCGCATCCTCGTACAGACCCCTTGTAATATTTCTTGCTACTTCACCTGCCAGACACGCACTCAGTGCGATAATACCCTCATGATACGTCTCAAGCAGTTCCTTATCCACACGCGGCTTATAATAGTAGCCTTCTGTGAATCCCCTTGAAACAATCTTCATCAGGTTATGGTAGCCGATATCATTTTCCGCTAACAGCACCAGATGATAATAACGATCATCGCCCTGCGTTCCAGGCTCACGGTCAAATCGCGAGGCTGGAGCCACATAGACCTCGCAGCCGATGATCGGTTTGATGCCTGCGGCAACTGCCGCTTTATAAAAATCAATCACGCCGTACATGACGCCGTGATCCGTAATCGCCAGAGAATCCATCCCCAGCTCTTTTGCTCTATCAATTAATTCTTTTATCTTACATGAGCCGTCGAGCAGACTGTACTCTGTATGCACATGCAGATGTGTAAAAGCCATAGTCACTCCTTCTTTGTTATGAATTATACTGCTTCCATGATACCATTTTTCCGTTCATGGGTCAATATAGTAACCTAGATTAGCCAAACGAAGTGGACACCTTCTATGGGCGCAATACTCTGCCTAATTTGATAGACTTTTTTGTAAATTTATGGTATACTCGTACAAAAGCAGTCTCGCATTATTTTGAAGAATTGCTATAGAAAGGCACAGGTAATTTTATGGAACAAAAAGATTTTTCTGAGCAGGAAAATGGAGTGCAGACAGATGTTCAGGATACAGATGAATTCGATATGAACAGCTCCAATTCAGCTGCATCTAAAACAGCAAAAAAAGAAAAAAATAAAAAGGATGAAAACTCATCTCCCATGCACACAGTACTCGAGTATGTAATCAGCATTGGTATCGCCATCGTTGCCGCACTCTTGATCAACAATTTCATTCTACTAAATGCAAAGGTACCATCCGGTTCAATGGAAAATACTATCATGACAGGAGATCGACTGTTTGGTTTTCGTCTATCCTACATGTTTTCCGATCCACAGCGTGGTGACATTGTTATTTTCAAGTATCCAGACGATGAATCCGTCAACTACATCAAGCGAATCATCGGACTTCCCGGTGAGACTGTCACAATCAAGGACGGAAAGGTTTACATCAATCATTCTGATACACCTTTAAAAGAGGATTATCTAAAGGAAGAATGGATTGTCGCCAATGACGGAATGGAATTTGAAGTCCCCGAAGGTTATTACTTTATGATGGGTGATAATCGAAACAACTCGAAGGATTCGCGATATTGGAACAATACATATGTTGCGCGGGATAAGATTCTCGCCAAAGCGATTTTCCGATACTGGGGTGGCTTCAAGCTCCTGACAAATACGGCAAATTATGAATAGACAAGCTCGCAAAATTATTTGATGGATTATTGAAAAATTAGCTTTATCATTTATAATGTGTAATTTATAACGCACAAACAGCAATAAAAAGGGGCTGTCGCACTAACGTGTGGCAGCCCCCCTTGCTTTGTATCCAAATGGTA
>CAVCPW010000120.1:0-9011 GCA_963604075.1 Anaerovoracaceae bacterium | reverse complement strand
GCCTGTGAGAAACGAAAGATTTTTATAAAAGTGCAGGAGCACCGCTTTTATATGAGCAAGTAGCGAAATGGATTGCGAATATCATTGATTTTATGACATAATGGCATTATGACGATCAAGACAACTGTAAAGCCTGCGCACGCAGGCTATTTTTTACAAGAATTATGAAATGGGTTTCAAGACCGTGAAAAATAGGTGAAATCCATCGAAAATGGATAAGATAACAAAGGATTTGGGGGCAATGGACAGGTGCCCCCCAAATCCTTTGTGCGTTTTGCATAAAAAAATCACTTTTGAATTATGTGATTGTTACAAATCAATAGGAAAATGGAAAAACAGGTTGACATATCAGATAAAAAATATATAATGAAGCTATGAAAAGGGTTTCGGCAGGAATGGTTGAAATGTATGAAAGAAATCCCATCTTTCTGATAGAAATATACATAATATGATTAAAAATTATTTTTTTTATGAGAAAGATGAAAGCGGTTTCAAATGCCTTTCACAGAAAGCCTAAGATCGTAAAAGAAGCTGAAGCCCACACTTTTTATTTTTAAGGAGGGTAACATGGGAAAAACAACAACAACTTTACCCCAGTATCAGTACAAGAAAAAGCACGGTTTTTTCTATAACCTGAAGAAATACCGTGTGCTGACGCTGATGTGTGTGCCGGCAATCATCTTCTTCTTTGCATTTAACTACATGCCGCTTCCAGGTATCTATGTGGCATTCGTTAAGTACAACTACAGAGATGGTATTTTTGGAAGTAAGTTTGTAGGTCTTAAGAACTTCCAGTTCTTGATGCAGTCAGGAAAGCTTCTTGCATTGACAAAGAATACGATTCTCTACAATCTGGCTTTCATATTCTTAGGAAATATCATTGCGATGTTCATGGCAGTCCTGTTAAATGAGATTCACAATAAGTACTTCAAGAAGATTTCACAGACTTTGATGTTCCTTCCGTACTTTATTTCACAGGTTCTTGTCGGTTTCCTCGTATTCAATCTGTTAAACTACGATACTGGTTTCATTAATGGTATTTTATTAAAGCTTGGAATGGAAAAATGGCAGCCGTATTCCGATAAGAATGTATGGCCACCGATTTTGATTGCAGTATATCTGTGGCAGGTAACCGGTTATAATTCAGTTGTTTATTTCGCATCTATCTGTGGCATCGATACTTCAATTATCGAGGCAGCAAGAGTAGATGGTGCAAACTGTTTCCAGAAGATTCGCTACATCATCCTGCCGAGCCTTAGAAGTACAATCGTTATTTTACTTCTGTTTGCACTTGGCGGTATCGTAAAAGGAAACTTTGGTCTGTTCTACAATATCATCGGTACGAACTCACTTCTGTTTGATACCACTGATATCATTGAGACATATGTATATCGAAGTACAATGACGGATTTCAACTTCTCAACAGCATCTGCAGTAGGCTTATATCAGTCCATCATCGGATTCTGTATCGTTATGGCAAGTAACTTTGCAGTTAAGAAGATTGATCCTGAGTACGCATTATTCTAAGGAGGGAGAAAGAAATGGCAAAATCTACAGTAAAAGGTACGAAAATCAAGCTTGATCGCTCCGATATCATAATCCGTACAATAGGATATATAGTAGTTACACTTTATGCAATCGCATGTGTACTTCCGTTCTTGATTATTCTGGGAACATCTTTCACAGCAGAGGAAGTTATCCGTACAGAGGGTGCACAGCTGTTTCCAAAGCAGTTTACCACAAAGGCTTATGAGATGGTACTTCAGGGTGGTGCGATCTGGAAGTCTTATGGGCTGACAATCACGATGACATTAACTGGTACACTCGTTGGTTTAGGCATCATTTCCATGACAGGATATGCTTTACAGAGAAAGGATTTCCCGTTCCGTAATGCGATTTCATTCTATATCTACTTTACAACATTGTTTTCAGCAGGTTTGGCTCCGTATTACCTGTTAATGACACAGACCTATCATTTACAGGATAGTTATCTGGCAGTATGGCTTCCACTTTTGATGTCATCATGGCTGATTATTTTGATGAAGAACTTCGTAAAATCCATTCCTCATGAGATTACCGAGTCCGGTAAGATTGATGGTGCGGGAGATATGAAGATCTTTACCGCACTGATTCTTCCAATGTTAAAGCCGGCGTTGGCAACAATCGGTCTGTTCCTTGCAATCGGCTATTGGAATGAATGGTACCAGTCATCATTGTTCTTAAGTGAGAGAGTAAGTGTTTATCCATTACAGTATACATTGTATAAGGTTGTAAATAAGGTAAACAGCTTAAAGAGTACTGTAGCCGGTCAGTATGTTGACTTGTCTGATCTTCCGTCCAACGGATTGAAGATGGCAAATGCAATCCTGGCAACAGGACCGGTTATCCTGATCTATCCTTTTGTACAGCGTTATTTCATCGGAGGTATTACGGTCGGAGCTGTAAAGGGTTAATGAATTAGAGATTGAAATTAGAGATTGATTGTTATATGATTAGTAGGTTGCTATATGATTAATAGCAGGAAAGCCTGCATTAATAGATACTTAACATTTTTAGAAAACAAGCGTGGCAGATAGCCCGCACAAAGAAGGAGGATTCTAATATGAAGAAGAAGTTTCTTGCATCTGCACTTGCAGCGTCTATGGTAGGAACGATGTTCGCATCAATGCCTGCATTCGCAGAAGAGGAGAGCAGCAGCGCAGCAGAGGTTGAAAGTACAGCGGAGGAGAGCAGCAGCGCAGCAGAAGAGTCCACAGGTACACCTAATTATGATGATATCTGGGCAGAGAAGTGGGCAGATGTTGATACGTCTGAGCATGTAGTTATCAATTACATGGTTACTGGTGATGCACCGTCAAATGATGCAACTCAGAAGGTATTGGATGAGTTAAATGCTATCCTGACTGAGAAGGTTAACGCAGAAATTCAGATCTACTACATTGGCTGGACTGATTATCTGTCCAACTACAACCTGACTCTGGCTCGTATGGATGGTTCTGTAGACTTAGTTGGTACCGCTACTGACTGGCTGGATGCATGGCCAAACGCAAAGAACGGAGCTTTCCTTGAGCTGAGTGAAGATATGCTTGCTAAGTATGCACCTGTTACATATGAGACTGTTCCTCAGGAGGACTGGGAGCTGTGTAAGTATAATGGCAACATCTACTTTATGCCAGAGGATAATTACGCACAGTGGACCAATCATGGTTTTGCATATCGTCTTGACTGGGCAAAGGAAGCAGGTCTTGAGGATGGCGTTCACAGCTGGGAAGACATGACTACTTATTTCGAGTATGTATGTGCAAATAAGGATGAGCTCGGTGTTGTAACTCCGTGGGATTCTGATGGTACACAGTATGCAACTATGGCAGGTGGCTGGGTTGCTTCTCACAGTGACTTCGTTTCAATCGATGGTCTTGCATCCGCAGCTTTATGGGGCGGCACAAAGGATGATCTGTACACTGTTATTAGCCCATTCTATACCGATACTGAAATGATGGTAGAGTTTGCAGAGCTGATGAAGAAATGGGATGAGATGGGCGTTTGGAAGACAGATGTTCTGAACAATACTTCCTCCGATAACGAGTCTGATTTCAAGCTTGGAAAGACTGCTGCACATCAGCATCATACACAGACCTGGACTGGTCTTATCAATGAGACAAAGAAGAATGATCCAGACGCTGAGGTTGGCTTCTTCTGGTTTGGTGAGGAAGAGGATAATCTGGTTTCTCTGAATATTACTCACGGTGCAATGGCAGTTTCTTATGGTTCTGAGAATCCTGAGAGAGCACTTATGGTTTATGATTTACTGAGAAACGATGCTGAGTGCTACGACCTGTTCAACTATGGCCAGAAGGGTGTTCAGTGGGATGTTGATGAGAACGGTCTTCGTACTACACCGGATTCCTACAATTCTGATACAGACAGCATCACAATCAACTACTGGTGGGGACGTAACGATCTGTTAGAGATTCGTGACGCTACAAAGGATTGGGATACTATTGATGAACTGTATGCAATATATGATGAAGTAAAGATCGGTTATCCTTATGGTAAGTTTGTTGCAGATGTTGATGATATCCAGTCTTACATCAACAACATCAGCGAAGTTAACACCAACTACATGAAGCAGATCGCATTCGGTAAGTATACTGGTACCGCAGAAGAGATCGTTGCTGAGTATCAGCAGGCTCTTAAGGATGCAGGTATGGATATCGTTATCGAAGAACTTCAGAAGCAGCTGACCGAAGTTTACGGTGATGCAGAATAAGTAAACGAATCGTACAGTTTGTGCATTCGGCTGGAGTTGGATCTTTAATCAATCTATTGCAACTATTGCAGATTGAGAGAAACAAAAGCAAGAGTTAATAACTACCCACACAAAATGGGTCAGTGAACGCATAAAGGGGCGGGGTGACCTTTGGTCATCTCGCTTCTTTTGTTGAAAAAATGTAACTATTCAGAGCTGAACTTAGATTTTGTACGGTTCTAAATAGTTACAAAAAAATAAAAGAGGAGCTGCCTGTTATGATACATACATTTGAGATTAAGGACAATTTTTATCTGGATGGAAAGCCATTTCAGATTATTTCTGGAGGAATCCACTATTTTCGTGTAGTCCCAGAGTATTGGAAGGATCGTTTGGAAAAGTTAAAGGCAATGGGCTGCAACACGGTTGAGACGTACATTCCGTGGAATATGCATGAGCCGAACAAGGGCGAGTTCCACTTTGATGGGATGCTCGATATTGCAAAATTCGTAAAGACAGCGCAGGAGTTGGGACTGTGGGTAATCATTCGCCCGTCACCATACATCTGCGCAGAGTGGGAGTTTGGCGGACTGCCGGCATGGCTTTTGGCAGAGGATGGCATGAAACTTCGCGGTTGCTATAAGCCATTCTTAGATCATATCCGTTCATATTATAAAGAACTGTTCAAAGTATTGGCACCGCTTCAGGTAAATTACGGCGGTCCGGTTATCATGATGCAGGTAGAAAATGAGTACGGCTACTATGGTGATGACACAGAATATCTGGAGACCATGAGACAGATCATGATCGATTTTGGAACGGTTGTTCCGCTTGTTACTTCTGATGGACCGATGCACGAGTCTCTTTCCTGCGGCCACTTAGAGGGCGCACTGCCGACAGGAAACTTTGGCTCCCGCACCGAGGAGCGTTTCGAGGTATTAAAGCAGTATACAAAGGGCGGCCCACTGATGTGTACCGAGTTTTGGGTTGGCTGGTTTGACCACTGGGGTAATGGTGGCCATATGAGAGGCAATCTTGAGGAGAGCACAAAGGATCTTGACAAGATGCTTGAACTTGGTCATGTCAACATTTATATGTTTGAGGGCGGCACAAACTTCGGATTTATGAACGGCTCCAACTACTACGATGAACTGACACCGGATGTTACTTCCTATGATTATGATGGTGTGCTGACCGAGGCTGGTGACATCACCGAGAAATATCGCCGCTATCAGGAAGTGATTCGCAAGTACGCACCCGTTCCAAAAGTGACTTACAGCACAAAGATTGAGAAGAAGGCATATGGCACGTTACAGTATGATGCAAGAGTTGGACTGTTCGAGTCACTGGATGAGCTTTCTGTACCTATAAGCTGCAAGTTCCCGACTTCCATGGAGCGCTTGGGACAAAATTATGGATACATTTTGTATCATACGAAGCTTGAAAAGGAGCAGAATCTGGAGAAGATTCGTCTGTATGAGGCAAACGACCGCGCAAATCTGTTCGTTGACAAAAAGCCGCTCGTAACACTGTATGACAGACAGCTGTTAAGTGAAGCAAAGGCTGGCGTGGACTTTGCAAAGGAAGACGGAAAGCCTGTAACTTTCGAGAAAGGTGCACCGCTTGATATTCTTGTTGAGAATATGGGACGTGTCAACTTCGGACCGAGAATGGAGCACCAGAGAAAGGGTATTGACGGTCATGTTCAGATAAATGGTCACACTCACTTAAACTGGGAGGAGTACTGTCTGCCGCTTGACAACATTGAAAAACTGGATTACACCAAGGGTTATACCGAAGGACTTCCGGCATTCTATCACTTCACATTGGATGTGGATACAAAGGGGGATACTTTCCTCGATTTTGAAGGTTGGGGTAAGGGATGCATCTTCTTAAATGGATTTAATCTGGGTCGATTCTGGGAGATCGGACCGCAAAAGAGACTTTATATTCCGGCACCGCTGTTAAAGGAGGGACGAAATGAGATCGTCGTATTTGAGACAGATGGCAAGCAGCCGGGAACCATAACCTTAAAGGATGAGCCGGATATCGGCTGATAGGGCTGGGGCGGACATCGTGAGGTGTTTCGCCCTTTTTGAGTGTGGATTTTGGATATTTCACAGATTTGATAAGGAAGCCCCGCCCCTTTAGGGGCGGGAGCAATTGACTTTGGAGGTACTTGGACGTTTGCTTAGGTTCAATCGGATGTTTGCTTAGGTTTAGCCGGACGTTCATTCGGGGAGTCACTTGGGGTTCAGTCGGACGTTCACGGGGAAAGTTATGAAGGCGGATCGCCGATTGTTTTGTCGGCCTCTCTTTTCCGCAGGACCCCACTACGTATTTTCTACAGAAATTTATTTTGACAAGGCCTGCTACAACGTTCGGCCTCGTAAAAGCAACTCGTCTCACCGCTGATCTAGGTTACGAACGTGAACTGTTTATAAAAGTGTAAGAAAACCCACTGCTTTTAGGCGGTGGGTGCTCTTGCACGAGGTGATTGGGTTAAGCCCAGTACCTCGTAGGCACGTAGTGCAACTTTTATATGAGCAAGTAGCGAAGCGGATTGCGAATATCATTGACTAAATTAGGAGGAAAATTATGGATAGAACATATATTGCTTTAAACGAAAATTGGAAGTTTCACTACGGCGAAGTTCCGCAGGCATGGTACAAAGGATACGATGACAGCGCGTGGACAAATGTTACACTGCCGCATGACTGGTCTGTACACATGCCATTTGAGAAGACCAATTCCAGCGGAACCGGATATCTGAGCGGTGGTATCGGTTGGTATCGTGTGCGTTTTTCACTTCCGGAGGCATATAAGGGAAAACGTGTGAGAGTTGTATTCGACGGAATTTATAAAAATAGTAGAATATGGTGCAACAGCTATCATATTGGAAAACGCCCGTATGGTTACACGCAGATCAGCTATGATATCACTGATTTTGCCCGGTTTGGCGCGATTGACAATGAGATTACGGTGCGCGTATGCCATACCGATCTGGCGGATTCACGCTGGTTTACCGGTTCTGGTATTTATCGCAAAGCATATCTTGTGGTAGAGGAATCCATTCATGCGGTGTGGAATGGTGTTGCCTTTCATGTGTCTAGAGCAGATGAACAATCTGCTGCCGTGCAGGCAGATGCAGAGCTTGCAAATGAGATGGATGAGCGTGTGACTGGAACGCTTACAGCCAGTTTAAAGCTATGTGGAGGCGAGGACGAACCGGTTGTATTTGCGAGAGTACCGGCTGCGATGGAGGCACATGAAAAGAAAACCTTCTATTTAAATGGAATGATTGCACAGCCGAAGCTTTGGTCCTGCGAGAAACCGGATTTGTATGAGCTTTGCATTTCATTTGAGAAGGAAGATGGAAATGCAATCGTACTTGATAAAGAACGTGTCGGTATCCGTACCTTCGTATTTGATCCCAATTATGGATTTTTCTTAAATGGCAAGGAAACAAAGTTTAAGGGGGTGTGCGTTCATCACGATGGCGGCTGTCTGGGTGCGGCAATGTACCGAGAAGTATGGCTTCGCCGTCTGCTTAAATTAAAGGAGGCAGGCTGCAATGCGATTCGCTGCAGTCATAATCCACATATGCCGGAATTGTATGATTTGTGCGATGAGCTCGGCCTTTTGATGATGGACGAGGCGTTTGATGAGTGGGAAAATCCTAAGAATAAGTGGTCTACCGGACACAATGTATACCCGCCAAAACATGAAGGCTACGCAGAGGATTTCCCAGAGTGGCATGAGCGCGATCTGAAAGATATGGTTCGTCGTGACCGTAACCATCCGAGCATCGTGATGTGGAGTATCGGAAATGAGATTGACTACCCGAATGATCCATATTGCCACCCGCTATTTGAAACCATGACCGGAAATAATGATGCCAACAAGCCGGCAAAGGAGCGCCAGTATGACCCGGATAAGCCAAATGCCGAGCGTCTGAGTGTGATTGCGAAAGAGTTAGCAGCGATTGTGCGTACACAGGATACGACCAGACCGGTGACACTAGCGGCTGCATTTCCAGAATTGTCCTCTCACATTGGTTTCTTCGATGCGCTTGATGTCGTTGGCTACAATTATAAGGAGCATTTGTATGAGGAGAGCCACGAGCGCTTTCCGGACAAGCCATTTTTAGGCAGTGAAAATGGCGGTGGTTATGAGCAATGGTGCGCAGTGCGCGACAACGCATATATCAGCGGACAGTTCTTATGGACTGGAATTGATTATCTGGGTGAGGCGCATGGCTGGCCAATCCACGGTTCCGCAGCAGGCTTAATAGATTTGGCAGGATTTGAGAAGCCGGGCTTCTATCGAAGAAAAGCATTTTGGAGCACCACACCGTTTGTCTGCATCCTGACGCGCCCGGACGATGGTGATGAGCATGAGTGGAGGCCATGGAATGCACATTGGAATTATAACGAAGGGGAAAATGTGGTTGTCCGTGTCTTTACGAATGTGGAGAAGAGCGCTTCTCTAAGTGTAGTGGGTGCAGAGGGTGAAAAGGTGTTAAGTGGCGGAACCTACCTTGAAAAAGAAGGTTGCACTGAATGGCGTTTTGCTTATGAATACGGTGTACTTAAGGCTGTGTGCGGCAAAGCTGAGTGCAGTATTCAGACAGCAGGAGAAGCTGTTGAATTATCTGCAAAGGTATGGAGCGAAGAAGATACCGTTGATCGAGTTAATCGAATCGATGGGGGAGATGAGATAGATAAGGTAGAAGAGACAGATAAGGCAGATGAGACAGATA
>CAVCPW010000119.1:0-3074 GCA_963604075.1 Anaerovoracaceae bacterium | reverse complement strand
ACACCATCCAAAGCAGAAAGAGGCTCATCCAAAAGAAGAATACGTGGTTTCATTACCATAGTACGGGCCAGTGCCACTCTTTGCTTCTGACCTCCGGAAAGCTGGTTGATTCTCTTCTTCAAATGTTCCTGAAGGTTTAGAAGCTGAATCAGCTCCTCTACTTCTTCCTTGCTGGAAATACCTGGTTTATTCTTTAATCCATATGTAATATTCTGTTCCACATTCAGATTTGGAAATAAGGCGTAATCCTGAAAAACAATATTAAATCCTCTTTTTTCCATCGCTGTATGAGTCAAATCCTCACCGTTATAACGAATCACTCCTCCATCTGCATCTGTAATTCCCAGAATCAAATTTAAAAGCGTTGTCTTGCCACAGCCGGATGGGCCTAAGATAGAAACAATCTCTCCATCCTCTACCTGAATGGAAATATCCTTCAAAACCGGTGTGCCATCATATGATTTCTTTACATGTTCAAGTTCAAGCATATCTGTTTCTCCTTTCATTGTTCACTCCGCGTCTGATATGAATTTCTTGGATAAAATCTCACATCCAACGTTTCATTTCCCGCAAAGCATAGCAAAGATCCAATTTCTCTTTCTATCAATTTTCCATAAAAGTTTTTTAAAAGAAATGTAAATTACCATCAAAAAAAACAGTCTCCCTTGTAGTTTTCCAAGAGAGGCTGCTGATTATTCAACCAAGTTTGAAAATAAATTTCTCACTCATTTCTTCCTTATTATTTTTTATATATCCTTGTACTCCCGTTCTGCCGACACTTTTCCACTTCGATCCAGATTACGGGAAAAACGCTCATAATCACTTAAGATAATACTCATATACAGGAGATCTACTGCGAAAAGGTCTGTCACTCTGGAAAAAATCGCATTTCCATACACACCATTCACATCACCTCCAATAACGAGAAAAATATCAGCATATTTAGAAATAACGGCATCCTTATGGCTTGAAACTGCAATGGTCAATGCACCTGCCCGATGAGCCAGTCTTAAGGCTTTTACAGTGTCTGCAGATGAACCCGAATGAGAAAATGCAATAGCCACATCATCCCCTGTCAAATGTGTAGCTGCAATTTGCTGAAGATAAGCATCTGTATGCATCCTGCAATTCAATCCCAGATAGGTTAGTTTGGTTAGGAAATCCGATGCAGGCGAAACAGAATTTTCTACCCCGTAAATATCAATAATTCTGGCTTTTGACAAATGCCAAGCCGCTTTTTCCAAATTCTCCGTTGAGATAGATTTTAAAGACTGCTCTAACAATTCCTTCTGTATCTGAACAGACTTAAACGGAAGATCTGCCAGCTTTTCCCACGGTTGCAATGAAAATCCTACCAAGAGATCAAATGCTGTTTTGTTTTCTACAGGCTCTTTTTGTCTAAGAGCACGTTTAAAACTTTTATAGCTGGAAAAGCCGATAGCATTTACACAGCGCATAACTGTTGGTTCACTAACACCGGCTTTAATCGCCAGTTTTTTCATTGTTAGGGATTCTAACCCCTTGTTTTCTAAAAGATAATCTGCTACCCGCTGCTCTGACGGACGCAAAGAGGCATAAGCCCTTCTGATGCGATCCTTCCAAAACACTTCTATTGCCATTATATTTTCCTCGGTTCTATAAATTCATGTACTTTACTTTTACTACAAATTATTATATTTCCTTTTGTAGTTTTTCTCTATCAAATGTATGTATTTTTTTTGTAATGTTTGTATAGACCGTATTAATAGGCTTGTATAAAAATCTTTAAGAGTGCATTTGCATGTCCAATTTTGCCCCCTCCGTGTCCAGTTTTAGTTTACCACTTCATGGGGCTTCTGAATAGTTACAATATTTTTAAGCTTATTTATCGAAGGCAGTCTAGTTAACAAATTTTTCAAAATAGGGGTACAAATCACTTTTTACATCCCATAAGTCCTTGATTTAGCGGCATTTCAGATAAAAGTACAAGTTCTGCCGTGGCAGACGAATAGTACTTTTATTGCATGCATTATATCACCTCAAAACCTATAGCTCATGACTTGAAAGATATTCCTTAATTTTTATCCATCTTTTTCGCTGAGATTGTACTTCCATTGATTTCAATAAATTTTTTTATCGCATTAAGAGAATCATCCATTTTACAGATCACCTTGTCTGTTATACGATTAATCCCCAGTGATGTTGTCAAGATTGGTTGACACATTTTTCTCAAGGGCATCATGGACTATGCTGCTATACGTAAAGAATCATAGTATCTCTGCCGCTTGATCATGGGAGGGAGACCGCCGTTGGTGGTACAGATCCGATTATTCCAATAACTGATAAAATATCTCCAGATTAAAGACTTCAGTTCAGATATCGTCAGTTTTTCACTATCGCATCGGTCATACAATAGTTCCGTCTTCAAACGAGCCCACATACTTTCGCAACGAGCATTGTCATGGCATCGTCCACCGGCACTATTCATGCTTTGAATGATATTATATTTTCTCAGTGTGTTACGATAAAGCTCACTCGTGTACTGAGTGCCACGATCAGAGTAGGTTACGGCTCCACGCATGTCAGGATATGCCATTAAAGCGTTATCCACCGTATGCTGGCAAAGCGTTGCTTTCATTGTGGTTTCCATTGCCAGTCCCAATACTGATGAGTCAAAAAAATCGAAGATTGCTGAAACGTAGAGTTTTCCGTCTTTCGCTTTGATTTCGGTGATATCTGTTACACATTTTTCCAAAGGCTTTTCTGATGTAAAATCTCTTTTGAGAAGATCATCTGATTTACTAGCCTCGCGGTCTGCCTTCGTAATTCCTTTTGGATTACGTTTGGGACGATGGCTGAGACCGATTTTTTCCATGACTCTGTAAATGGTACGCTCACTTGGGATAGAGACGCCCTCTGGCTGTTTTAGTGTTAATGCCTGTAACATGCGTACACGTCCATAAGTGTCATTACAGATATCCTCAGCATGGATTTCAAGCATAGCATCTGCAAGCATCTGATATTTCCACGGACGGTCTTTTACGGACAGATATTTGTAAAATCCCTGACGGCTCACGTGGAGCATACGACAATAA
>CAVCPW010000118.1:0-19143 GCA_963604075.1 Anaerovoracaceae bacterium | reverse complement strand
AGCTGAATTCTGCCCTTATTATTGATATATGCTTTCTGCATGGCTGCCTCAAACTGCTCAGCACTAACTTCGATTGTCAGCTTTGCCATGCTCTTTTCCAGATTTTCTACCTGTACACTCATTACTGGTTCCTCCTAAAAACTTTCGTCCTTGTCATATGACGCCTGCTACATCTAACTACTATCTAATTTAGTCATATGTCTGCAATATACGATTATACAACACAAGCCGCAAAATTGCAAGCGATAATTGCGATTCCTACGGTTTTGCTTGGTCATTAATGGTTTGCTATATTGCATTTATTGCATTTCTTTACCATAATCATTTTTATCCTGTTTTTCTTCATCTAGTGGAACAATTCCAAGCCGGTATCCCAATGGTGCCAGAAGTTTATTCATCGAACGAATTGTAGGCATCAACTTTCCGTTTTCACAGCGGTTAATTGCCGTTCTGGATAATCCGGTAATTCGCTCCAATTCTGACTGACTCATTTTCTGTTGCTTCCTCAGCTGACTGTAATATATCAGCAATCGTTTTGCCTGTGCCTCTGCCTGTTTTTCAATTTGAATCTCGTAGTTTTCGTTTTCCATGTATCCGAGCCTCCTGCCTGCATTGTATACTATAGTATACACATTGTCAAGAGTTCTCTTTCTTCAACAAGTCAATGATATTCACAATCCGCTTTGCTACTTGCTCATATAAAATCACTGCCGTTTCCGGCAATGCCTCTCTTTATCTGCCTGACTTGCAAGTTATACCACACAGGCATATTGTTTTATAAAGACGGTTCAATGATTGTCATCCTATCAATTACGGCATCATAATTGCCTGTGCAAGCTTCTTGGATGTCTCCTCATCCTTTAACAGCTTTACAAGCTCAAGTCCAAGTAAAATGGAGGTACCCATGCCGCGGCTAGTTGTAATATTTCCATCGGTAACAACTGGAACCGCCTGAAACTCAGCTCCCTTTAACTGTTCTTCAAAACCTGGATAGCAGGTTGCCTTCTTTCCCTCTAAAATTCCCAATATGCCAAGTGCGCTCGGTGCAGCACAAATTGCTGCAATACGGCCGCCCTTTGCATTGTGAGAAACAAGCAGCTTTCCAAGTTCTTCACATGCCTTTAGGTTCTTTGTTCCGACACCGCCACCCGGAAGAAACAGCGTATCTGCCGCATCCACAAAGATATCCTTTAACATCACATCATTCTTAATTCCGATTCCGTGGGATCCCTGTGTCATCTCTTTATTATGTATGGAAACCATTTCCACATCTTCTCCTGCTCTGCGAAGCAAATCAATTACCGCCAGTGCTTCTACTTCTTCACAACCGTCTGCCATAAACGCATAAACCATATTTTTTCCTGCCTTTCTTTTTTCTCACCGCTTCACAAGTTTTAAGTTTAAAAACCTTGCATATTTTCAAATAAAAAATGTCATACAAGATTTTTCGATGTATAATGAATTTGCAGCCACAACACTACGAAAGTGAAATGGTCCTGTACGACAGACTCATTGTACAACAAAAGCAAACTGATTTCCAGATTAAATCAATATTTTTCATTTATCACGAAGAAACTGATTTACTCCCAATGCTTCTGTATCAGCTTCGTTGGAATATTGAAATTTGTCACTAGTAAAATGATCTCACACTAAGAAAGGTACGGTATTTTTATGGAAATTGAACGTAAATTTGTCCCAATTAAGCTTCCTAGTAATCTTGAATCATATCCCCACACACGCATTGAGCAGGGATATCTGTGTACTGCCCCAGTCGTGCGCGTGCGAAGAGACGGTGATTCTTATTATATGACCTACAAAGGCTCCGGAATGATGGTTCGTGAGGAGTATAATCTGCCACTGACAAAGGAATCCTATGAGCATCTTATTCCAAAAGCAGACGGCACCGTAATCTCAAAGGTGCGCTATCGCATCCCGATTGGAAATAATCTGACTGCCGAGCTGGATATTTTTGATGGGGATTTAAACGGCATACTGCTTGTCGAAGTTGAGTTTCCCGATGAGGCAGCTGCTAACAGCTTTACTCCACCAGAATGGTTTGGCGATGATGTAACGCTTGACCCGCGCTATCACAACAGCAACATGTCAAAGGGTATTCGGCCATGATAATAAGATGGAACAAAAAGTATGGCTATTTTGCAAAGCAACACGCATAAATAAAATCAAATAAACTTTTTTCTACCTCATTTCATGACAAATTTGTGTTGCAACCTATTTATTAAAATGTTATAATGCTTCTGATAATGTTCTGCAGAAGGCAGAACGAATAGATAGGAGGAAGCCAAATGACTTGGTGGCAAATTTTGCTAATTATTCTTGCCGTAATTCTTGTGCTTTTGGTTGTGCTTTACTTTGTAGGCTCCAAAATGCAGAGAAAACAGGCCGCTTCTCAAGAGCAAATGGAGGCGATGAAACAAACGCTATCCATGTTGATTATCGACAAAAAGAAAATGAAACTTAAGGATGCAAACCTTCCTGATATGGTTTTGCAGCAGACTCCAAAGTACATGCGCCGCATGAAGATGCCTTTTGTAAAAGCAAAGGTTGGTCCTAGAATCATGACTCTGATTGCTGACCCGAAGGTGTACGAGATCATTCCGGTAAAGAAAGAAGTAAAGGCTGTTATCAGCGGTATTTACATCACTGAGCTTAAGAGTGTCCGTGGTGGAGCAATCCCGGCACCGCCAAAGAAGAAAGGTTTCTTTGCTCGCTTTAAGAAGGATAAGACTGACAACGCAGCAAAGAATAGCACTTCCCCAAAAGCAGCTAAGACAGATGTTAAGGGAAAGAAAAATAAATAATTTGCTCTTTAAGAGAAAGATTTGTAAGAGAATATCTTTTTAAAAACACTAAAAACAGTAAAGAGACGTGTATCAGATTTGACACACGTCTCTTTTGTTCTCTTTTAATTTGTCTGCGGGCGAATCTGAACCAGTATTTCACTGTCACTGATATGCTGGTTATTGATTTCAAGCAGATACTTTAGCTTCAGCTCCAAAAAGTCATCGCGCTCATCCAGACTAATGCCAGTAGTATAAATTCCCATCTCCATCTGTCCATAAGGTGTCTCATAGATGCTGACAAGCTTACTTTCTTTCTCAAAATTCATCTGTGCATTGATCAGACCTTTTTTACAGACCGCCACATGCTTATCTGTAATCTGAATGGAATTTTTTACAACCAAGTTGGTATCATCACCAATCTCATCATAAAACAGATAACGCTTCCCGTCCTTCTCATAATATTTTCCAGTCGTGGTTACTTCAATCGTATCATCCCCGTCCGGTGTCATCTGAAGTCCTCGCACAGTTACAAGTACGTCCTTTGTCATACTTCTTCACTTGCCTTTCCATATTTCGCTGCACACATTGTGCAATACGCTTAATATAACTTTACTTAGCGCTCAAATGCAAGGTCAATCAGCTTCTGGACAAGTGCCTTCTTCGGGATGCCCTGTGCCTCCCAAAGCATCGGATACATGCTGATGGCAGTAAATCCCGGAAGGGTATTGATCTCATTAAATACAACTCCACTTTCTGTCAGAAAGAAATCGACTCTAGACAGTCCTCTTCCGTCAAGTGACTTAAAGATCTTTACTGCGTCTTCGCGAATCTGCTCACGCATATTTCCCGGCATCGGTGGGTCAACCAGTGTCTTAGACTCAGAATTGTAATATTTCGCATCAAAATCGTAGAATTCATCTGCTGAAAGAATCTCGCCAACACCAGAAGCTTTTACGTCCAGATTTCCAAGAACGGCACACTCAACCTCTCGGCCGATAATAGTCTCCTCTACGAGAATCTTTCTGTCATTGTCAGCTGCTTCAATAAGTGCACTCTTAAGCTGCTCTCGATTTGCAGCCTTATTTACACCCTTAGAAGAGCCGGCTCTTGACGGCTTAACAAATACCGGATAATCTAACTTACTCTCAACTCTTGCAACAACCTCATCCATCTGCGGCAGCTCTTCCTTGTAGACTGGAACATATTTTGCCTGACGAATACCAAGTGTATCGACAATCACCTTTGTATACAACTTATCCATACCGGCAGCTGATGCAAAAATACCGCAGCCGACAAACGGAATGCCAGACAGTTTAAATAAGCCTTGAACAGTTCCGTCCTCTCCATACAGACCGTGAAGTACTGGGAAGATTACATCGAGATGAACAAATTCTGTATTTCCATCATCACTAATGCGATATAAGCCCTTCTTTGTTGCATCCGGGGACAACACGATGCTAGTGTCTGACTGCTTCCAACTACCGTCCTGAACAGCTTCTAAATTTGCTGCCTCCACCCAATGGCCTTCCTTTGTGATTCCTACTAAAATAATATTGTAACGCTGTGCATCGATGCACTGAATAATATTGGATGCGGACATACATGAAATCTCATGTTCAGAGGACTGCCCTCCGAAAATAACCGCCAGATTCTGCTGATTCATAATTTTTCCCTTTCTTTGCCATGACAAGCAGCAATGCCGCCATACGACGAGCCTTACTCTATTATTGTCTATTGCCCTGTTATGCAATGTTTACCTTTGTTATCATAACACATTTTGATAAATATGCAAGTATCTTGCCAGACAAACCTTCTATTCATCAGGCATGCTGGTAACACGAATTATAATAATTCTTCACTATAATAATTTCAATTCTCTTGGCTGCATTACTATAGTGGCAAGATTTCACTCATTTTTCTTATGATGTTCCTTATAATATTTGTCCGGATGCAAATAGACATCCTCAAAGAACTCTCTTTTTTCCTCGTAAAGTTCATTCAGCCAGTCAACTGCAGCTTCGCGGCCTGCATCATCAAAGGAAAATCTCTCCTTAATAAACAGCTCTGGCTTTGTGAAATCCACAGAGAACGGTCCCGGGCAGGCTGCTGCCTCAAGAAGCGTTACCTTCTCTTCTTTTGGAGCCTCTTCAGCGGCTGCACTCGCATCTGAAGACTCACCTTCCTTCGAAATATCTGATGGAATAATACGTGTTTCTTCTACTTTATATATGCTGTAGCGCATTCCTCTATCCGATCCGGTGAAACGGCTTTTTTTCAAAAATGGAATGGACAGCAGTGTATCATATTCAATCATTCTTTTCTCCACTCATTGTTGTTTATCTATGGTACATGTAATTTTCTATGCCGAATGTACTAATTTCGGAGTTATTCGGTTTCTTCCATGGTATATGGAATTTCCACCTGAACACCATCAAAGTTATTGACTAGGCGGCCATTCTCCTCAATACGAAATGCCCAATTGACGATCACACTGTCTTTTTCACTAGAATTTTCTTCCTTTTCACCAGAATCATCAAGCGATTCCTTAGATACTATCATCATTTTCGCATAAACACTTGTGTCAGCAGTCAGTTCTTCCTTGTCTCGGAATGTGTAAGAAAGAATGTCTCCCTTAATGTCAGTCATATCCATATCGTTATACGCAGCCGATACAATCGTTGCATCCTTTCCGGCGCGACAATTTAACTCAATATCGCGCACGGCAAATTTCTTGCTGAATGTTACTAACTCATCGCCTTGCGTTGCACACATGGCAAATGACAGTGAAACGGTCCATTCCTTTGGCGTACCTCCGATGGTATCTGTCGATATTGCACTTAAATACGGGCAGACATAGTAAGTCGTCGTGCGTCCACCCCATGCCTGATATTTCGTCACGCATACAGAACCGTTCCATAACACGGTTCCTGTGGAGGTGTCCGCCTTGTCTGCCTCAAGCTGGCGTCGAATCTCCGCCAGACCTGTCTCATTTCCAGAAGTCTGATCTCCCGCTGCATCTAATGTAATCAAAACAGTCTTTTCATAATGATGCACACTCATTATAATCGACAGCACCATCACCACAAAAAGTGCTGCAATCACAGTTGCGAATACGGCAGTCTTTTTTCTTGGCATATTTTCAGTTTCTCCTTTCTAACATGCTTCCCTATAACTATTTATGCAAAGTTTCATTTCAATAGAAAGCAATTTTACGAAGGCAGGTCAACATTCATCACAGCCTTACATTTCATCCCCGCAAACCTCATTCCTGTGGTGTCCGCTTATATGTTGCATAATTGCAATCGAATCACCATCTTTTACAATTCTCAGCTTCATACCATAAACCCGTTCCAAATTCTCCTGACACAAAATACTCTTTGCTGATCCCCATAAGACTGTGGATGAATGTTGGGACTCATCCTCTGGCAAAAATAAAAGTGCATAATCCGCTATCATAAGCGCATGCTCTGGGCTATGCGTGATAAACAAAGCCTGCTTTTCTTCCGTCTCACACAATTCTTTTATCAGTTCCATTAGACGTGCAGTGTGTTTTAGATCAAGTCCACTCTCTGGCTCATCCATGATTAAAAGCTCGGGTGATGATACTAGTGCACGCGCGAGCTTTACCAGCTGCTGTTGTCCTACGCTGAGCTTATCATACGAGTGATTAGAAAATGCAAGCATCCCAACACGCTTAAGGGCAGCCTCTGCCATCTTTTTGTCGCTGTCGTCTGGCTGTGCAAAAAGAGATTTATATGGACTGCGACCAAGAAGCACCATATCCAGTACCGAGTATGGCACGCTTGTTGATTTCTGGGGAACATATGCCATTTTTCGCCACAGCTGTCTGTCTGGTATATTTCGCATATCAGTACCATCTATAAATGCACCACCATGACGCCATGGCACAAGCCTCATTAAGCTCTTCACAAAAGTGGTCTTGCCACAGCCATTTGTTCCAAGAATCGCCGTAATCTGCCCCGGCTCGCTAGTCATATTGATATGGGATGCCAATAAATGATTCTTATAGCCAATCGCTGCATCGCATATCTCTAATTTCATGTCTGAAGTCCTCCTGCATCAAAATTTTCTATTTCAGTAACAAATTCCTCTATTTTGTATACTCAATTTCATGTATGAAGTCCTCCTGTTCTGGCAAGTAAAAATAAAAACAAAGGTGCTCCAATCAGACTTGTTAAAATTGCTGCCGGAATTTCTGACGCGGTAATACAGCGTGCCGCCGTATCAGTAACCAAAAGAAACAATGCTCCATACGCAATCGAAGACAGAATCACATCTTTATTGCTTCCTCCATACAGCATCCGGCAAAGATGAGGAATCAAGAGTCCAATCCAACCAATCTGTCCACACATAGAAACGACCGCCGCGGTTATTGCTGAGGATGCCGCAATGACAATCAATGAAAGTCCACGCACTGATATTCCAAAGCTTCGTACCTCTTCTTCACTTAACATTAGTGCATCAAGCTTCCAGCGAAGCAGCACTAAGATCACAATTCCTCCCAAAATCCAGCCTGCACCAGATAAAAGAAGTGGCCAGCTCATATTTTTGAGACTGCCAAGCAGCCAATACGTAATTGACGGCAACTCATCCTGTGGGTCTGCCGTATACTTGGCAAATGATACCATAGATGAGAAAAATGCGCTGATTACCATGCCGGAAAGCACAAGACGAAGCACCTTTTGCTCACCGCTTCGCCCTGCAAATAGATAGACAAGACCGACCGACGCCAAGCCACACAATAACGCACTGCTTTGAATTCCAGTTCGCCCTGCTCCTGCTAAAATCGCCGCCACTGCACCAAATGATGCCGCATTTCCTACGCCCAATGTATCTGGTGTAGCTAACGGATTTGCAAACACAGCCTGAAAGCCTGCACCTGCCACTGCCAGACCGGCTCCGCACAAAAGTGCGCCAAGAATACGCGGCACACGCACAGATAAAACCACATGCCGCACCGTCTCACTCACAGTCTCTGAACCGGTAAACATATCGCAAATTGCCCGCACTACATTTTCCGGTGTAATAACGTAACGCCCCATGCCCAGAGAAACAGCACATGCGACAAGGGTAATCACCCCTGCCGCAAGACTGCGCTTTGTATTCCACTTTCTTTTTTTACTTAGTATTTCCATATCCGTTTGCCGCATCTGCTGACGGAGTATACATCTGTGCTACCTGATCATCAGTCAGCTCGATATCATACACTTCCTTATAATATGTTTCAACTTCTTCAGTCATATCAACATCCTCAAACAAATCCGGATAAACAGTCTTTGCCAGCCACATCAATGTCATCGGTGTGTCAGCTCCAGGTGTAAAGGTTCGATATGCACCGAGCGGCATCTTGTAAACCTGTTCATTTTTTACAGCCTGGACGCTGCTCCAATCATAGTCACCGATTGTATTGTTGTAGAGATCCTCCGGCATTGCCTTAGTAAAATTGCTAATGAAGACGATCTCCGGATCCCAGCTGTAGACCTGCTCCATATTAACAGACGCGTTGGAACGCTCTGCCTCAATCTCTTCGCCAACATTTACTGCATTGATTGCATCACACCAGTACTGTCCCCAGAAGTTCTTTCCAGAAGTTACAAGTGTTGTATCACTGTAATTAAATAAGAAGAAAACGCTTTTTTTCTCATCATCAGTAAGATCACCTGTCTTTTCCTGAACTGTTTCTTCTACCTTCTCACAATAGCTCTTTGCAGCCTCAGCCTTCTCTTTCTCCTCTGGGAATATATCAGCTAACAAATCCATCCATGCATCAAAAGTATCTGCTGCATTATAATCCCAATTTGTAACAGATACAGCAACTGCGGTCAGACCTGCTGATGTCAGTGACTCTCCAAGCTCTGTATTCTGCGCATTATAGAAAACCAAATCTGGTTCAAGTGCCAGCAGACTCTCAATATTTAATTCGCTATTTTCAAAAAATGATGTATCTGCATCCAGAATCTCCGGATACAACTCACTAAGCAAACCTGCCTTGGCAGCGCTCATACTAACCGGACTGATTCCAACAAGTTTTTCTGCACTGTCTAAATACAGTGACAGAACAGATGGCAGTGGAAGGGTATCTGTCACGACAATGCGGTCAATCTCTTCCGGAAGCGTCACCTCATTGCCTGCATGATCAATAATAGTACGCTCGCCGCTTTCCTCAGTATCAGTCTCTGTTGTGGTTTTTTCTTCTGAAGTACTCTCCTCTTTTTCCTTCGCTGCAAAAACAGGGGTTGCTGAAAGTACAGTTGCAATAGCTAACATTGCTGCACAGTTTCTACGTGTTTTTCTCATCAATATTCTCCTCTAAATCATAAGCAAATCATTTCAAGAATCATTCTCACTTCTTAAAACAATTTGCTTATTCACTCTTTTTTTGCTTACTTTTTTTCAGATGCCTTTTCTGTGTCATCTTTCTTTTACTCTACTGGAAGCTCAGACGCACAATGTGGACATTTTATTGCCTCAATGTGAATTTCACTCTTGCAATACGGGCATATCTTAGTAGTTGCCGGTGCCGGTTCTTCCTTTTTCTGCAGGCTGTGGAACACGCGAATCAGCATAAACAGAACAAATGCCTGGAGCACAAAGTTAATCGCATATGAAATAAACTTTCCATATGTAAACGTTGCTCCTCCAACCTCGAACATCAGCTGATCAAAGTTGACACCACTTGTACAAATACTTAATAGTGGAGTGATAAAGGAATCTGTCAGCTGAGTCACAAGACCGCTGAACGCAGAACCCATAATCAAACCGATTGCCATATCAAGCATATTTCCCTTGAGTGCAAACTCTTTGAATTCTTTGAGTAATTTCTTCATGTTGCTTCTCTCCTTTTCTTTTTCTTATGGATTAGCTTTCTTCCTGTTCTCCATTATAAAGTGCATTTGTATAAAAAGCAATTGCGTTGTTGAAAAAAATATACTTTTACGATCAGACGGTAACTTTCACACGCTGCTTTACAAAACTTCTGTCAGGTGATACAATCAAACCACAGCAGTATAGTACAATTAATCTAAATATTCAGAAAGAAGGTTTTTGTTATGAATCATAATATTACAAACGAAGTTCTTAATGAATTTGCCACTGCATTTACTTCTAAGCCAATAAACCGCGTCGCTATGAACGCAGTTACCTCTGCCGGACTGTTAAATGCATCCAAGAATCCACTCGCGCAGCGTGAAAGTCGTCACTCCTACTCCATCTCCTTAGAGCAGGGTGAAATCACCAACCAGAAACAGAGCGGACGCTGCTGGATGTTTGCCGCACTTAATACTTTCCGTTTTGAGGTTATGAGAAATCTGAACTTAAAGACATTTGAGCTGTCCCAGAATTATACGCTTTTCTATGACAAGCTGGAAAAATCTAACTACTTCTTAGAAAACATTCTTGAGACACTTGACGAGCCAACCGAAGGACGTCTAGTTTCGTTTCTTCTGACTGCACCGCTTGGTGATGGCGGACAGTGGGATATGCTGTGCAACATAGTTCGCAAATATGGTGTTGTCCCAAAGGAAGCTATGCCAGAGACTGTTGCCTCCTCTGCTACACGTGAGATGACATCTGCACTTACCAGAAAGCTTCGCGAGGATGCATGCCGCCTGCGTAAGGCTCATAAAGACGGTGCTACTCTTGATGAGTTGCGTGCAAAGAAAGATGCTATGATGGAAGAAATCTACCGCGTTCTGTGCATATGCCTTGGTGAGCCGCCGAAGACCTTCGACCTGGAAGTTACCGACAAAGATGACAAATTTATCCGCGACACCAATCTTACCGGAACTGCCTTTTTCGAGAAGTATGTACGCCTGAATCTGGATGATTATGTAAGCCTGATCAATGCACCGACAGCTGACAAGCCATATCACAAGAGCTACAGCGTAAAATTCCTTGGAAATGTAAAGGAAGGTTACCCGGTTCGCTATCTGAATCTTCCGATTGAAGAGCTAAAGAAAGCTGCCATCGCACAGATGAAGGACGGTTCCCCTGTATGGTTCGGTTGCGATGTTGGCAAGTGTTCCTCCCGTGATGAGGGACTCTTAGACCTGAATACCTATCAGACCGAGGAGCTTCTTGGCATCACCTTTGGCATGAACAAAGCTGAACGTCTTGAATACGGTGAGAGCCTGATGACTCACGCAATGGTTTTCCAGGGCGTTAATCTTGACGATGATGGCAAGCCAAACCGCTGGCGTGTTGAGAACAGCTGGGGCGATGCACCTGGCAAAAAAGGCTACTATGTTATGAGTGATGCATGGTTTGATGAGTATATGTATCAGATCGTTGTAAATAAAAAATATCTTCCAGCAGAGTACATATCAGAATATGAGTCCGAACCAATCATGCTTGAGCCATGGGATCCGATGGGATCATTAGCATTGTAAAACACTTCCCATACTTGAACAATCACGTCCGATGCGTCAGATGAGATTTTCTGCCAAAAATGGATAAACCCGCAAAGTTTCCATCTCGATTTCTATAATATCTGCAAAGAAAGCTTGCTCAGTGGATCATGTAATATTTACATAATCCGCTGGCAGGCTTTTGTTCATATTCTTCTATCGAATTAAGAAAAGTGCCATGTTCATAGGCACTGTGTACCGCATAGGTGTAGAGACTTCATCAATTACTTTTTGCGTGGTTTTTTTAATTCTGGATACTCAATGCGGTGTAAGCCAAGCTCCTTGCACCATTCCAGTGCAATCCTTGCCGATTCCAGATCATGTACATCCTTCGGTGCGTGTGCATCACACCCGAAAATAATGTCGCAGTTATGCTTTGCAGCAATCTTAAAGAACTCAATATTTGGATAATGACGATGATCTCTCATTCCAAGCATATTAATTTCAAGCGGCACATGGTTCTTGGCTGCATATGTACACAGCTTATTTGCAGCCTTCTCATAATTTTCCTTTGATCCGCCAAAATAGAGTAAATCCGGGTGTGCCAGATAAGTGAAGCATCCAGTTTCAAGTCCTTCGATTACCTGATCGACATAGCGCATCATCATATCTTCCTCGCAATGCAGATCACCGCTGTAGATATGCTCCTCCTCATTTAAGATAAAGTGCTGGCCCATAATGATATAATCAATCGGATACTGGCTGTAAAATTCTAACAGCTGATCAAAATACTTTGGATAATACTCTGTCTCAAAGCCAAGCTTGATTTCAATATCGTCCTTATATTCCTTCTTCAATGCCAGAATTGAATCCACATAGCCCGCTACCTGCTCTCTTTTCATACGGAATGTTGAATAATAATTTCCAGAAAAGAAATATGGTGAATGGTCTGAAAAGCCAAGTACCTTAAGCCCTCCCTTGATAGCTTCCTCTACGTACTGGCGATCCTCACCCTGAGCATGATTGCAACGAGTTGTATGCGTATGAAAATTTGTTGTCAATATGTTATTTTCCATCTCCTTGTCCCTCTTTCTTCTTTCGAACTCTCTTTAACAAAATCAAGTAAATCCCTGCTTCAATTGCAAATATCCGCTTGGCTTACGTTTCCACTCCTCACTATACTCACCTGTTAACTTTCTGTCAATCGTTTTTTAGGTTGCGCATTTTGAAATCCTCTGCTATACTTAAAGAAAAAAGCATATAAGGAGGTACTATTATCAGACAGATTTACCTGAGTAAAACACGCACCGCAGTTGCAGAGAAAGTAAAGGAATCCCTATTTTCCGTTTTACCCATTGTCATTATTGTCTTTCTCCTGTGCCTGTACATTTCCCCTATGCAGCCGGATCTTCTCCTAACATTCTTTATAGGAGCCCTGATGCTGGTCATCGGTATGGGGCTTTTCTCTCTAGGCGCTGAGCAGTCGATGACACCGATTGGAAAACAGATCGGCACCGCACTCACACGCACAAAAAATCTTCCATTGATCCTTGCTGTAAGTTTCCTTCTGGGTTTTGCAATTACCATTTCTGAACCTGATCTTCAGGTTCTTGCCCAAACCGTTCCCCATATCAGCAACACGGTACTTCTCATCACAGTTGGTGCCGGAGTAGGCTTTTTTATGAGCATTTGTATGCTGCGTATCCTGACTGGAACGCGCCTTCGCCTGCTGCTGATTCTCTTTTACGCCATTATTTTTCTATTGGCATTTTTCACTGACAAAAATTTTCTTGGAATAGCCTTTGACTCCGGCGGTGTCACCACAGGACCTATGACAGTACCATTTATACTAGCTCTCGGCATTGGTGTATCGAATGTCCGAAGCGACAAAAATGCTGAGTCCGACAGTTTCGGACTTGTTTCATTATGCTCGATCGGACCGATCCTTTCGGTGTTGATCCTTGGTTTCTTTTACAATGATAATAATGCAGTAGTTGACATAAGCACCGCTTCCTACAACACCACTACAGACATAGGTTTTGCTTTTCTTCGTGCTGTTCCTGATTATTTAAAGGAAACTGCCATTGCCATGCTGCCAATCATCGTGATCTTTCTTCTGTTTCAATTTATGCTTTTGCATCTTGACAGGCGAAATCTTGAAAAGATTATCATTGGCCTTATCTACACTTACATAGGTCTTGTGTTCTTTCTGACAGGCGTTAATGTCGGTTTTTCCGCATTGGGTGCTGCGCTAGGTGCTGCACTTTCTTTCGGGAAAAATATCTGGTGGCTCGTTCCTCTTGCGATGCTTATTGGCTGGTTTATTATCTCAGCCGAACCGGCTGTTGCCGTCCTTGAAAGACAGATTGAGTCAGTCAGTGCCGGAGCTATTCCCGGACGTGTCATTAAACTTAGTCTTTCTGTCGCAATCGCACTAGCAATGGGATTTTCCATGCTTCGCGTACTCACTGGAATCTCCCTCTTCTGGTTTTTGATTCCGGGTTATGCCATCGCACTCATTCTAACCTTCTTTGTACCAGATATCTACACGGCAATCGCCTTCGACTCCGGCGGTGTTGCCTCGGGACCGATGACTGCAACTTTTATGCTTCAGTTTTTCATGGGAGCGAGCAATGCACTCGGTGGAAATGTGCTTCAGGACGCATTCGGCGTTGTCGCACTCGTTGCAATGATGCCACTTGTCTCCATTCAACTCGTTGGCCTCTTCTATGAGCGCAGGCAAAAGCACACAAAAGAATCCGAAACTGTTTATGGAGACTACGATATTGTTGAACTCTGGGAAGGAGAGACTACAAAATGAATTACATAATATCCATCATCAACCCGGACTCGCTTTCCATCATGAAAGACCTATGTAATAAACTTGAATTGCCATTAAGTATCACGATGGCAGGGCGTGGCACTGCTGTAAAGAGTATGCTTGATCTGCTTGGCATAGAGTCCACCGAGCGGCGCATCGTTTTCACCGTTGCCAACGAAGAAAAAACACATAAACTAATACAGGCCCAGAAACGCCATTTACATATTGGCGTCCCGGGCCATGGAATCGTAGTTGCCGTTCCTATTAAAAGTGTTGGAGGAGGAAAAACAGTGACTTTTTTAAATGGAGAAACAAATAACGCAGCTTACACACCTTCACTTCATTATACACATGAGCTGATCGTCGCCGTCTGCAGCCAGGGATGCACCGATCTGGTTATGAATGCAGCTCGCGCAGCTGGCGCACGAGGCGGCACCGTCCTTCACGGAAAAGGAACCGGTGCAAAAGGCGCTCCTCAATTTTATAATATTACAATTGCAGAAGAAAAGGAAGTTATCCTGATTGTTGCAGCCGCTTCCCAAAAGACCGGCATCATGCAGTCTATACTGAAAAAAGCCGGTCCTGACAGTAAAGCCGGCACCATCGTCTTCTCGCTTCCAACTACACAGATTGCAGGATTTGCACTGCTTGACGATGAAGCAGAGGATGAAAACTAATGTCATTTCAAGGCACAGGCAATTGATTTTAAGCTTACATTTGACCGCTCTGGGCCTTCTTCATATGATGCATGTAGACGATAAGGATTGCGCCTCCTGTGAAAATCCATGAAGCAATGTAGACATTCATCAGCATTTCATAGGTTGGGAATATCTTAAAGACTGTTACCATCCAGATCATACGAAATACAACTGTTCCGATGATCGTAATAATCGATGGCTCCAATGATTTTCCCATCCCTCGAAGCGCAGCACTCTCCACCTCGTAGGTAGCCGTCAATCCCTCTAACGAGCATACATGCATCATTCGAATAATTGCATAGGCAGCTACTGCCGAGCTTGTCGTGTAAATTCCAACAAAGAAATCTGCCCAGACGATAAAAATAATACTGAGTATCTCCGTAAATCCAAATCCAAACAACAAGCATAATCCAAAAATTTTCTTACAGCGCTTTAAATTACCTGCGCCATAATTCTGGCTCGTGAAAGTGACTGCTGCCTGCGCAAAGGCTGCCGCAATATCATATGTAAAATATTCAAAATTCAGTGCAAGCGAAGATCCTGCAATCGCATCCTCTCCAAAGGAATTGATTCCACTCTGAATAAACACATTGGAGACTGAAAAAATAGCACCCTGTATGCCTGCCGGAATACCAATTACAAGCACTTTTTTCAAATCAGCACCATCTATCTTCAGCTTGCGAAAACATAGCTGAAATTCGTCCTGTCTCCTGCAAAGATAAATCACCACACACGAGGCACTGAGTACATTAGAAATCACTGTTGCAATCGCTACACCGGCAACACCAAGCTTCAGACAAATCACAAGGAACAAATTCAGGATTACATTTACAATCCCTGATGCTATCAGGTAGTACATTGGGCGTCTCGTATCGCCAAAGCTTCGAAGCGTTGCTGAGCCAAAATTGTAAATGACCATAAAAGGAATGCCCAGAAAATAAATGCGGATATAGAGAAGTGCCATGTTCATGACACTATCCGGTGTCCCCGAAATTTTCAAAATAAAGCGCGCTGACAGCATACCAATTGCTAGAAGAATAATACCAAGTATCAGTCCAAACGCAAAAATCGTATGCAGCATGCTGCTTATTTTATCTCTCTTTCGCTGCCCGATCAGATTTGCCAGCGCAGCATTCGGTCCCACAGATAAACCAACAATCAGATTGACAAAAATACCAACAAGTGCCACACAGCTACCGACAGCTGCAAGCTGACGATCTCCTGCGAACCGTCCAACTACAGCCACATCAGCCGAGTTAAAAAGCTGCTGTAAAATACTGCTGAAGGCAAGTGGAATTGAAAATAAGATCAGCTTTCCTGCAAGCCCTCCATTTAACATATCCATTTCTTTTGTTTTCATAGCTCTTACTCCAAAAATATTCAAAGAATTAATCTCAAAAAAACTCAGAGACCAATTTTTTCAGTCCCTGAGTTTCGTCGCACAGTGAGCACTGAGACAATTTACTATTTGTAAAATCACAGTGCAAACTGGCTGTTGTACAGCTTTGCATAGAATCCATTTTTTGCAAGAAGTGACTCATGATTACCCTGCTCGATGATATGACCATCCTTCATAACCAGGATCACATCTGCCTCCTGAATTGTGGACAAGCGATGAGCGACGATAAAACTTGTTCTGCCCTGCATCATACGGCTAAACGCCTCCTGAATCTTGATTTCTGTACGAGTATCAATAGAGGAAGTTGCCTCATCGAGAATCAGCATCGGCGGCAAACACAGCATAACTCGTGTGATACAAAGAAGCTGCTTCTGGCCCTGTGAAAGAGAACCGCCATCCTGTCCGATATCGGTGTCGTAACCCTTCGGCATTCGCTTAATAAAGCTGTGTGCATGTGCAGCCTTTGCCGCCTGAATCATTTCTTCCTCGGTCGCATCAGGACGTCCCATCATCAAGTTTTCGCGAATAGTACCGCTCTTAAGCCAGGTTTCCTGAAGCACCATACCATAATTCTCTCTTAAGCTCTTTCTTGTCACATTGCGAATGTTGTGACCGTCAACCTCAATCGTTCCAGAATTAGTATCATAAAAGCGCATCAAAAGATTGATCAGTGTAGTCTTTCCGCAACCGGTTGGGCCAACGATTGCTACTCTCTGACCCGGTTTTACGGACAGATTCAAATCCTCAATCAGCTTCTGCTCCGGCACGTAAGAAAAGTTTACATGAGAGATCTCAACTGCGCCATTTACATTCTGCAATACTTCTGCATTATCAGAATCCGGCACCTCAGTCTCTTCATAAATCAAATCAAGCAATCTGCCCGCGCATGCAAGTGCATTCTGTAACTCAGTAACAACGCTTGAAATGGAGTTAAACGGCTTTGTATACTGGTTTGCATAGTTTAAGAAGCTATAGAGCTGACCGACATTGATTCCTCCTGCAATGGAGAAAAAGCTTCCAAATACAGCAACAGCTGCGTAAACAAGAGAGTTTACAAAACGGGTTGCCGGGTTTGTAATAGATGAGAAAAACGTTGCCTTAACAGAGCAGTCACGAAGTCGTTCGTTAATATCATCAAAACGTTCCATAACCTTTTCTTCCTGTCCAAATGCCTTAACCACCTTCTGATTGTTAATCATCTCATCGATAAGGGTAGTCTGTTCACCGCGAGTCTCAGACTGTTTTTTAAACAGATGAAACGTATTCTTTGCAATAAAGCCCGCCACAAAGAATGAAATTGGCGTCAGAACAACAACCGCAATGGTCATTGGAATATTGATAGTCAACATGAAAATCAATGTACCTGCGATAGTCAGCACACCACTGAATAATTGAGTAAATCCCATCAGTAAACCATCGGCAAACTGATCGGCATCCGCAATGATACGGCTCACTATATCACCATATGGGTGGCTGTCGATATACTTTAATGGAAGTTTTTCAATCTTCTCAAATGCCTCCTGACGGATATCACGCACTACTGCATAGGTGATGCGATTATTGCAGATATTCATAACCCACTGTGCTACGGCACCGATAATAATCACAAATACACCCTTAAAAAGAATCGGCTTAATGCCGTCAAAATCAACATTTTCTTTCGATAAAATCAGATTGATTGCATCTCCTGTTAAAATAGGAAGATACAGTGTGCATGCAACGGTAACTGCTGCTAAAACCAGTGAGAACACAAGCACGGCACGATAATGTTTGATATATTCAAGCACTTTTCCAAGCGTTTCCTTCTGCTTGGTACGATCATATTTTTTCTTTGCTGCCATGATTACGCCTCCTTTCCTGTTTTCTTGCTGTTACCAGCAGTCTTTTTTGCATTATTCTTCTTTGTACTATTTAATTTTGCATCACCTGTCTTTGTTACTGCATTTGTGTCTGTTTTAATCTCTGTCTTTTTATACTGTGAATCATAGATTTCCTGATATACATTGCAATCCTTTAAAAGTTCATCATGCGTACCAACTCCAACACTGCGTCCATCGTCAAGTACCAAAATCTGATCAGCAAAACGAATAGATGATGTTCTCTGTGATACGATGAATACTGTTGGAGAATCTTTCATTTCACGAATGGCCTTTCTTAACGCTGCATCCGTTGCAAAATCAAGTGCAGATGCGCTGTCATCGAGAATCAAAATACGCGGTTTTCTGACAAGCGCACGGGCAATCGTCAAACGCTGCCTCTGACCACCAGAAAGATTCTTTCCTCCCTGCTCGATAAAAGCGTCAAGTCCACCTTCCTTATTCTGTACAACTTCTGTTGCCTGAGCAATGGTAAGTGCCTCCATGATCTCATCATCAGTCGCATCCTCCTTGCCCCATTTCATATTCTCACGAATGGTTCCGGCAAACAATACAGCCTTCTGCGGAACAACAGCGATCTGGCTGCGAAGACTTTCGATATCCTGAGTCTTAACTGGCTTGCCAAATACGCGAACAGTACCCTCCGTTGCATCATAGAAACGCGGAATCAAATTAACAAATGATGTCTTTCCTGCACCAGTTCCGCCGATGATACCAACCGTCTGGCCTACTGTTACGTGAAGATCAATATCAGTTAGAGACGGCGCACCTGCGCCTGCATAAGTTAATGACACATGATCAAAGTCAACAGCCGGGGCATCACTCTTTGCATTGTTTGCACTTTGCTGATCTGCGATGCATTTCTCGCTTCCATTTGCCATGGATGGCTCAACGTCAAGTACCTTCTGAATACGATTTCCACATGCAACTGCCTTAGTGATGTTAATGATAAGATCGGCTAACTTAATCAGCTCAACTAAGATCTGAGACATATAATTTACAAGCGCTACGACCGCACCCTGAGTCAGAATGCCACCCTCTACGCGCCATGCACCAGTCCATACAAGTACAAGGATTGCAGAGTTTACGATCACAAATGTCAGTGGATTCATCAGTGCAGATATCCTTCCAACAAACATTTGCAACTTAGTGAACAGTTCATTTTCTGACTTAAAGTGACC
>CAVCPW010000117.1:0-5898 GCA_963604075.1 Anaerovoracaceae bacterium | reverse complement strand
TTATCGTAATCGGATTTGCCGGAAGCGATAAGCCATATGTGAAGGGCGTTATCGACGGTTATCCTGCGCAGGAAGCCGGTCTTCAGGCAGGAGATCTAATCACTTCTGTGAATGGTTCCCGCGTTCATCTATTTCGCGAGATTCAGATTTACATGACAATGAACCCTGGAAAATCACTTGACATTACCTACGTGAGAGATGGTGAAAAATATGAGACCACGCTTGTTCCAAAGTACGACGAGGAAAATAATACATATTACATGGGGATCTATTCCGGTTCGCGTTATGCCTTAAAGTGGTATGAGACACTGCAGTATGGCCTGTACGAAGTAAAATATAATGTCGTCACTGTAATTAAAAGCCTTGAAATGATCTTTACAGGCGATCTGCCCGTTACTAGCTTTTCGGGTCCTGTCGGTATCGCAACAACAGTAAACGACATAGTCGAAGAAGTCAATACTACAATGCCGATGAATCCTTTTCTGACCGTGCCATGTCAATGTTTCTGACACTTGCCAATTTTGTTGTTATGATCAGTGCGAATCTTGGCGTTATGAATTTGCTTCCAATTCCGGCATTAGACGGTGGAAGGTTGCTGTTTTTGATCATTGAGGCTGTGCGCGGCAAGCCGGTACCAAAAGAGAAAGAAGCCATTGTCCACATTGCAGGCTTTATCTTCCTCTTCCTGTTCATGATCTTCGTTTTATTTAGTGATATCGTAAAGATTTTCCAATAAATTATGGGGCATTACAGTTCGCAGAACGCTTTTGAAATTGCATAAGCGATAGCAACAAATAATACAAAGTCTGTCTAATGACGCATTTTCCAAAGATTCAGAGCGGCGTAGTCTGCTCTGAATCATTGATGTATAAGGGGTTTATAATATGAAACAAAACACAGATCAAAATTCTCTACAAACCAAACCGGTTCGAGAGCTTACAAAAGAAATTCATATCGGAGACCGCGCAATTGGCGGTAATAATCCGATTTTAATTCAATCAATGACAAATACAAAGACACAGGATGTTGAGGCAACTGTTGCCCAGATTCTTCGTCTTGAGGAGGCAGGATGCGAGATCATCCGCTGTACTGTTCCAGATATTGAAGCTGCAAAAGCTATCGGTGAGATCAAAAAGCGCATCCATATTCCATTAGTTGCCGATATTCATTTTGACTATCGTCTGGCAATTGCTGCAATGGAAAATGGTGCTGACAAGATTCGTATCAATCCGGGAAACATTGGAAATGAAGAGCGTGTGCGTGCCGTTGTCAATAAGGCAAAGGAATGCCATATCCCAATCCGTGTCGGTGTAAATAGTGGTTCCCTTGAGAAGAAATACATCGAAAAATATCATGGTGTCACTGCTGAAGGTCTTGTAGAGAGCGCACTTGAAAAAGTGGCTATGATCGAGCAAATGGGCTATGATCAGATGGTCATCAGCATCAAGTCTTCCGATGTTTTAATGTGTGTAAAAGCACATGAGCTAATCGCAGATAAGACCGTTTACCCACTTCATGTCGGAATCACCGAAGCTGGAACCATCATTTCCGGAAATATTAAATCCTCCATCGGTCTTGCGTTAATATTAAACCAAGGTATTGGAAATACCATCCGTGTGTCCCTGACAGGTGACCCTGTCGAGGAAATTCGCTCTGCAAAAATCATTTTAAAGACGCTCGGCATCCGAAAAGGCGGTGCAGAGATCGTATCATGTCCGACCTGCGGACGTACCCAGATTGACCTGATTCGCTTAGCAAACGAGGCCGAAACACTTGTCAGTCGCTATCCATATGACATCAAGGTAGCCGTTATGGGCTGCGTCGTAAACGGTCCTGGTGAGGCAAAAGAAGCCGATCTTGGTATCGCAGGTGGCCTTGGCTGTGGCGTTATTATAAAGAAGGGTGAAATCATCCGAAAGCTCCCAGAGGAAGAGTTGCTTGCCGGCCTGAAAGAAGAGTTAGATAATTGGCAAGCATAGTACAGCCATGCGGTGAAGGTGCTTTACTGGACATTATAATGAACACGTCTACAAAGTCACTTCACCGAGTGGACGTCTGAAATGAAAAGCACAAAAAATAAGAAAGGAACTTTCATGGCAAAGCGTTTTTTTGAAACGTTTCCTGCGCTTGTCCTAGAGGATGAGCTAAAGGATTTATTTGAATTTACAGAAGTAACTGCATTAAAATATAACCGTGACCGGACGGCGATTCATGTCTATCTGCTTTGCCGCCGTCTGATCTCAAAACCACAGATTTATGCAATCGAATCCAAAATTGAAAAGCAAATGTTCCCAGACGGCGATATGAAAATTCGTATTTTCGAGTCCTTTGCGCTATCTGAACAATATACACCATCTTACCTCGTTGATGCGTACAAGGAAAGCTTGTTTGCCGAGGTGAAACATCGAAGCGATATTGATTATCACATTTTGCTGCGCGCCGACTGGAAGGTAGAAGATGACAATTCACTGAAGCTGACTCTCGAGGACAACATGTGGTCAAGAGACCGTGCCGGAGAGCTTCGTGAATGGATTCAGATGGTCTTTTATGACCGCTGCGCTGTCTCGATTCCAGTCGTTGTATCCTTTAAGGAGCACGATACTACTGCAATAGAGGAAGAGAAAAAACGTGCGGAGGCACAGGCTATTGCGCGTGTCATGAAGGCAAATGGTTTGGCAAATGCTGCGAAAGACGATATATTTATTGATATCACATCTGACAGTGCGAAAACAAAACCATCTGATTCTCAGACTAAAAAGGCAACTTCCGATAAGCCAAGCCTTCGTAAAGGTGATCCTGCGAAAGCTACGGCAGCAAAATCAAGCTCAATGGCTGGTTTGGGATCAAAGGATGCAAAGACACCTCGCGAGATTCCGGGCGGTAGTGGTCAAAAATCTTCGTATAATGCATCCCATAAGGGCGGAAAAGGCGGCTACAGTGCAAAGCACCCACTTCGTTCAGACAATCCAAACATAGTCTATGGCCGCAACTTCGAGGATATCACACCGATGAAGATTGTCGAGATTCAGGAAGAAATAGGAGAAGTTGTCATCAGTGGAAAGATTATCGCTGTTACCGAGCGTGAACTTCGCAATGGTGAAAAGACAATCGTCTCATTTGCGATAACAGATTATACCGATACGATTATGGCAAAAATTTTTGTCCCGAACGAATATCTTACTGACCTGAAAAAGGACATTGCCGAAGGCAAAGCCGTTACTGTCAAGGGTATTGCGATGATGGACAAGTTCGATCATGAGGTGACGATTTCATCCGTCTCTGGCATCAAACGTGCTGAATGGCATGAAGAGAAACGCGAGGATCATGCACTTGTCAAGCGTGTTGAACTTCATTGTCACACAAAATCCTCTGAGATGGATGCCGTGTCTGATGCTCAGGCACTTGTAAAAACAGCAAAGTCTTGGGGACATACTGCACTGGCAATCACTGATCACGGCTGTGCCTACGCTTTCCCTGAAGCTTCGCATGCTCTGTCAAAGGGCGATGATTTTAAGCTGATATTTGGCTGTGAAGGGTATCTGGTCGACGACTTAAAGGAAATTGTTGTAAATAGTAACGGTGCTTCACTCGATGCTTCCTATGTCGTATTTGATATCGAGACAACAGGCTTTCATCCGGCAAAAAATAAAATCATCGAAATTGGTGCTGTTAAGGTCGTAAATGGAGAGATTACCGAGCGTTTCTCTGAATTTATCAATCCTCGCGTCCCGATTCCATTCACGATTGAACGTCTGACTGGAATCAACGATTCCATGGTCAGCGATGCACCTGGGGTAGAGGAAATTCTTCCGCGATTTTTAGAATTCTGTGAGGGCTGTGTTCTTGTCGCGCACAATGCTTCCTTCGATACCAGTTTTATTCGCTATAATGCAAAGCAGCTTGGCATCAAGTTTCCGCCAACCTATGTAGATACTGTCGGTTTGGCACGTTTTCTGTTGCCGCATCTTGGCCGTTTCAAACTGGATACAGTAGCAAAAGAGCTCCATGTATCCCTCGAAAATCATCATCGTGCAGTAGATGATGCCGGTGCGACTGCTGAAATATTCGTCAAATTTCTTCCAATGCTAAAGAAAAAGGGCTTTAAAAACCTTGACGATATCGCAGCAAATGCCGTCATGACACCAGAGGCGATCATGAAAATGCCGACCTACCATATTATCTTGCTAGCAGCAAATGAAGTCGGGCGAATCAATCTGTATCGTTTGATTTCGCTGGCACATGTCAAATACTTTGCCAGAAGACCACGTTTTCCACGTTCTGAGATCATAAAATACCGTGAGGGTCTAATCATCGGCTCTGCATGTGAGGCAGGCGAGTTGTTTCGTGCGATTACTGGCGGTGAGAGTGATGATGAGATTGCAAAAATCGTCTCTTTTTATGATTATCTGGAAATTCAGCCGACCGGAAATAATGAATTTATGCTACGCGATGAGGATTCACCATATAAAACACGGGAAGACCTAGAGGCATTAAATCGTCGTATTGTTGATCTTGGTGAGCTTTATGATAAGCCGGTTTGCGCAACCTGTGACGTGCATTTTTTGAATCCTGAGGATGAGGTGTACCGCCGTATTATCATGAGTGGTAAAGGCTTCAAGGATGCCGATTTCCAACCGCCACTTTACTATAGAACTACAGAGGAAATGCTCAAAGAATTTGAATATCTTGGAAGCGACAAAGCATATGAGGTCGTTGTCACAAACACAAATCTCATTGCAGACCGCATTGATCATCTAGCCCCTGTTCGTCCGGATAAGTGTCCGCCCGTCATCGAAAACTCCGATGTCGACCTTCGAAACATGTGCTACGAAAAAGCACATTCCATGTATGGTGATCCGCTTCCGTCGATCGTAGAAGAGCGCCTTGAGCATGAGCTTCACTCCATCATTTCAAATGGTTTCGCCGTTATGTACTTGATTGCAGTCAAGCTCGTTCATAAGTCCAACGAAGATGGATATATGGTAGGTTCACGTGGTTCTGTAGGTTCCTCGTTTGTCGCTACAATGTCAGGTATCACCGAAGTAAATCCACTCAGCCCGCATTACTACTGTAAGAAATGTCATTATAGTGACTTTGATTCTGATGATGTTAAAAAATTTGCAGGGGGAGCAGGCTGTGACATGCCTGATAAGATTTGTCCGGTCTGTGGAGAAAAACTGGCAAAGGATGGATTTGACATACCGTTTGAGACATTCCTTGGTTTCTACGGCGATAAGGAGCCAGATATCGACTTGAACTTCTCAGGTGAGTACCAGAGTAAGGCACACGCCTACACAGAGGTTATCTTCGGCGCCGGTCAAACCTTTAGAGCCGGTACCGTTGGTACACTAGCTGAAAAAACCGCGTTTGGTTATGTAAAGAATTACTACGAAGAGCATAACCAGCATAAGCGCGAGTGCGAAATTAATCGACTCGTTGCAGGCTGTACGGGTGTTAAACGAACCTCAGGTCAGCACCCCGGCGGTATCATCGTACTTCCGATTGGCGAAGATATTAACTCATTCACGCCAGTTCAGCATCCGGCAAATGATATGACAACCAGTACGATAACAACGCACTTTGATTACCATTCAATCGACCACAACCTGTTAAAACTCGATATTCTCGGTCATGATGATCCTACCATGATTCGTATGCTTGAGGATCTGACAGGAATCGATGCGCGAGAAATTCCGCTTGACAGCCCGGAGGTTATGTCGCTGTTTAAGGACACATCTGCGCTCGGCATCAAGCCGGAAGACATCGGTGGCTGTAAGCTTGGTGCACTCGGTCTTCCGGAGTTTGGCACTGATTTCGCGATGGGTATGTTAATTGAGACACAGCCACAGCATTTCTCAGATCTTGTTCGTATCGCTGGTCTGTCACACGGTACCGATG
>CAVCPW010000116.1:0-13324 GCA_963604075.1 Anaerovoracaceae bacterium | reverse complement strand
GCACTATGACCTATACCAAACATACCGGCTATAACCGTTCCCACTTCTGCTATATTCTCGAATTTGAACAGTACCCATCCAAAGTAAACAACAATCATCGCATAAATCCATCCGACTGTCCTTGGAAGCTTCTCTAACACTTTTTTCAGTACAAAACGCTCTAGAATCAGAAATACAAAGAAATACAATCCCCATAATATATAATTCCAGCTTGCACCATGCCAGATTCCTGTCAATGCCCATACTATAAACATGTTTCGCACAGTCAAAAGATCGCCGCGTCTGCTTCCGCCGAGTGGAATATATACGTAATCCCTAAAAAATGTGCTTAGTGAAATGTGCCATTTTCTCCAGAAATCCTGCACTGAAACTGCTCCGTAAGGATAATTGAAATTTTCAAGGTAATGGAAGCCAACCATCTGTCCCATACCAATCGCCATATCGGAATATGCCGAAAAATCCAGATAGATCTGAAGCATATAGAATAACATTCCAAGCCACAGCCCTGCAGTCGTCGCACTTTGAGTGTTTGCAAGCAGTGTATCCGCTGCCGATGCACAGCCATTCGCCAGCACTGCCTTTTTGGCAAGACCGATTGAAAAACGGCGAATGCCATTAGTCAAGTCTGTCAATGTCACTTTTCTATCATCAATCTCAGCTGCAACGGTCTGATAACGGACGATTGGTCCTGCAATACACTGATGAAACAAACTGCAATATAAAAGGAGCTTCCAATATGCCGGCTGAGCTGGTACTTCTTTGCGATACACATCCACAACATAAGATAATAGCTGGAATGTATAAAATGAAATACCTATCGGCAAAACAATATTTGTCGCTTCTTTTGGAAATCCGATCAATACACTTAAATTTCCGGTAAGAAAATTCATATATTTAAAAAATACCAAAAGTCCAAGCAATACAAGGCATTCTGCCCACAACCAGATCTTTCGTGTACTTGCTTTATTCTCATTTTTTTCGATCATTAGCGCACACAGCCAACTCCAAAATGCCATACCCGCCAAAAGCAGCAGGTACATAGCTCCGCCCCACGCATAGAAAATCAGTGAAAACACAAGCAGTACGATATTTTTCTGACGTATCGTCTTCGCGCAACAATAGCACACAAGATTCAGAGCCAGAAATAAAAATACAAACAACAAACTCGAGAAAACCATCTTTTTAATCCCTTCTCATTTTATGATAACATCTCAACAAGACATACAGCACCATTTTATTAAATCATGCTAGGTTTGTCAAGTAAGTTTCCTTATTCCCATAATTTGCAAGAAAAGCGTAAGAAATACAGTCAATGATATTCGTAATCCGCTTCGCTACTTGCTCATATAAAAGCGGGTTGCAATCATTATCTCCATGTTTGCAACCCGCTTAGTTAAATTATTTATATCAAATACAAAAGAAGCACGGCATAAAACCGCCTCCACACATACTGGATGCACACACACAGCAGCAAAGCCTTGACAGGCAATCACTTCTGCTGTCACCGCCAAATCCATACTGTGTACCTCGATCCGCATACCATCTGCCATTGTTTTCCAGGCGGCTAAGTAACTGCTGATACTCAACATTGCCCGGCTCCATCGCAGCTGCCTTTTTTGCATACTCTAATGCATTGATCTGGTTTCCTATACCAGAGTTTGCAATTGCGCTGTAATAATACCATTTTGCATTACGATCAGGAATGGAATCAAGGACATTGCATGCTTCCTTATAGTGTCCGGAATTAATATAATTTCGCGCGGCCTGCATACGAGGTTCCTCCTCGCGATCCGACGTGCCAAATCCGCCAAATCCACCGAAACCTCCATAACCGGAACCATTTCCATAGCCGCCGTTTCCATAGGAACCGCTTCCATAGCTGCCTGAATAACCTCCACGGGAGCTTCCCGGACCGTACTGACCACCTGTATTTCCATGGCCGCCATACTGGCGTTCTTTCATAATCTGATCATATGCCGCCTGTACCTTTTTAAACATCTCCTCAGCCTGTGCCTTGTTTGGATTGTTAATATTCGCATCCGGATGGTACTTGTGGCTCAAATTCCGGTATGCCTTCTTTATCTCATCGTCCGACGCATCGCGGGACACTCCTAAAACCTGATATGGATCCATAAACACACTCATTCTGCTGCATTACTTGCAGCCTTATTTTCTCCCTCACCGGAATGTTCCGGCTTCTTTCGCTCCTGCATCACTCGTGTGTACTTAACCCACACACCCGCATACAAAATATTTCTCATAATTTCTGCATTGTCAATAATAGGAAGCACTTCAAATGCCCGGCAGCAGCAACTCATAATCAATGACAAATACTCGCGTACCTTTTCATCAAAGCCGTCTTGCTTGTACAACTCTTTAAGTGGATTGTAACTACCGTCCTTGCTGTCCTTCTCCACATCGTCATAGGCATCCATCAGATAGATGAATTTGCCCATGTAATAACCCATCTGCCGCAGTGTATCCTTCCACACATCATCCTTTGCTGCATAAATCTCTGCCATAGCCTCCCCTGTGAGATTCGCCGCAGCTTCAATGTCGGGCTCGTTTGCAGCCTCGCACAGATGAAGCTTTTGTATATAAGAAGCGATTGCCTTGTGCTGACGCGGATATTTCTTTGCCAGACTGCGGTATTTTTTCTGCATCAAGTGAACCATGTTTAAAGAAGCAAAACTGTTATCATCTAGCCAGTTATCCATGTGATTATGATAGGCCAGCATGTAATTCATGTCTGCCGCATAGCCAAGAGACTCTGTAATCACTGCCTGCTTTGGCATCTGACTATTTGGCAGCGATTTTTCAAGACGTTTCTTACTTCCCGGGCGACATACACGCTTTGCCGGTGTTTCTTTTTCTTCATAGAGACTCGATAATAGCATTCCCAAAAATGTCATATCATAATTGAGCATCGTACATCCGGCCAACCCGTAACGGTCTTTCAGCATCCTGCACAGTCCGCAGTAATATGATTCATACGTCTCGAGTTCGCGCACCTTAAGTTCACCGCGGTTTATTGTAATATATCCAAACATATTTGTCTACCCTTGTTTGTTCTAATCTACAGTTGATATTGGTACGGAACCTGAAATATCGATTCCGATTCATCTATAACTTTTTATGTTCTCTTTACAAACTTCTGTCCACACTTCGGGCAGGTAATCTCAATCTTGCCTTTTCCCTTCGGAACACGAATCTTCTGTTTGCAGGACTTATTCGGACAGATGTAAACGCGATGTGTTGCATCTGCACCTGATGGATGAATCCTTTCCTTGATATTTCTCACTGCTTCCTCATAACGTGCATTCTCAGTTCTTCTAGCGGAAATATTCCTCGACAGTGCTCTGTAATCAGCATAGACAAACAAAATGATTCCAATCAGTTCACAAAGTACATTTCCAGTAAAGCCTGCAAGCAGGATGAACACAAGCGCTGCTATGAACATCGTCTGTGACATCTGGTCGATGCCGTATCTTCCTCTCATAAAATTCTGTAAATAATTCTTTATACGTTCCATGCACATATGCAGCTTTCGCTGCCTTCCTTTCTGAATAGTATTTTCTTTTCCAATAGTATATTCCTATTTTCTTTAATTTACAAGAATGCGTTCCTTAAGTTTCTGTAAAGTTTTCTGAAATAAAAAAATGAAAATTTCTTGCGTTTATCCACTTTTCCGAAGAAAACCTCTTCCGACACATTGGGTTGGGTTGTTCAAGAGTACAAAGAAAGAGAAGTCACATTACTGTGCTTCTCTCTCGTATCATCTTTATTATATTTCCGTAGTACTTATTAATTTCTCTTTAAGAACGTTGGAATGCTGATATCCTTTACTTCCTTCTGTGGCTTTGGAATACTAAATCCGGACTCCTCAAATTTTGGCTCCTTTGCAGGAAACTCCTTGCTAGCTGGTGCACGGTATGCAAAATCAGATGCCTTTGCGCCAGATGCCTTCTTTGGTGACTGAGCCTGTACACTCTCCAGATTCTTGTCCTCTACGCCAGTAGCAATAACAGTGATCGTAACCTCATCGGTTGCATTCTCATCATATGTAGCACCAAAGATGATATTTGCATCATCGCCTGCGAGCTCCTGAACATAACTTGCAGCCTCATGAACCTCTGGAAGACTTACATCACCAGCGATATTGATCAAGACATTAGTAGCACCCTCAATGGTAGTCTCAAGCAGCGGGCTGGAAACAGCGATCTTCATAGCGTCGATTGCCTTGTCATCTCCAGTAGCAGTTCCGATACCGATGTGTGCGATACCCTTGTCCTTCATAACGGTCTGAACATCTGCAAAGTCGAGGTTGATCAGTCCCGGGATGTTGATCAGATCTGTGATACCCTGAACGGCCTGCTGTAAAACCTCATCAGCCTTCTTTAATGCCTCTGGCATGGTTGTGCGTCTGTCAACCAACTGAAGCAACTTATCATTCGGGATAACGATCAATGTGTCTACAGACTCCTTAAGTCTCTCAATACCGTTCTGTGCGTTATTCATACGAGTTCTTCCCTCGAAAGAAAACGGTTTTGTTACAACGCCAACTGTAAGGATTCCCATCTCTTTTGCCAGACCAGCAATGATCGGAGCTGCACCAGTACCGGTACCGCCACCCATACCGCATGTAACAAATACCATGTCAGCGCCCTTCATGGCTTCCTTCAGATCATCCAGGTTCTCCTCAGCAGCCTTCTCGCCTACTTCCGGCTTTGCGCCTGCACCGAGACCCTTTGTCAGTTTCTCGCCGATCTGAATCGCGGTCGGAGCCTTGCAGAACTGTAAAGCCTGTCTGTCTGTATTGACGCCAACAAACTCAACACCTACGATATCCTCGTCTACCATGCGGTTTACAGCATTGTTACCTGCTCCACCAACGCCTACCACAACAATCTTTGCCGAACCTTCCGATTCGTTTATTTTAATCTCTAACAAAGTTATATTCCTCCTTACACTTTCTACCTTAATACTATATTATTATTCTGCAAAATAATCAACCCGAAATTTAGCTTTCTTCCAAAAAAAATCTTAAATTTCTGTGATCATCTCTGTACCAACCCTTTTTATGTTGTTTCATGTTACTCTCTGTCGAATATATAGGAGCTCGTACTGCCATCTCCACAATTCTCCAGATGAAGCGTGCCCTTCAAACCGCTTAGGCCACCGCTCTCAATGATTGCACACAGCTCTGCAATCTTATCGGTCATATTATCACGTGTTCCAAGGCTGACTTTCACATCACCCAGCGTGACAACTGCCTGCATCTTTTCATCATAGGAAACGGCATCCGCCTCAATCCCATTATCTGTTAACAGCTGTGTCAGCTGCAGGATATCCTCCGCCATACTGCTATTTTCGCTGTCCAAGTATATATACAGCGAAACATCCTGAAAATTGCTTCCATCTACGACAGGAACCATACCGGAAACATCCGCATCCATTGCCATCACATATCCGTACCTGTCAAAATAATAAAGATGATGCTCCCACCGGACGGCACCCACGATTGAATTTTCCGTGACAGTAACTTTCACAGACAAATCTGGTGAAAATTCTATTTGATACTTGGCAATCCCATCGATTGCCTTCTGTGTATGTGTGACAGTCCGGAAAAGTTGATAGAAAAACCTCTGTTCCATTGGTGTTGAAAAAAGCTTGTCCTCAATTTCCTGTTCATTGGAATACTGACTTCCCACAATCTGGCAGTCAGTGATGTAAGCGGTGAAAAATACGGTAACAGCGATAGCCAGAATCCCAACTATCGCCAGGAGGCCTGTCAATATTCTCTTTTTTCTTTTTGTGTGCCTGGCTAACTCTTCATCAAACATATATGACTAGCTCCTCCTCGTGAACTACTCCGACTTTTACAAGTCGGAGCTTACTGACTTAAAATTCCAGTCTGAACGTCTTTTCTGATTCAGTCTGGAAGCTTTCTTACCAGATCCTTAAAGATGCGGCCTCTCTGCTCGTAATTATCGAACATGCCCCAGCTTGCACATGCCGGAGACAACAATACCGCTTCACCAGGATTTGCGTGTGCCGCACATTTCAAAACGGCCTCTTCCATAGAAGATGCAAACTCATAATCAGTGAATCCATGCTTCTTACAGCACTCAGCGATTGCTTCAGAAGTCTGTCCGATTAAAATAAGATATTTAATCTTATCACCAAACTCAGCAATCCACTCATCGTAGGTGGAGCCCTTGTCATAGCCACCACCAATCAGACATGTTGGTGTTGTCATTGCACGGATGCCCTGAATGGCTGCATCAGGATTAGTTCCCTTGGAATCATTATAATAACGTACACCTTTCTTTGTCGCAGTATACTCAATACGGTGTTCAACTGCCTTAAACTGATATGCTGTCTGCTGAATAGTCGCCATCGGAACACCCATTGCAATGCCAATTGCAGTCGCTGCCATGATATTTTCATAGTTGCACTGACCAACAAGGTTAAACTGATCAGTCGTTCCAATCAGCTCTTCTTTTCCATCATGGCGATAAACCAGACGATTTCCATCCATGCAAAAACCTTCAGCAAGACTATGACGGCTAGAGAAGAACAGCACAGTTGCCGGACACTTATCTGCAAATGCACGCAGCACCTCATCGTCATAATTTAATACGCAAAAATCATCCTTTGTCTGGTTCTTTGTGATGGACTCCTTAACAGCAATATAACACTCCATTGTCTTATGACGGTTCAAATGATCCGGTGTGATGTTTAATATTGCACTGACATGTGGACGGAAAGTGAGCGCTGTCTCTAACTGAAAGCTACTAATCTCCGCTACAGTCACGCTGTCATCCTTTGTCTCAAGTGCTTTTCCTGTGTAAGCCGTTCCAATATTGCCGACAACAAAGGTCTTTTCAGCACCAAAATGAGCGTCCATAATCTCACCGGTCAGTGCAGTCGTAGTGGTCTTTCCGTTGGTTCCGGTGATACCGATCACCTGACCCTTTGCATAATGATAAGCCAGCTCAATCTCACTCCAGATTGGAATACCATTTTTCTTTAATTCCTCCACAAATGGAAGGTCAGTCGGAATACCAGGGCTGATGACACAGTACTCAGACTGATCAATTACATCCTGTGTGAGTGTACCTAGCACAATCGAAAGTGTCTCGTCAGTTGACTCTTGTGCCACCTGTGCACGAATATCTTCCCTGTTTTTCTTATCATTTCCATCATACAAAATCACAGATTTACCGGCAGCTAACAGCATACGTGCTGCGCCGATACCGCTTATTCCGCATCCTGCAACCAATACCTTATTTTTCATAATATTTTCACCTTTCTGTCAAACGTCGACAAAACAATCGTCGAACCGCTTTTGTAAATTGCTTCACCATGTAATTTTTTTCTCATGGTGAGTATAACACTACAAATTAAGGTATGGCAATATATTTTCAAAAATCTTTTTGCATGCAGTTCCTCAACCGTGCCCCTAGTAATTCAAGATTCTTTTCTATATATTTATTATTCTTCTTTATTGCTGTGCATCCTGTGCCGGATCCGCCGCACCATCTTGGTTAGCATCTCCTGCTGCCTGGTTTGCATCTCCTGCCGCTTGATTTGCATCTCCTGCTGCCTGATTTTCATCAGCAGGATCAACAAGTGCATCTTCAGGATCAATAATATCGTCATCCTGATTTTCCACTGCTGAGTCCGTTTCTTCCGTTGCTCCGGCTACCGGCGGTACCGGAAGTGCTGTAGAATCACCCTCGGAGTCACTAAAGATCTGCTCTCCATTCATGCTGTCATTTTCGGCTGATTCTGTCCAATCATAGCTGTTCACATCAGCATCAAGTTCGGAATACAGTCCGATATAATCCTTAATCGCATACCATAAACGACCGGACAGATACTGTACAGGTGCACTTCCATCCTCATCATTTCCCTCATACTCATCGACAACAACATACAAAACCAACTGTGGAGAACTCATTGGTGCTGCTGAAATTACCGAAATGACATATTTATTCTCTGAACGAGGCAGCTTCTGTGCGGTTCCGGTCTTTCCACCGAAGTCATAGCCATCCATCTTGATACCTTTTTCACGGTCTGCTACCTGCACACCATAAACAGTTCCATCGGTAACCGCATACTCAAGTGCTTTGCGCACTGTTGCGCTGGTTCCCTCACTGATTACCTGACGGACAAGTGTTGGCGTAACTGTTTCAACTACATTTCCATCCTGATCAAGAATACTTTCAACTGTATATGGCTTGTAATAATAGCCACCATTGATATCAGCACAAAAGGCCGCTGCCATCTGAATCATCGTTACATTGTAGCACTGACCAAATGCACTCGTTGCCAACTCAAGCTCACCAAGCTGATCTGCCGTATACAAAAGTCCCTCACAGCTAGCCTCTCCCGGAAGGTCGATTCCAGTCTTCTGACCAAAATTATGAAGCTGCTGATACTTCACAAATGTCTCTGGTCCAAGCAACTTTCCTATTTCCATAAAGGCCACATTACACGACTGAGCAAGTGCATTCTTTGCCGTGATAATTCCGCAGCCACCTGTCGCATAGTTATGACACTTAACCATAGTTCTTCCAATGTTCAAGTAACCCTCACTGTCATCAAACAGTGTGTCTTCCGTAATCAATCCTTCCTCGATCGCTGCTGCATAGGTAAGAACCTTTCCTGTAGAACCAGGCTCAAAGGAATTGCTTATAATGCCATTTCGCCAAATCTCATTCTGTACATCAGTCGTTGTCGGAAAATTTTCATGATCCCATGTGCCATCCTCAGACAGATAGGAAGCATATGGCGATGCCATTGCAATCTCGAGAGTGTCTGCCGCAGTATCGGTTGAATCCTCACCATCAGAATCTGCAGATGTCATTTTTTCCTGTTCCTTCTCCAGATACGTGTCGTACTCCTCGGACTTTTTTTCATTATCCGCGAATGTAGCCAATTCCTCATCTGTATAAAAACTGCTCAGATCACTCGGATTATTCAGATCGTAATCTGTACTAGTCACCATTGCCTTAACCGCACCGGTATTAGGATCCATCGCAAGAATGCTATAGCTCTTTGCTGTTCGAACTTTTTCACCATTTTCATCAGTCTCATTGATCCATTCTTTTACGGTGTCGCTTAGAATCTTTGTGAGATTCATGTCAATTGTCGATACAAGAGAATATCCATCAGTCGGCTCAATGACCTCACTGATCAGATTTTCGTTACTGTCAATGTAGCTATAGCTTCGGCCATTTGTTCCGCGAAGTTCATCATTATAATAGCGTTCCAGTCCCCAGATACCATCAGTACTATCCTTTGTTGTAAAACCGATAACCTTACTTGCCAGGTCGCCATATGGATAATAGCGCTGATATTCAGTCTCAAACCACACACCGACAACTTCCGCACCACTCGTCTCGTCATCCTCCGCTGTGGTGGCATCAGACGCTACTGATGTCACTTCTGCTGCAATTTCCGATTCATCTACATTTGATTCATCAGAATTTTCTTCTGCCGCAGTTGTTGAAGTCTTTGTTCCTGCTGTACCATTTATTTCTGCCTCAAGTGCATCGAAAGCTGTCTTCTGTTCCTCTGTCACCAAATATTTCTTGCTGCTCGAGCCTTCCGGCACATAGCGCAAATAGCTTTTATCTGCTGACTCCATAATAGTATTCTTTATTTCGTCTGCATCCAGATCAAAGCACTGAGCAATTGCCTGCACCGTTGCATCAAGTGTTCCCTCATGTCCGGAAATTTCTTCTGTCTCAAGAATTACCTTAGGGTCAAGAATCAGAATGTAAACTCGGTTGCTGACTGCAATTGGTGTCATATTAGAATCATAAATTTCGCCTGATTTTGCCACCAGTGTTGAACTGCTATAGTTCATCTGACTAAGTGCCTTTCGTTCGTACTCCTCATTTGTCGTCACAGAACGCACACCAACGTATACAACCAATAAAGTCATACAAGCCGCGACACCCCCGGAAACGATCTTCATTCTGAGGTTGATGCGGCTTGCCAGCTTTCCGGTATCCTTTTTTGCCTTATCATTGTACACCTTCTTTGGCGACTTTTTCTTTCTCTTCTTTTTCTGATTCTTATTTTCTGTTTTGCTGCTTTTTTCGGTTTCTGTATTATTATTCTCTTCTGTTTTGCTGTCACTGCGGAATGTTTTCATATTGTGCAACGTACCCACTTTCTGTTTTGTGATAGGTGATTACCTGATGCTTTTCCGGATAGCTCATACCAAGCCGCTCGGTCGCTGTCACGTAAATTACCTGAGCATCTATAGACGCATTGAGCTGCTCTTCCCGGTTATCATTATCCGTCTTAAGCTGCTCATACTCCTTTTTCAAAGATGCCACCTTCTTGTTACTTGCATTCAGATCTGCATTCCTCCCCACATAAATCAGCGACATTACAAGCAAAAGCCCTGCGGTAAACAATGCCGCCAGCATGGTCGGAATATCATATGCCCTTGAATTACGCCGCCGTATAAGAACACCATTGATCAACCGCTGTTTATGCAGTTGAATTTGCTGACGCTCCAGTTCCTGGAGTCTTCTAATACGTGCCTGACGCTGCCGTTCGAGTTCCGGCACCCGTTTGTCTGCATAGGTTCCGCCTACGGCTTCTTGCTCACGGTATGCATTTTTCGGTTTCCCTTTCTGCATGACTCCAGTCCTTTCTATATAATAATCTTACGCCTTTTCAAAGACGCGCAGTTTTGCGCTCTTCGAGCGACTGTTTTCCTCCATCTCCTGTTCAGACGGCAAAATCGGCTTTCTAGTGATCACCTTTCCCTTTGAAACACGTCCGCACACACAAACCGGAAATCCCGGCGGGCAGATGCATGGATTTTCATTGGTTCGAAATCTTGTTTTGACAATGCGATCTTCCAATGAATGAAATGTGATAATACAAAGACGTCCACCCGGTACCAATCGATCAATCATGCGATCAATCGACTGTGTCAGCACATCCAGTTCATGATTTAATTCAATGCGAAGTGCCTGAAAAGTCTGTTTTGCCGGATGACCGGTTCCGGCACGCATCTTTGCCGGAATTGCTGCCTTGATGATCTCGCACAGCTCACCGGTAGTTTCAATCGGCTTTTTCTCACGTGCGCGCACGATATGCTTCGCAATATTTTTTGCAAAACGATCCTCGCCATAATCGCGTATCATGCGATACAGCTCCATCTCACTGTACTCGTTGACAATGTTTGCGGCTGTCTTTGGATTTCGCTGATCCATGCGCATATCAAGCGGTACATCCTCACGGTACGTAAAGCCACGCGAAGCTTCATCAAGCTGATAGGAAGAAACGCCAAGATCCAACAGAATACCATTTACCTGACCAATCCCAAGTTCATCCAAAACGGTGTCAAAGTTCACATAGTTATTTCGCACAATGCTTACTTTGTCCTGATACGGCTCAAGGCGCTTGGTAGCTGCTTTGATTGCATCCGCATCTTGATCGATACCGACAAGTCTTCCACCCTCTCCCAGATGAGAACAGACTGAAAAGGAATGGCCGGCACCGCCAAGCGTTCCGTCCACATAACAGCCATCCTCGTGAATGTTCAGATTTTCAATCACCTCATCCAGCAATATTGATTTATGAACAAATTCCATACTTCTCCTTTTTCTTTCAATGCCTCATCCACATACATTTCCGCCAACAGTATTCCCAAAATACCGGTCACAGAAATGACGCTCTCTATCATGATAACATTGTTCTTTGTGCATGGTAGCCAATTTGTTTTGGCAAAAAACGTAGCAAAAAACATGGTCCCCTTTCTTTTCGTCATAAGAACCATATTCTCTCCCCGTCATTTTTATCAAATTAATAGCAGACCAAAAACAAGACTGAAGCTTGCTTTTTTAACTTTTCGACTTTCAATCTGTCTCTGATTATAGAACCTATTCTATCCTAGTTTATACAAATTGACAAGACCCTTTTCAGAATTTCTTGCGACAGAAACAGTTGTATTTCTGTTTTTAATATGATAGAATAAAAAAATGATCAGACTTTCGCCAATCACTTCGGCTTTCGTGCTGAAATTATGGTGAAATCAAGCAGTCAAGCGGATATTCGCAATCCGCTTTGCTACTTGCTCATAACCAAATAACTGCTCCGCAGTTTATCAGAAGGCGCTTACACGCCTCCTGATACAAGCAAGTCCCCACCCACTGCTTATTGCTTCTCGCAATTGAAGCAGAGGACTTACTTGATTTTGTTAAAATAAGATTTACTTATCATTATGTAAAAGCTCTGGCTGCCCCAATACAACATTTCAGCCAGACAGGAAGGATCTTTACTATGAAATTAGGAATCGTAGGCTTGCCGAACGTCGGCAAGAGTACTTTATTTAATTCCCTGACAAAAGCAGGTGCTGAGTCTGCAAACTATCCATTCTGCACCATCGACCCAAACGTAGGTATCGTTCCAGTTCCGGATGAGCGTATTAAAAAGCTCGGTGAACTGTATAACTCTGCAAAGGTGACACCAGCTGTTGTCGAGTTCGTTGATATTGCAGGCCTTGTTAAGGGCGCATCCAAGGGCGAGGGACTTGGAAACCAGTTTCTTGCAAACATTCGTGAGGTTGACGCAATCGTACACGTTGTCCGCTGCTTTGAAAATTCCAATATCATCCATGTAAACGGTCACATTGACCCGGTTGATGACATCGAGACCATTGAGTTAGAGCTGATTTTTGCCGATCAGGAAGTTCTTGAGCGCCGTATCGCAAAGACAACCAGAAGTGCAATGAACGACAAGAGCCTTGCAAAAGAGCTTGTCACCTTAAAGAAGCTGATGACTGCTTTAGAGGAAGGCCGTCAGGCAAAAACCGTTGAGCCGGATGATGAGGATGAGGCCGCTTTTATCGCAAGCCTGAACCTCTTAACCAGCAAGCCGGTTATCTACGCTGCAAATGTATCTGAGGATGATCTTGCTGATGATGGCGCATCCAATCCGCACGTTGCCGCTGTCCGCGAGTTTGCCGCAAAAGAAGGCAGTGAAGTATTTGTTATCTGTGCTGAGATTGAAGCTGAGATTTCTGAGCTGGACGATGATGAGAAGAAGATGTTCTTAGAGGATCTTGGGCTTGAGAAATCCGGTCTTGACAAACTGATTTCTGCAAGCTACTCTCTGCTTGGTCTGATCAGCTATCTTACATCCGGTCCAGATGAATCGAGAGCATGGACCATCACCAAGGGAACTAAGGCACCGCAGGCTGCCGGAAAGATTCACTCCGATTTTGAGAGAGGCTTTATCCGTGCCGAGGTTGTAAGTTATCAGGATCTGATGGACTGCCAGTCTTACG
>CAVCPW010000115.1:0-2999 GCA_963604075.1 Anaerovoracaceae bacterium | reverse complement strand
CACCGCGGCAAAGCAGCGCATGGTTCACGGAAACATCCAATATAATGATATTTCTCGCTTTGTAAAGGAGATTCCGGAAGAGTCGCTTGACTGGCGCGAGGAAGGTTTTAACGGACTTCTCCAAAAAAGATCGTCATCCATTAGCAGTGGAACTTCAAAAATCGCCAGATCTTTTGGAAATTCATTTAACAGTTCATATGAAAAATCTTTTGGAAATTCGTTCGGCAGCTCGTATGGAAAATCTTTTGAAAATTCGTCTAAGGCATCGTTGGGCTTAGGTTTGGCATCTGCGACCTATGGCAAGGCATTTTCCAACCCAAAGCCGGACAGCCTTGAGTATGGCGAAGGCGATCGAGTATCTCATATCAAGTTTGGAAAGGGAACTGTGCTTAACATTGAGGATATGAAGAAGGATTATCAGGTTACGGTGGAATTTGATACAGCAGGTGTCAAAAAGTTGTTTGCGGGATTCGCGAAGCTGAAGAAGATCTGATTCTTGGACTTATAAAATTTATCTAAAACGGCGAAGATAACGCTAGCAATTTTGTAAAGCATATGTTATACTATGTGGTAATTGATCTTTATAAAAAAGAAAGGATGGGTATTATGGCAAAGTTTGATGATTTGCTCCAGGCAGTGAAAGTTCATGAGGTTCTTAAATCTGAAGAGAAGAACGAAAAAAAGAGCAAGGCGTGTTACGTGATCACAGCTATCGCTGTAATCGCAGCAGTTGCAGGTGCTGCATATGCACTGTATCGTTATCTGAAGCCGGATTATTTAGATGATCTGGATGATGATTTTGATGATGACTTTGACGATGATTTCTTCGATGACGATGATGAGGAAGAATCCGAGGATGAGTCCGAAGAAGCAGAGGAGTCCAAGGAAGAGGAGTCTGAGGCTGAAGAGACCGATAAGTAATCCATGCATCATCTTGTAAGTTAATACAAAAGTGATATCCCCGCCGTATCCCCGGCGGGGATTTTACTGCCATTACCATGAATTTGTTCACAAAGGAGATAGTTATGAAAAAAGGCGAGATTTATGAGGGTCGTGTGCGGGAGGTCCTTTTTCCGGATAAAGCGATTGTTGTAACCAATGAAGGTGAAATTGCGCAGGTAAAATATGGCATTCCTGGACAGAAGATTCGTTTCCGTGTAAAGAAAAAGAGAAAAGATAAAATCGAAGGATTATTACTTGAAGTATTAGAAAAATCACCAGATGAAACTGTCTGTGCCTGTGAATGGGCCGGAAGATGCGGTGGTTGCCTGTATCAGACACTTCCATATGAGAAGCAGCTTGATATCAAACGTGCTCAAATTAAGGGCATGCTAGATAAAGGCGGTACCGATTACGAATTTGAAGGCATTGTATCGAGTCCTGCCGTAAGCGGATACCGCAATAAAGTTGAATTGACTTTTGGAGACTCTTATATGGGAGGACCGCTTGCGCTTGGTATGCATCAGAGAGGCAGCTTTTATGATATTGCGGGCATTGAAACCTGTCAGATTATGACACCGGATATGCGTATGGCAGCAACTACTGTGCTAGCGCATTTTTCTGAACTAAATATTCCATTTTACCATAGAATGCGCCATGAGGGAGTACTGCGTCATTTATTGCTTCGTTCAAGTGCATCAACAGGCGAATTGTTAGTGGCAGTTGTTACTTCTTCACAGGGTGATGCACTTGCGATGCAGCTTGATGTGTTGACTGAAAAATTAAAGAAATTGTCATGGGCGGGTACCCTCGCAGGTGTTCTTCATATTACAAATGATTCTCTTGCAGATGTCGTGCAGAGTGATTATACAGAGATTTTGTATGGTAAGGATTGGATTACTGAGAAATTACTGGGACTTTCCTTTCGTGTTACACTCTTTTCCTTTTTCCAGACAAATTCAAGGGGTGCAGAGCTCCTTTATCAGACAGTGAGAGATTATATTGGCGAAACGAATCAAAAGGTGATTTTTGATCTTTATAGCGGAACTGGTACGATTGCGCAGATTTTGGCACCGGTTGCAAAGCATGTGACTGGTGTGGAGATTGTCGAGGAGGCTGTTGAGGCTGCGCGAGTTAATGCTGGCTTAAATGGACTTGATAATTGCAGCTTTCTGGCAGGAGATGTTCTAAAGGTAATTGATGAACTTACGGAAAAACCTGATTTGATTGTACTTGATCCGCCGAGAGATGGTATTCATCCGAAAGCACTTCCGAAGATTATAGCCTTTAATGTGCCAACGATCGTTTATGTATCATGTAAACCGACCAGTTTAGTACGTGATCGTGAAGTGTTTGAGGCAGCTGGCTATCGCATGGTAAAGGCAAGAGCAGTAGATATGTTCCCTGCTACTGGTGGAATCGAGACAGTTTGTCTATTAGTTCGGAAAAATGATCTATGACATTGATATGTATTAATTGTCTTCTAGCATTTGCAGAAACTAATTATGTGCATGGAATATATCCGAAAATATTTTCCAAAACATCTTGACCTAAAGTTGGGTTTAAGGGCTATAGTTAAATAGCTGTTTGAAAGCGGTGCTGTCTGGATTAGGTACAGAATTGAATGAAAACTGAATACTGATGTGCCAGGTGAAGACAGCTCTAATGAATGGCTGGCGGCCGTAGATGATGTAGCTTATCAGACAGCAACCTCAAAGGAAAATTGACATCAAAAGTCGAATCTATGGTTATGATTTTGTCAAATAGAGATTGACAGCAAAGATGTTTTGTGCTATAAACTAGACAAAGGCTCAGGGCAAAGACGTCAGTGCCATGCACTGGCGTTTTTTTGAAAATTTTTACTTTATCACGTTGAAGTGTTACTTGAGAAAAATAAAACAAAGACCTGAGGAGGAGGAGAGCATACGATGATGAGAAAAAAACTATTTTCGATTATCACAGCAGGAAGCCTTGCAGCGGCACTTGCGGTATCGCCAGTCTGTGCATCAGAGGAAGATGGTGAGGGACGTTATACGTATCAGTCAACAACATCTTTGATC
>CAVCPW010000114.1:0-5311 GCA_963604075.1 Anaerovoracaceae bacterium | reverse complement strand
AAGTGTAACACGTTCCCCTATTTTTACAGAGAAGTTTACATGATTCAAAACGACATGTTCGTCATAGCCAAATGTAACATCCTTAAACTCGACAAATGGTATTTCCTCCTCACCATTTGCAATTGTCATTGGCTTTGTAACAGTCAAAAGTGTCTTCTGGCGTGCATCGTCTGCACTATGATCCTTTTTAGGGAGCTCCTCCTGACTTAAAAACTCATTGATTCGTTTTACACCTGCGAGTGCAGACTGAATAGTCTGAATCTCCATGCCAAGACTCTCAACAGGAGTAAAGATCTCAGAAATATAATTCATAACGGCTACTGCAGTACCGGCAGACATTCCAAACAAGGTCAGCACTGTTTTATTTCCAGAGGCAGAGAACAGCATAACAACAGCTATTACAATAGCATTTAAAATCAAAATGACCGGAGAATAGATGGCATCATAAAAATTCGTTTTCTCCATTGCGCTGTATCCCTGTGTGATATACTTGTCGTATTTTTCCTTCATATACTGCTCTGCGCCGAGGCAGTGAATGGTACGAATATTTCTAAGAGTTTCCGGAACATGACCAGATGCACGGCCCACGGCACGTCTGTTGTCAAGCTGTGCCGTCAACATATTTTTCTGTACGTGTCTAGTAAACCAGAATAGAAATGGCAGCAGCACAAGAAGCACGATTGCCAGTCCTTTGTTCTGAAACCAAATGACAGCCAGGATACTAAGAATCTTGCAGGCATCGGCAAACATACTTATAATGCCGGATGTGAACAGATTTTCTACTGTGTCAACATCGCCGACAAATCTTGAGACAAGAGTACCTGGCTCCTGATGATTCAAAGAATCGGCTGTCAATCGAGTAAACTTTCCCATGAGTGCCCGTCTGAGCGCATGGGTGATCTTCTGTCCAAATACAGTCAGAAGTCCTTCACGAGCTGACTCGGTCAGTCCTGTCAACACAATCAGACCGAAATAACTAAGCACCATATAAAATGGCACATTTACACCGACTGTCATCTTATCAATTGCCTTTCCAAGAATCAACGGTGGAAATAGAGCAGAAATGATCGCAGTACACACACTTACAGCAATTCCAAGCGACAATCCTTTTTTCTCTTTTACAGTCTGGAGAATAATACCTCCGACCTTTTTATCTTGCTTTACCGGATTTTGCTTCATCATCTTTCTGCTCCCTTCTGTGCTGCATTTGACTCACTATTTCCTGTGGACTGCTCGTCAAACAAAGCAGCATACTCCGGCACAGTCTTCATAAGCTTTTCATGATCAGCCACTGTTATTTTTCCTTCGTTCATCCAAATTATCTGATCCATCTGCGGGAACAGATACAACCTGTGTGAGATCAAAATCACAATGCTATCTGTTTGGAGTGCTCTTAAATTTTTAAATATCTGCTCCTCTGTCGTGCGGTCAAGTGCCGAGAACGGATCATCTAGAATCATCACCGGCTTTTTATGGGCAAGTGTTCTGGCAAGTGCCAAGCGCTGTCCCTGCCCGCCTGAAAGACGCACACCGCCATTTCCGACAACCGTAAGGATGCCGTCTTCCATCGCAGCCACTTCATTTTCAAAGCATACAATTTTCAAAAATGCATTTACATCTACATTATCACCCATTTGAATATTGTTTTCAATCGTATCATTAAACAACTCCGGATCATGGCCGAGATACCCGATAATCCCGGTGCGGTCAATTGACTCCATCTTTGCCAGCTCCCTGCCGCCAAATTTAATACTTCCCTCATACGGATACTCACACAGAAATGTCTTTCCGAGTGTGGATTTTCCACAGGCAACAGGACCGGTTACACCTATGATCTGTCCCGGCTTTGCGGTAAAGCTTAAGTCATTTACAATCTCTTTCTTGCCAGGGTATGCAAATGAAAGATTTTTTGTCTCGAGTGTCTGCGATTTCTTTTGCGGCACATTCTTTGGCTCCTTCATCGACATCATAAGCGGCTTGATACGCTTCCAGGAAACCTGAGCCTTATGTACAGCATTGAACAGCTTCGCTGCTCTTGATGACTTGACAGCTAATTTACTATAGCAGGAAAGAAATGTGGTAAATGCTGCAACACTCCACAGCTTCCAGCCGTTTCCAAGTACATTTTTGCTTCCGAAATATAAAATAAACAACACACTTGTCATGGAAATAATGCGATACAGAGGCACAAGTGCGGTATTCCAGATATTTGCCCTTATTGCAGATTTTTCATAGGCAAGAAGATTATCCTCATATGCCTGTTCGCGCTGCTTCTCACAGCCAAACACACGGTATGTAATAGCATTCGTTGCCCTGTCAAGTGTTGCACTGCTCAATCGTCCAGCCTGCTCCTTATAGGCAGCTCCTGTTTTCTGGACAACTACCTTTAATTTTTCGGCTAATATATAAGAAATCGGTGGGAAAATCATACAAAGAAGCGCCAGACGCCAGTCATAATAAAGAAGCATTCCGGCATATGCTGCTAATGCCACTCCGGTATCAAAGATCTCTGTCGTAAATTTACGCATTCCCTCTGCACAGTCATCAACATCGAGAATGGCCTTCGTCATTACATTTCCGGCACCCTCCTCCTCTAGTTTGGACTTCGTCTTGTGAACCAGACTATCATACAAAATCTGCTTCATTCTACGATTTACATTATTCGAAAAACGACGCACATAAAAACGCTTGACATAACGACATACCTGTACGACTGCGATAGCAGCAACATAAAATGCCACCAGAATAAACATATCAGAAAACGTTTTCTTTCCATTTAGAATGTCAATCAGACAGCCCGTCATGCGTCCCTCAAACCAAGGACCCGCCAACAGTCCAATATTATAAATCAATCCCGAAATGGTGATAATCAAAAGCACTACCCATTCTAGCCTAAAATATGAAAGAATACGATTGGGGCGAAACGTATCATTCTTCATCTTTAATACCCTCCTTTTGGATTCGCGGTGTCACATCCGGGAATCCCGCTCTGCTCTGTGTCTTCGAACGCAAATACAGCTTATCAAGTGTCTGGACAAATTGATTTTTTTCTGCCTCAGGCAACTCCTCTAACAGCCATTCATAAAATACAGCCTCGATATGAGCCTTTGAATTTTTCAAATTCTCCGCCTTTTCTGTCGCATATAATAGCTGGCTGCGTCCATCCGCCGGGTTTGGCTTTCGTATCAGATATCCTTTCTCCTCAAGGTTCGCTGCTCGCCTTGCAGCTGCCCCCTTGTCAATCTTCAGCTGCTCGCGCACCTGGGCCTGCGTAATGCCAGGATTATGGCGTACCAGATGAATAAAATCAAATTCTGCCGTGCCGATTCCTTCTTCCTTCATAGTCTGAACGGTAAATTTACCCAACTCACGCGCAATCTTTGTTATCTTTCGTTTCGTAACATCCATAACATTTGTCTCTCCTTAGTCAAACAGATATTCGCAATCCGCTTCGCTACTTGCACTTTTATAAAAAATCATCCAAATTAGATGTATATGCATCTAATTTGGATGATAGTACAACTATTTTTTGTTGTCAAGCAACAACATATTGTAACATAAGTTAACCGTGAAACAAGTTATTTTGTCCTGCTTATTGCTTATTGCTTTTCGCAATTGAAACAGGGGACTTACTTGATTTGGTTAAATTGGTTCCTTTCCACCGGTCTTTGTACGAATTACAAGAAGAATTACAATCAAAAGTACGATACAAACCGGAAGTGCCAGCAGTGAAAGCTGTGTCAGTCCCACAGCTTGAAGCACTCCTATCAGAAAGTATCCTACCATGCAGACAGCAGCCACGAGTCCCGCATATGGAAGCTGGGTTGCCACATGGTTAACATGCTCACAATGTCCGCCAGCCGATGCCATAATAGTAGTATCGGAGATTGGAGAACAGTGATCACCACAAACAGCACCTGCCAGACAGGATGCAATGGAGATTGCCATCATCTGACCGGACGGGAATACACCGATTACAATCGGAATTAAGATACTGAAGGTACCCCATGAAGTTCCGGTTGCAAATGCAAGAAGCGCTGCTACTACAAAAATTACCATTGGAAGAAAGCCTTGTAGTCCCTGTGCAGAGTGCTGCACCATGTCAGCTACAAACACCTTCGCACCAAGAAGATTAGTCATGCCGGACAGTGTCCATGCCAGCGTCAAAATCATAATCGGCGCGATCATGGATTTGAATCCATCCGGAATGCACTCAGTAAACTCGCGGAAGGAAAGCACGTCACGCATCATATAGTAGACAAACGTAAATGCAAGTGTTACCAATCCACCGAGCACCAGACCTACTGAAGCACTCGAATTTGCAAATGCATCTACAAAGGATACTCCTTCGAAAAAGCCACCTGTGTAAACCATAGAAATAATGCAGCTTACAATCAATACCGCTACCGGAAGCACAAGATCCAACACATGAGAATTCTCCTTTATGATTTCTTCCTCATTGCCTTCATATGGTCTTCCAGGTGTGGTAAACAAATCACCTGCAATCGCATTCACCTCATGACGCTTCATAGGTCCAAAATCCACACGCAAAATAGTAATCGCAAACAGCATTACCAAAGTAAGGATTGCATACAAATTGTACGGAATGGTCTGGATAAATACCGCAAAACCATTGATTCCGGAATCAGCCGGAACGGATGAAGTTACTGCGGCTGCCCAGGAGCTGATCGGTGCAATGATGCAGACAGGAGCTGCTGTCGCGTCAATAATATAGGACAGCTTTGCTCTGGATACCTTATGACGGTCTGTCACTGGACGCATAACGCTTCCGACAGTCAAACAGTTAAAATAATCGTCGACAAAAATCAAAATTCCAAGAATCATAACGCTAATCTGCGCTCCGACTCTTGTCTTGATGTGCTTTGAAGCCCACTTTCCAAATGCTGCGGAGCCTCCTGCCCTGTTTAACAGTGACACCAAAATTCCCAGCATAACAAGAAATACCAAAATTCCAACATTTCCAGAGTCTGACAGCTTGCTCACCATGCCGCCTTCCTCATTAAATAACATGGTATTGACCATCAATTCCAGATTTCCATTGGCATACAAAAGAGCTCCGGTCAAAATTCCGGCCAGAAGCGACGTATATACCTCCTTTGTAAAGAGTGCCAGTCCAATTGCAATTACCGGTGGTAATAACGACAACGCCGTTGCATATACTGCGCTTGTATATTCACCATCTGCAGAAGGATTTCCCATCAGCATGGTAATTACAAACAATACAACAAATACTGCAATGAGTCCAAGCATTACCGCTTGTTTTCTTTTTACTTTCACTTATAATTCCCTT
>CAVCPW010000113.1:0-5477 GCA_963604075.1 Anaerovoracaceae bacterium | reverse complement strand
AATCAACACTGTGCCGGGAACCATTCGCTATTATTATCGTCAGCGAATCCGCTATTCAGAAGATAAGTATGGCGAGGGCAAACCAAACTTACAGCGTCCGGCAGCACTTGTCTGGGTGCAGGATAGCAAAAATGTAACATTTGACAATATCACTTTGTACGATTCCTTAAGCTGGACCCTTCATATTGAGAGTTGCGAAGATATTACGATCAAGAATATGGTGATCGATGATAACCGCCATGTAGCAAACTCTGATGGTGTAGATATCACCGGAAGTGACAATGTCACCGTAACACATTGCTTTATCTCTTGTGCTGATGATGGAATTGTCGTAAAAAATCCAATCCGCACAGGACGTGCGATGAGCCATGTACATGTGAGAGACTGCATTGTAGTGACAGTAATGAATGCGTTTAAGATTGGTACCGAGACAGCAAACGATATCAGTGATATCCTGGTTGAAGATTGCACGTTCTGTATGCCGGATATTTATCCGGGATCCGTTTCCGGTATCTCTTTGGAGTCCTGCGACGGCACAAATCTGTCCGATGTCACCATCCGAAATATCACGATGGATAAGATTATCTGTCCGCTCTACATTTGTTTAAACAAGAGAAATCGTTATAACGAGCCATATACAGATGAAGTTGGCACGAACCGTTACTGGGGAGGAAGTATTCGTAATATCCGTATTGAAAATATTCAGGCAAGAGATGCGGAAATTCCGGCGATCCTGACAGGCTTTGAGACAGCAAAAAAGGATGGCACAATTGTCCGTAAACCGCTTGAAAATATTACCGTAAGCGGTTATCATGTTGTATATCGTGACAACAAAGAAATCATTGAGATTCCGGATCGCTTTGATGAATTTCTGGAGGATTACCCGGAAAGCAATGCACACGGCGATGTCGATGCATACGGTATCTGGGCGCGTCATGTCGATTCGCTTTGTTTGAATGATATTGATGTAGTGCCGAGAAGTATGAATACAAGAGAAATGATTCGTCTCTATGATGTAAAGTAATAATTTGTAACTGTTACGTTATGAATTTTACAATCAGCAATGATAAGACGTCGAGGAGGAAAAAGCAGATGAGTGGATGGAAGTTAGATCGCGATGGATTTGTGACACACTTTATGGTGTCAGGTCCGGAAACACAGGCTTATTTTAATGAAGCAAAGGATAAGAATCAGCTTCGCTATGAGGCATATCTTCGTTCTGTGATTGCGGAGCACAAGCCACTTGGCGAAACAGGAACACTCACAGTGGGTGAGAAGAGCCGTTTAAATGAGGAATGGAAATATTATTACGACAGTGGCAGCTGTTTTGTTAATATTTCTACATTCTACTCTGTTATGAAACGTGTGCGTTTTGATATAGCTACTGTGTTGGAAGTTGCAAAAGACATGGAAGTAGCAGCAATACTTTGGTCGTATGCGGCAGTTGATGTATATTGCAATGGCACATTAGAAGGCACATTGGCACAGCCTGTATATAAGCCAATCCAGAAAAAAGAGCTGACATTGCACCTGAAAGCGGGGCACAATCTGATCTATCTGGCATGCGAAAATCTTGGTGTACGCGATACGAGAAGCGTGGCAGGATTGCAAATAGTAAATCATATTGATGAGATTACAGTATCAGTGCCTGATGAAAAATGTGCAGAAGCTGCAGCAAAAGCAGAAAGCTTTTTGGAAAGTGCAATGCTGACAAAAGACAAGCTCACATTTAAAGCAGAAGCACCAGAAGGAACATGTTATACATATCGCCACTACGAGGAGGATTTTGCAAAGGAACTTATTCCGCCTGTATGGGAAGACATGTCAGGATGCAGAGAAATTTCTTTGAGGGATGGCGAACCTTACATTACGATTCAAGTCCGCAAAGATAATCTTGTATTGCAGCGTATATTTGAACGTACTGAGCAGCTTGTGCCTCAATATGCAAGACATAAGGATGGCAGTGTACTTAGCTTTGAAGAAAATAAAGAGCTGATCTTTAGAAGAATCGCTGATGTCATGAGCGAGAGCCGCGGTGAAAAGTTTGGATTCCCGATATCCAATATCCTCGCAAGAAAGTATTTCAATGACAATTCCATGGATGATGAGAAATTGATGTATGAGATGCTTGAGATGATCGAGGAACGTTATGATTGCTCAGACTTTTTGATGTGTGGCCTAATTCGCTATCTGCATAATTATCCTGTAGAAGGAGCCATGAAAGAGCGCATAAAGGATATCATGCTGAATTACCGCTACTGGATGGATATGGACGGATTTGATGGTATGTGCTTCTGGAGTGAGAATCATGCGCTTATGTTCTACACATGCGCAATGAATGCAGGAGAGATGTATCCGGATGAGTATTTCCCGCGTGCAAAGATGACGGGAAAGGAACTGTATTTATATGGAAGAAACAAGGTCTTACAGTGGCTTGACGATGTTGAAGAATATGGCTTTGAGGAATTCTTGAGTACTGTTTACATGTGTGTTACCTTTGCAGCATTGATCAATGTGGTTGATTATTCAGAGCCGGAGATTTCAAAGCGTGCGGCAGCGATTACTGATAAGATGCTCTCTATGCTGGCACTTCACACCTACAAGACAGGTATCGTGGCGCCGATGGGCCGTGTGTACAGAAGTGTATTATATCCGTTTGATCAGGGCGCGATGGCGCTTATGAACTTGATAAATCCGAAGCTGCCATATACATTTGGCGAGGGTTGGCTGGGCTTTTATGCAAGCAGCCACTATCAGATTCCGGATGGCCTGGTCAAGTTGATGGAGGACGATATCGAGACAAACTACACCACAGGAAATGCAAGAGTTTATCTGGAGAAGAATGCAGATTATTGCCTGACGAGTGTAGCATCTCCGAGAGAGCCGTTCACACGATGGGAAAATGAGACACTCAAAGAAAATGTTGATATTACAACCCATAATTTCACAAAGTCATTCAATGAGCGTTTTCACGGAACTACATATTTCAGACCGGGTACCTATGGCTATCAGCAGCATATGTGGTATGCAGCTCTTGACGGCGAGGCAAGCATTTTTGTAACACATCCGGGTTCGACATCTGAGGAAGGAGATATGCGTCCGGGTTACTGGCATGGAAATGGCGTAATGCCGGCATTAAAGCAGCAGCATGGTCTTCTTGGAGGAATTTATGTGATACCTGATGAGCATCCGGTAGGTTACACACATCTATATTGCCCAGAGTGTCGTTTCGATGAAGTTATCCACGATGACAATTGGATCTTCCTTCGCAAAGATACTGGTTATATTGCGCTATGGTGCAGCGAGCAGATGGAGGCCCACAACGGCATGAACTTTAACTGTGAGCAGCGTGCATATAGCCGAAATGCGGCTTATCTGTGCGTTTGCGGTGGAAAGAAGAGCGATGCGGATTTTGCAGCATTTATGAAGCGAGCAAAGGAGACGGCACCATCATACAATAGGAAAGCAAAAACACTCACCGCGCATGGATTTGAGCTTACTTATGTTGCGTGCGAGGATGTAACACAGTTCCTATAAGTATGGAGAAAAAAGCTACTGTTGGTGGAGTATGTGCCTTTGTGAATAAGAATAGCAAAAAGTGAGGTCAGAAAATCATCGTTGAACTAATTTCATGACACAGTCCAGTGAATGGTAACTTTGCTATCGAATTTATCAAAAAGGTAAAAAAACACATTTTATTTGATAGAAATCTATGCTACGATATGGTATAGTAAATAACAACATGCTACAGCTTATGCATGAAAGCGTAAGCTGCGGTTCAAAACAGGAGGAGAATTGTTATGCAGATGACAATGAGATGGTACGGCAGCAAGTATGATACCGTTACCTTACAGCAGATTAGACAGACCGCTTATGTAAAGGGAGTTATTTCCACACTTTATAACAAGATGCCAGGAGAGCTTTGGACTTATGATGAGATCATGGCTCTTAAAAATGAGGTGGAGGCAGCAGGTCTGACACTTCCGGGTATCGAGAGTGTAAATATCAGTGATGCAATCAAGACTGGTGCCCCGGAGCGCGATAAAGATATTGATGCTTACATCAAGACATTAGAGAACCTCGGTAAAGCAGACATTCACATGGTATGTTATAATTTCATGCCGGTATTTGACTGGACACGTACTGAGTTGGCACGTATGAGAAAGGACGGTTCCACTGTTCTTGCATACAATCAGAAGACTGTAGACAGCATCGATCCGGCAAAAATGTTTGATTCTATTTCAAACGATATGAATGGAACCGTTATGCCAGGCTGGGAACCAGAGCGTATGGCAAAGGTTAAGCAGCTGTTTGAGGAGTATGCAGACATCGACGAGGAGAAGCTGTTTGCAAACTTAAAGTACTTCTTGGAAGCAATCATGCCAGTATGTGATAAGTATGACATCAACATGGCAATTCATCCAGATGATCCGTCCTGGAGTGTATTTGGTCTTCCGCGTATCATTAATAATAAGGAACACATCCTTCGTATGATGAAGATGGTAGATAACCCGCACAATGGCGTTACTTTCTGTACCGGTTCTTATGGAACGAACTTAAACAACAACTTAGTTGAAATGATTCACGCTCTGAAGGGAAGAATCCATTTCGCACATATCAGGAACTTACAGTTCAACGATGGTATGAACGATTTCGAGGAGTCTGCTCATCTGTCATCTGACGGAACCTTCGATATGCATGCAATCATGAAGGCACTGTATGACACCGGATTTGATGGAATTATCCGTCCGGATCACGGAAGAATGATCTGGGGAGAGAAGGCAATGCCAGGCTACGGTCTGTACGACAGAGCACTTGGAGCAGCATATTTAAGCGGTCTGTGGGAGTCAATTGTAAAGGAGAATCAGAAATAATGAAACTGACATTACAGGATGTAACACAAAAGAAAAACGAATTTGCAAAGGCAGGAATCACACTTCCATCCTATGATATTGAAGAAGTTCATAAGAAGACACTGGAAAATCCAGTATGGGTTCACTTTGGCGCAGGTAACATTTTCCGCGGATACATTGCAGGCTTACAGGAAGATCTGCTAAATAAGGGTGCTGCAGACAGAGGAATCATTGCAGCAGAGACCTTTGATTATGATATCATTGACAAAATCTACAAGCCACATGAGTCCATGACACTTATGGTAACACTTCTTCCAGACGGCAGTACTTCCAGCCGTGTAATCGCAAGTATCGCAGACGGAATCAAGGCAAATACCGCAGATGAGGCTGAGTACGGCAGATTAAAGTCAATCTTTACCAATCCGTCCTTGCAGATGATCAGCTTTACTGTTACTGAGAAGGGATATGCGCTGAAGGGAATCAATGGAGACTTCCTTCCGGTTGTTGTATCTGATATCGAGAATGGTCCGTCGGGCGCAAAGCATGCAATGAGTATCGTTGCAGCACTTCTGTTTGAGCGTTTTAAGGCAGGTCGTTTACCACTTGCTGTCGTCAGCATGGATA
>CAVCPW010000112.1:0-23583 GCA_963604075.1 Anaerovoracaceae bacterium | reverse complement strand
TGTATAGAATAATATTTACTCAAAATATCACTTCCTTTCAATATTTATTCTATACTAATAGCTCATAAAATTCAACATCTATTTATATACTTTTATAAGCTTTACTTAACTATTTAATACCCCCATGGTCAATGATATTCGCAATCCACTTCGCTACTTGCTCATATAAAAAAACACTGGAAGCCTCACTTCATTTATCGCTCCCAGTGTTTTATAAACTTACATTTTCTTGCGAAGATTACGAATATTCCGTCTGACTTTTCTGCAAACGCCAAAATTCTCTTTTTCGCTGTTTTCCAGTTTATGTAATCTGTCTTCCATTAATTTGATATTTTCTTCAATAGTCATTTGATTTTCTCCTTTTCAGTTTATAATTCCTGCAACACAAGTATTTTAAGCATTTTTTTGTTGAAAGTGAAGTGAATAAATGGTAATATTATTGAGTAAAATGCAATAATAAAGGAGATGATTTTATTACAACCCAACAGCTCGAAACATTTATACAGGTCGCTGAAAACCTTAATTTTGCCCGGGCTGCAGAGGTTTTGAACATTACAACTTCTGCTGTGTCCAGACAAATCCGTGCTTTAGAGAACGAATTAGATGCCAAGCTTTTACACCGCTCTACACGAACAGTGACACTGACATCTGCAGGGATTATTTTTCTTAACGATGCAAAAGAGATTTTAGCCAAACTGCAGTTAACCTCACAGAAAATTCAAAATCATTCCGAAGAAAATATACAAATTATTTCTATTGGCTGTATTTCAGATGTCGATTTAACTTTGTTGACACAACTGTTGAACTGTCTCCAGAAATATGCTCACGAAATTCACCCATTTTTACGCATTATTCCATCACGTATGGTCATAAATATGTTGATTCACAGTGAAATTGATATTCTCTTTGCATTTAAAGACGATATTCCTATGCGTGATGGTTTTTCTTATTTTGAATTAGAACAAATTCCTGTCTGTGCTGTTCTTCCACCTGATCATCCTTTGTGTCAGCTAAACGAACTCTCTGAAAAGGATTTGTATTCCGAAACTATTGTCATTTGCAATTCTTATGAAATTCCATCACAAATTGCAAATATTCAGAACCGTATCAGTCAAAAAATTTCGCCTGGAGCAACCTATTACTCAGAGAATCTACAGGTTTCACTCGCTCTTGTAAAGGCTGGCTATGGAATTGCTGTACTTCCAAAAGTTTTGTCTACCGATACAGCACTCACCTTTCTTCCATTAGCCGGGCAGGTACCTTTATCTTATGGAATTTTTTACAAAAAAAATGCCAGCACACATTTGCAGCAGGTACTATCAATACTGAGAAAAAACTACCCCTTTACGTAATGATTTTTATCTTTCTTTTTTCGATATAACTGTTATAATGAATGGTAAGGAAATAAACAAGAGTAATAGAAAATCAATCAAAAATGCCGAGATTCTCGGCTTTTATAAGGAGGATATAATGAACAAGAATGATTTTGCACCATTGCCGCCAATGGGCTGGAACAGCTATGATTATTATGACACGACGGTAAATGAAGAACAGGTAAAGGCAAATGCCGCTTATCAGGCAGCTCATTTAAAGGATGCCGGATATGAATATGTCGTAGTCGATATTGAATGGTATGCCAAGAAGGCAGGCTCCCAGAGAGACAAATATCAGTATATTCCATATTCCGACCTGGCAATTGATGAGTATTCTCGTTTGCAGCCAGACCCGGAGCGTTTTCCGTCATCTGCAGATGGCTCTGGCTTTAGGGCACTTGCTGGCTATGTGCACAGCCTTGGCTTAAAATTTGGTATTCACATCATGCGCGGTATTCCAAGAATCGCTGCTCACACCCATATGGCAGTAAAAGGAACTGATTGGACAGCAAATATGATTGCAGATCCGAGCTCTATTTGCGGCTGGAATCCTGATATGTACGGTGTAAGAAACTGCGAAGCCGGGCAGGCATACTATGATTCCTTACTGGAAATGTATGCTGAGTGGGGCGTTGATTTTATCAAGTGCGATGACATCTGCAATACCAACATTTATCCGCACAATCCATACTCTGCATCCCATGAGGTCGAAATGCTGGCAAAGGCCATCAAAAAATGCGGCAGAAGTGTTGTTCTTTCTCTGTCACCGGGACCGGCTTTAATTGAGAAGGCATGGCATTATGAGAATAATGCAAACATGTGGCGTATCACTGATGATTTCTGGGATAACTGGAAGCTTTTAAAGAATATGTTTGAACGCTGCGAGTTATGGCAGAATCAGGTATCAAGAGGAAATTATCCAGACTGTGATATGCTTCCAGTCGGAAAACTCGGCAAGGGCTTTGGCGAGGAACGTGATACTCACTTTACAAAGGATGAGCAGCGCACGATGATGACACTGTGGTGTCTGTTTGGCTCACCGCTTATGATTGGTGCTGAGCTGACAAAGCTTGATGATTGGACACTGAATCTTCTGACCAATAAGAAAATACTTTCCATGCTCACGCCTGACTGCAAGCCTCATCAGATTACAAGAGATGACAACCATGCTGTATGGTCCGCGCATAATGAAAAGACAGGTCAAACCTTTATTGCACTGTTTAACCTGTCTGAGGAAGTTCAAATTGTAAATGCGGATATTGAGTTAATCTTAGGTGCAGACGGCAGTAGCCTTTACGAGTCCGATGCAGAACTTTCCTTAGAGGAACTGTGGACTGGCAAATTACACAACGCAAAGACCGCAGTCAGCGCAGAGCTTACACCGCATAGTTGTGTTGTTTACGAAGTTAAATAAATCTGTTTTCCGTTGAGGCTGTGACAACAATTGTAACTGCCTTACACATCACAAATTTCGGATTAATCAATCTGACTTAACCTAGGGACTTGCTCTTAGGTTAAGTCAGAATTTTATTTTTTGTCTAATAATAGCAAATCTTCTTCTTTTACATACAAGCGCTTTGGCACACCGATTGAAGGATTCCACTCGCGCTTGCTAATCTTCCACTGCATCCATTCACAGGTATCATCCTTCCGAAAAGAAAGATTCCACTCAAACGGATCTTCCATGATTCTATACTCGCCTACTATGAATTCAGTTACATTCTTTTGCTGCGGCTTTTCAATGTTCAAGTCATGCGCACGGATTCCTACTGTTCGGGCTTGCAGTGCTTCTTCTGACACGGATAATTTTGCTCCCCAGCCTGCTGCCCACAGCTTGCGTGATGGCTGCATGAGCTTTGCATTTTCCTTTGATTTTGTATTTTCTATTGGCTCCACGCTGCAAATATTTTTACAGCCGGACAAAAGTGCTGCCGTTTTCGTCTTTGGATTTTTGAAAAATTCTTTTACCGGCTCAATTACTTCCATCTTGCCCTGATTGATGCAGCTTACCGTATCGCAAAGGCGATACACTTCATCTCTGCTGTGCGACACAAACAGCACCGGCTTATGAATTTTTTGAAGAAGCTCTAACATCTGCTGCTCCATTTGCCACTTCAGATAGCTGTCCAGTGCAGCAAATGGTTCATCTAGTAGAATCACTTCAGGCTCTGCCGCAAGCATACGTGCCATTGCGACTCGCTGTTTCTGACCACCAGAAAGCTGATCCGGCATATGTTCTTCCAGACCTTTTAACTGAAAGCCATTTATGTACTCTGTCACTTTTTCATGATCTGGTTTTCGTCCCATACCTGCCTGAATATTCTGTACGACATTCATATTTGGAAATAATGCGTAGTCCTGAAACATATATCCGACTTTTCGCTTCTGAGGCGGCAGATTGATTCTCTTTTGAGAGTCAAATAATACCCTATCATTTAAGACAATTCTTCCCTCATCTGGCCGCTCAATACCTGCAATACATTTTAATGTCATGCTTTTTCCACATCCTGAAGCGCCCAGAATGGCAAATACGCCGCCTTCCATCTTAAAATCGACATCCAGAAGAAAATTACCTAATTTCTTTTTTATCGTTACCTGCAACATATTTTTTACCATCTCTTTTTCTGCTTGTTTCTGCCTGAACCCAAAAGATTCATGATAAGAACAACGCCAAATGCAATTACCATAATTACCGCTACCCAGAAACCTGCCGTCGTATAATCACCATCCTGAATAACCATTGCAATCTTCTGGGAAATTGTTCCTGTTTTTCCCGGGATATTTCCCGCCAGCATGGAAGTGGCTCCATACTCGCCCAAGGCTCTTGCAAATGTCAAAATCGTTCCGGAAAGAATTCCCGGCCTTGCGGATGGTATTACGACTTTCCAGAAAATCTTGATTTCTGACATGCCAAGTGTGCGGGCTGCATAAATCAGATTTGTGTCCACCTGTTCGAATGCGGCTCTTGCATTTCGATACATTAACGGAAATGCAATCACGGTCGCTGCAAGCACACAGCCAAGCCATGTCTGAACAACCTTAATTCCCATGCCGCTATAGAGCGCCGCGCCGAACGGACGACGCAGACTAAAAATCAGTAGCAGAAAAAATCCGGCTACTGTCGGCGGCAATACCATCGGAAGTGTAAGTATACCATCCAGCACTGCCTTTGTTTTCGGCCCTGCCTTTACTACCTGTCTTGCTGCAAAGATCCCTCCAAAAAAAGAAAGAATGGTGGCTACCACTCCTGTCTTTAATGAGATCACCAGAGGACTCCAGTCTAGTCCTTTCATAAATTCCATCATTGCTTCCATTTGTGTTTCCATCCATTCTTTCAAGTTATTCAAAAAAAACGTGAAATGATTATGCTTCAGAGCCGCACGTAATTTTGCTGCTCTGAAGCGTTGCAAAAATATTATAAAAAGTATTACAAAAATCAAGAATCACTTTTTAACAATTTTTTCAAAAAGTTAATCCTCTACATCGGTATCGAAGTAATACTTCTGGAAGATTTCCTTTGCATCATCGGTGATTAAAAACTCAACAAATTCCTTTGCAGTAGATGCCTGAAGCTCATCTGCCTCTGGATTCTCAATCTGTGCCACCGGGTAGATAACATCTCCTGTCAAATCATAAGAAACCTTCTCAAGAATTACCAGACGATCTTCCAGTCCATAAGTATCAGAATAATATACAGTTCCGACCTCATTGGAGCCCTCTGCTACTGCTGAAGTAACAGCACCAACGTTTGCGCACTCATTGATCTCTACGCCGCCAAGTGCCTCAGAAATAGTTGTTGTCGTAATCTTTGACACATCATCAACTTTCTCTAACATTCCGGCATTTACCATAGCCTGACGGGTATACTTTCCAACCGGCACGGAACCATCTGCGAGTGCAATGCTGCTAGCCTTTTCAATGTCCTCCAGACCTGTTACCTGCGTATTGCTTCCCTTATAGGTAACAACGCAAACCTGATTGTTTACGACATTATGACGTGTTCCCTCTACAACAAGGCCATCGGTCTCATCGAGCTGATTCATCTGCTTTACAGCTGCGGAGAAGAATACATCACAAGATGCACCCTCTTCGATCTGGGTCATCAATGTTCCCGAGCTGTCATAGCTGCCCTGAATGGTTACATTCTCATGTGTTTTCTGGAATTCTGTGATCAGCTCTTCCATTACCTGATTCAAGCTCTTTGCTGCAAATACTGTAATGGTTACTTCTTCCTTCTTGTCAGACGCATCAGCCTTTTTGGCTTCACTGGAAGCTGCCTCAGTAGATTCATTCTCAGATGATGCCTCTTCTGAAGATGCTGCTTCAGTAGATGCGTCCTCAGTGGATTCCTCTGCTGACTCTTTGGTTTCTGCTTTTGTTGTAGCCTTTTCGGTTGCTGCCTCAGTTGTGGTTGCCGTTGTGGTAACTTCCTTTGTATCTGCTTTCTTAGAACCACATCCAGCAAGCAAAGATGCTGCCAAAGCAGTTACCATTAACATACCTACACTTTTTTTTCTCATTTTCTTTTCCTCCTTAAACCTAGCTTTTCACTTCTGATTTGTATAAGCTGTGCTGCAATGCTGATTGCAATCTCCGCCGGGGTTTCGCTTCCAATGTCAATTCCGATTGGGGCGTATACCCGGTCGAGTTCTTCATCGCTGAAGCCCTCTGCCAATAGTTTCTCTCTGACGTACTGGGTCTTTCGCTTGCTTCCCACTACGCCTATGTAAGAAGCGGGCGTGCGCAGTGCAAATCGCTCCACATCCGCATCACAGCGATGTCCTCTGGTAACTACAACCAGATAATCTTCTTTTTTCACTTCCAGAATTTCAGAAAGTGCAGTAAAGTCAACCGTTTTTGTTTCCTGTACACCTGGGAATAAATTCGGATCGGTATACTCCTCTCTATCATCCATTACCATACACCAGAAACCTAAATGGCTAAGTACAGGAACTAACTCCTGTGCCAGATGACCTCCCCCGAAGATATAGACCCTTCCATCAAAACAAAATTCTTCGGCATATATTTTCTGAATTTCATTATTTGCATTATTTTGGTTGCTTTTGTTGTCATGGTTGCTTACATCAACCGTATTGCTGCCATCGTTTGCATTGCTTCCGGTATTCTCACAATTTTCTTCACTTTCATATTTTTCAAGAATTCTGCAATGACCTCGACCCTCTTCAATATGAAACTGAATTTTCGGATAACCCCTCGAAAATGGAAGTAACAGCCAATATGGCTTTCCTGCCTCTGCTGCCGCCAATGCCTCTTTTAAAAATTCTACAATTTTCTGATCATTGCTTTTCATGCTGTAAAACAGAACCTTTACTTTGCCTCCGCAGACCATTCCAAGACCACCTTTTTCTCCAGTTCCCAGATCAAAGTCTTCGACAAAATGAGCATCTGTTCCAGACAGCAGCATCGCTCTTTTTACAGCCTGATATTCCAGATTTCCGCCACCGATGGTTCCATAAATTCGTCCGGTATGATCGACTGCCATATAAGCACCTGTCGTCCGTGGAATCGAACCGTTACCCGCTACGATTGTGACCAGAACAGTATCACAATTCTGATTCCAACGATCAAATAATAATCGATAAAGTGTTTTCATATTTCTTTTGTTCCTGTTTCCTCTATCTTTTCTAGGATGTCACCCTTTTTTATAATTCCTCCTTGAAGAACAATTGCAAATACACCCTCTCGCGGCATAATGCACTCGCCCATCCGCTTATAAATCTCGCAATGGCTGTGACATTCCTTTCCAATCTGTGTCATCTCTAAAATTGCGTCTCCACATCGAAAACGGGTTCCTACCGGAAGATTTCTAAAATCATATCCGCTGACTATCAGATTTTCGCCAAAAGCCCCCAGTGCTATCTGTGCTCCTTTTTTGCGGAATTCTTCGATTTTCTCATATGATAACAGACTCACCTGTCTGTGCCAGTGTCCGGCATGCGCATCACCCTCGATGCCCCAGTCTTTTACAAGTACAGCCTGTTTGACTTCCTGTTTTGCTGTACCACGTTTTTCACTGATACAGATTCCTTTAATGACTCCCACTCTTTTTTGGTTCCTTTCCTGTAGTGCTACATTTATTTACAATGGGTTTGTATTCTTTCACGAAATTGTCTCACTGCTAATTTAGGTACTGATTCGCGGACTGTATTCCTGTTACATTTACCCACCGATTTTGACCATCTCTTGACTTTCAGTCACCTCCTCAGGATGCTCGAAACAATGGGCAGCCGGCTTTTTGTAAATGGCTTTCTCTATTACAGCCACAAGCCGCTTATCTTTCTCGTCCTGCATGAATTCTTCCTCACGCAAAATATGCCGCAAATCAATTCCTTTATCGTAACAAAGACATAACTTCAAGTATCCCTGCGCAGTCAATCGAACACGGTTGCAGCTTTCGCAAAACTTCCCATGCATTGCACTGATAAATCCAACCGGAATTGTCAGCTTTGGAAATTGATAATACACTGCCGGACCGCTTCCCATAGTAAAAGATTCCATCGGTTTTACCTGTTCAGACTGCACTATCTGATTTTTTTGACTTGTCTTGCTCAACTGCCCTTGTTTAGCTATAATCATCTCTGCCTTTCCAAACTCATTCTCCAGACGTACTCTTAACTCATCATTACTTTTGCCTACATACTTTTTTCCGTAACCGACTGGCATCATTTCAATAAAACGAAGTGGTATGCGCTCCTGTTCTGCATAATGCGCAAGCACTACCGGATTTATTCCAGTCTGATTGACAGCATTGATTTTTACAGGCAGCCCTGCTTCTTTTGCTGCCTGTATTCCATCGAGTACCTCCGTTAAGTTTTGCCTTCCGGTGAGTATTGCAAATTCTTCAGGATCTATCGTATCCAGGCTCACATTAAGTTCGTCCAGTCCTGCTTCCTTTAATGCAGCGGCATAAGTTCGCAGCAAGACACCATTTGTAGTCATTGTGATTGTTTCCACCCCGGAAATTGCACGAATCCCACGAATGAGATTAGCACAGCCTTTTCGTACCAATGGCTCTCCTCCTGTGATTCGAATATGGGTGATGCCAAGACTTACACTGGCTTTGACAATCTCCCAGATTTCCTCAAATGTCAAGATATTTTTCATTCCCACATCTGTAATTCCGTCAGGCATACAATAACGGCAGCGCAGATTACACCGATCCGTAATTGAAATTCTAAGATAGGTAATGTTTCTTCCATATTGATCTAGCATGGCAATTTACCAGCTTTCACACAGTTTTTTTCCATCTTTTAGCCTGCCGCCTTACCAGCCCTTTCCAAAACCACAATTTGGATAAGTACATATTGGACAGTTTAGGCACAGTCCACCTTCGCCAAGTGCGGCAAGCTCCTCTGCCGTAATCAAATCATCAGCTAACAGACGCGGCAACGCCAAATCAAAGATCGTTCTCTTAGAATACATGACACAACCCGGAAGTCCCACAATCGGAATTTCTTTATCTCGATATGCATAATAAGACAGCAAGAACATCGCGCCCGGAAGAACCGGTGCCCCGTAGGAAACGATCTTTGCCCCTGTATTTTTAATAGCAAGCGGCGTGCGATCATCCGGATCCACACTCATACCTCCGGTGCAAAGAACAAGTTCTGCACCATTCTCAATGGCAGTCAGGCAACCCTTAGTTATTGCCTTCGGATCATCATCATAAATCTCGTGAAAGATCACTTCGCAGCCATATGTACTTAATTTTTCTATCAAAACAGGTGTAAACTTATCCTGAATGCGACCATGATAAACCTCACTTCCCGTAGTAAGAATTGCAACTTTCTTTGCATGGAGCGGCTTTAATGTCAGAATCGAGCCATCCTGACAGACTGCCTTCGCGCGCTCCATTTTTTCTTTCTCAATTACTAATGGAATAATTCTGGTTCCTGCAAGTTTGTCTCCTTTTTTCACACAGGTATTTCCGTGGCGTGTAGCGATCATCATCTCGCCCAATCCATTCACCTTGCGAAGTTTTTCTCTATCTACCTTCAAGAGACCATCGCAATCTGCAATCAATTCAATTTTTCCTTCCTTTACCGAAGATGCATGCATATACTCATTTTTGCACATCTCGTAAAGAATCTGTGCTGCTTCATTTTCATGCAGCATATGTTCATCCTTTTCCCAGATATAGATATGTTCCTTGCCGACACTTAACAGTACCGGAATATCCTCCTCAGTAATGATGTGACCCTTGCGAAACACCGCATCCTTTGTCACACCCGGAATAATCTGTGTGATGTCATGACATAATACCTGTCCCACAGCATCTTCTGTTTTCATTAGTTTCATAATAATTTCCTGACTTTCTATATATAAGTTATTAATTATGCAAACTATTACTTATGTAAACGATTATCTGCATAAGCGATTGTTTATATAAGCAATCATTTATACAAGCAATTATTTATGCAAGCAATCATGATCCTACAAGTTTTTAGTAGTGGTTCAAATCCAAACGGCACTACTCCATATTTACTATAAATCTGTGCTTACTCTAATTCCCCGCAAATAACTTCCAAAACGCTTCCTGCGATGCATCTTGCCTTATCAGAAATGGTAAAGCAATTTGCCAGTTCTTCCTTTCTTGGGTCAATGTCGGCTATTTTAAAGCCCTTTGTGACTGGATAATTGTCGCGAATCATACCACGAAGCAAACCACTAAGCGTTGCCCTAACCTCTGTTTTCTCGATTTCTCCATCTGCTTCTCCGGTTCCTTCGATTACAGCTATCACCTGACCTTTTTCTACGATATCACCAATTTTGCTCTTGTTTTTCAATATGCCAGCTGCCGGTGAATGAATGACTCGCTCTGCGCCGTAACCGCCGATGATTCCCGGTATGCCTGTATTCGGATATGCACATCCCTCACGAATGACTCTGCCCAAATTATGACCACGTTTTGTCTCAATCACAACATCGACATCCTCACCTGCTGTAAATCCGGGACCAAGTGCAATCGTAAGCGGTGCCATTTTTCGGCTCGTTCCCAGATTGCGTTTCGCAAGAATGGCGTCAACTACAACCTCTGGCTGTAATGATGCGATGCATTTTCCTTCTGGATCAACCATCACCGGCACTTTTCCATTTCTCCAGGCTTCGCTCATTTGCTGCTCATTTTCTACACGAACAGCTTCTACACCTTCCACACAGGCATTTCCACTATAAACAGCCTCACTCAATGCTACCTGTCTGCGAATCGCAGCCGGATGATCTGTTTCCAATACCAGCAGACGAAAACCGCTCTTTCTTAATCGATGAATCGTTCCAGTTGCCAGATCTCCGGCACCACGGACTATGATCAGATCACTCTTTTTCATCGGAAGTTTCCTTTCGTTTTGATCTTTCGATCTTTATTTTTATTGCTTATTACTCCATTGTTGTTTTATTGCTTCATTGCTTTTCGTTATTCTCGCGTAAGAATAACGCTTACCTACTTATAAATTTACAACATCAAACCGTCTTTGTCAATGTGTTCATTGTCATACTCTTTTTTCATACAATTTTTGTTGTCGCTATTTGTCATCAAATGAAATATTTTTGAAAAGACTTTTTTGTATTTTCTTCTACTTCTTGCAGAAAATTCTCGTATTTTTCCAGAAATGCTTTTCCTTCTTCGGTAAGCTTTGTCCGACCGCCATGGTTTCCACCGCGGCTTCCTTCCATTAAGGCAAAGCCCAAATCCTCCTCTGCGCGTTTGGTGATTTTCCAGCCCTTTGAATAAGCCATCTCCATGCGTCGGCAGGCTTCTGACAGTGAACCTGTTTCCTCTACAAGACGCATCAGCTCAGCCACTCCTGGACCAAATGAACGATCCTTTCGGAAAACTCTCACTTTGATATGATACCGTAATTGATCCTCTTCCATTTTTTGCCTTTCTTAATAACTATCTTCATCACGATTTTATCAATTTTCCACAGAAAACCTCGCCTGACACGTCGAGCGGGGTTATTTAAAGCTCCAGAATATATTCTGATTCCCAGTGATGACCGGCCTCTTTTAATGCATTCAACACTTTTTCCCTCTCCATAGGATCTGCCTTCCAGCAAAGTCCACATCCTGCTGTTATTTCCCGCGGAATAGGAATTAATCGCCCCGGCAAATTTTTTTCTATTCCAAACTTGTCAGCTGCCATCGCCTGAGTGGTACTTTCAAAAGTTAAAATCCAGGTTTTCTTTTTTATTCTCATAATTCTTCTCTTACTTTTCGCTTTATACTTTTCCATCGCCTATTTGATTTTTGCCTAATACAGTTATCCTGGTAACTATTCCGGCAATTATTCTGACAATCAGTCCGGCAATTATTTTGGCAATTGTTCTGGCAGTCATTCCAACAACTGCGATAATTCAATCAATGCTTTTGCAGTTGCATCAATCTCTTCTTCCGTATTTTTATGAGATACGGAAATTCGGACTGCCCCCTGCATTTTTGTTCCTAACGTTTCGTGCATTAATGGTGCACAATGCGCACCTGCCCGAACTGCAATTCCATGTTCTTCAAAAAGCCAGTCTGCAACATAGGCTGAATCCTCATTTCCCATGTTAAAAGAAAGTATACCTACTCTTTGGCTGTTATCTGGATTACCATACAAATGAATACCAGGAATGTCTCGAATCTGATCTTCCAACCGTTTTATAAGATACTGCTCTCTGTGTATGATTGATTCGATGCCAATTTGATTCAGATAGTGCAATGCACCGCCAAGTCCTGCGATTCCATGTACATTCAAGGTTCCAGCTTCAAGATGCTCTGGCATGGCAGCCGGATGTTCATGGTCAAAGCTGTGAATTCCACTTCCTCCCACCTTTAATGGATTTACTTTTACACCTGGGCGCACATAAAGTCCACCCGTTCCCTGTGGTCCCATAAGGCCCTTATGTCCAGTGAAGCAAAAGACATCAATTCCAATTTGTTGTACATCAACAGGTAAGATTCCAGCTGTCTGAGAGCCATCTACCAGAAGGAGGATTTTCTTTTGAAGAATCTCTTTTTTTATGCATTCCAGATCGGTAATATTTCCTGTAAGATTTGATGCATGTGTAACAATTACTGCTTTTGTATTTTCTTTGATCAGTGCATGCAATTTGTTATAATCTAATATTCCCTGTGCATCTGCTGGCAAAAAGCTTATTTCCACGCCTTGCTTTTGAAGACGATAAAGCGGGCGAAGCACAGAATTATGTTCGCATACAGTTGTAATAACATGATCGCCTTTTTGAAATAATCCTTGAACAGCTGTATTCAATGCTTCTGTGGCATTTGATGTAAATGCAATGCACTCAGCATTTTCTGCATGGAAAAGCTGTGCTAATTGCTCTCGCACCTGATACACGCACCGCCCTGCCTGCAAAGTAGCATCATGGGCTCCCCTTCCTGGGTTGCCCATGGTGTGCAGTGCATGAATCATTGCTTCCTCGACTTCCTTTGGTTTTTGCAGGGAAGTTGCTGCATTATCCAGATAAATCATGGCTTTAAAATCCTGTCTGCCTTGCTCATTCGCTCTACAATATCATACATGTTTGTTATTTCTCCAACCTGCAATTTATCTGTTAAACCATAAAAATTCAGGCAGGTGCCACAGGTGCGAATCTCAACTCCCTGCTCTTTTAAACTTTTCAAATCTTCCAGAGATGGTGATCCTTCACATGTGAGATATGCACCGCCATTGTAAAATAGCATCTGATCTGGCAGCTCGTCCTGCTGCGCTAATGCATAAATAAAACCCTTTAACAGTGTTTTTCCAAGCTCTGGATTTCCCTCTCCCATTGTATTGGAAGAAATGACAACCAGTGTATTTTTCTTTGCCGGAGTACACATGAGCATATTTTCACTTTCATTTTGATTCTGATCATTACTGTCCGTGTCTTCTACTCTGTTCCCTGCACTATTTTCTCCACTGGTACTCTGTGTTTCCCCAATAGTCAGCGTTACCTTATATTCCTGCTCTTTTACCTTTTGAGACGCACATCCATAGCCTTTTTGCTGTGCCATTTTGGTCAGATTCTGTACCGCAATTTCATTATCTACGGATACTTCTACTGTTCCGGCGCCACCTAATTCCTTGATCGCCTCTTTTGCCTTTACTAACGGAATTGGGCAGATATCTCCGATTGCATTTACTTCTTTTTTCACGATTTTTTCCTCCTGTTTTTTGCGTTATTTTTTATCTTGCTGTATGCTTCAATCTTGCTATAGACTTCACAATACTTTTTAATTTTTTCTCTGGCCAATTACCTGAATTTCCACTTCCTGATGTGCTGTCACATCTCCTACGATGGCTGCCAAAAGCCCGGCTTTTTGCAATTTCTCACACAACATCACTGCTTCATTTTCAGGTACGGAAAACAGCAGTCCGCCTGAAGTCTGTGGATCATACAGCACTTCTTCCATTCCAAAGGATATGTTATCAAATTTTACATATTTTTCAAGATGATTTCTGTTCTTTTGTCCTGCCGCCGTCAGCAAAAATTCCTCTGCACATTCCTTTGCCCCATCAAAAACCGGAATCTGATCAGCATAAATCCTACAGGAATGATTTCCGTCCATCATTTCGTGAAGATGTCCCAGAAAACCAAAACCGGTCACATCAGTGCAGGCGTGTACATGAAACGCTCTTCCAATTTCTGATGCTGTGCGATTTAATGTCGTCATAGATTTAATTACCTGATCCATAGCACCTTCAGGTGCCTGTTTCACACGGTTTGCCGCGCAGATAATTCCTACTCCCAAAGGCTTTGTTAAAATCAATTTATCTCCCGGCTTAGCACCATTATTTTTCCATATTTTTTCTGGATTCACAATACCTGTAACTGATAATCCATATTTCACATCACTATCTGCAATAGAATGTCCACCCGCAAGGCTTCCGCCCGCTTCCTGAACCATTTCAGCACCGCCCTGCAAAATCTTTCCGAGAATATTCAAATCCATCGACTCTGGGAAACATACAATATTAAGTGCAGTTTTGACATCTCCACCCATGGCATAAATGTCGCTGAGCGCATTGGTTGCCGCGATTTTTCCAAATGTGTATGGATCTTCTACCATTGGTGGAAAAAAATCAAGTGTTTGCACAAAAGCTTGATTATCATTTAAACGATAAACTGCTGCATCATCCTTGCTGTCATATCCCACCAACAGATTTTCATCCTTTTGTCCTTTGGGAAGCTGTTTTAAAATGTGTTCCAATACACCGGCTCCAAGCTTTGCTGTGCAGCCACCGCTCTTGCAAAATATTATTTCTTCATCCATGATTATATTCACCTTGTTTCTCACCTTTTTACATCGGATTTTTGTTTTTCTTTTTACGTTGTTTTATTTGTGTTTTTTATTCTTTTTCTATCAAATCTGGCAGAGTACCACGTCCATAGGAGCTATGCACCGCATGGGCGTGGAGACTTCATTTTCTGGCACACTCGCTGGCTGTTCCCAGCAGAATATCCATTCCATGTGATAATGAATCCAATATATACGTAAGACTTTCTTCGACCGCCTTTGGACTTCCTGGCAGATTCACAATTAACGTCTGCTTACGAATGACGCTTACGCCTCGACTTAACATTGCCCGCGGTGTAATTGTCAAACTGTATGCCCGGATTGCCTCTGCAATTCCCGGCGCATTGCGATCTGCCACTGCAAGCGTTGCCTCCGGTGTAACATCTCTTAGTGAAAATCCGGTACCTCCGGTCGTCAGCACCAGCGCACATCGCTCTTCATCTGCTAATCTGCAAAGCTCTTTTTCAATTGCATTTTGATCATCCGGTAAAATACAATATGATACCACTTCATATTTTTCTGTAGGAAGGAGTGACTTGATCTTTGGACCACTTAAATCCTCTCGCTCGCCTCGTGACCCCTTGTCACTTAACGTAACAATTCCTACTCTGTATTTTTTATTATCATTTTGATTTTCCATCACAGTACCTTTCTGTTTTACTGTCTTTCTTATTTTTCTATTTTGCTTTTTGTTTTGTTTTTGTCTTACTTTTTTATTCTGCTTTTTTTGTTTGCTCTTAACGCTTACATTTCTGCTTTGTAATGTCCACTTTTTCCGCCAGACTTTTCCAACAGATGAATTCCAGAAATTTCCATGCCGCGATCCATCGCCTTGCACATATCATAAATCGTCAGCAATGCTACACTGACTCCTGTCAATGCCTCCATCTCCACTCCTGTCTTTCCTACACAGGAAGTACGGCAGGTTGCCGTAATTCGGTTATTTGTCTCGTCTAATGAAAATGAAATCTCACAATCAGTCAATGCAATAATATGACACAGCGGAATCAGCTCTGAATTCTTCTTTGCGCCCATAATTCCTGCAATCCGGGCAATTCCAAGCACATCGCCTTTCTTTGCTGTATGATTCGTGATTGCCTGAAAAACTTCCTCATTCACGGTTATGGTTCCCTGTGCAACTGCAACTCGATAAGTATCCGCCTTCTCATGCACATCTACCATCACAGCATTTCCTTCATTATCAAAATGTGTAAATCCACTCACTGTTTTTTCCTCCTCAAAAATTAATTTGTAATTTTGTAAATACCAATTTTTCTATATTTTTACTGTCTTGACGAGTGTGCTTAATTAAAATTTCTTCTATCTTCTCTGCACTCTTTTGCACAGTGTCATCATCGCACTGATTCAAAACGGCAATATATCTTCTATCTTCCACATTTTTTCGCAGTCCCTGCTCTGACAGCAAAATTTTTGCCATATCCTCCTCTGTTAACAAATGGTTTTCATCTACTAACAGCAGCTTTTTTGCCTGTTCTAACCGAAAACAGCATTCTTTAAGAGGATGATACAGTGCTGAAAGTCCTAAAACAGCCACCACGATATCAGACTCTGGCAGCAATACTGGTTCGTGATCAGCTGGCACTTTACAAGGCAGGCGTTTTGAGCCATCTGCTTCGATTAGTACCAGGTCGGCAAGTTCCATGGCCTGTTTCATCCAATCAAATGCCGGCATTTTTAATTTTTGCGGCTGTTTTTCCTCAGTTTCTCCAATTACTGCCCAATGCCCTGATGACCAAATCGCCCTTAATTGCTTCTCGTTCGTTGCTAAAATCTCGGACTGTGGTCTGAAAATATGAGTCGTAGTGGTTACAAGTACCTTTTTTCCTTGATTACTGCCCCATTTCGCAATTGCATCAATCAACGAGCTTTTTCCTCCTGCTCCCACAAAGGAAATGATATGTTTTCCCTCTGCCAGAAACGGAAATGCAGTTTCTATTGACACTTCTTCGCTTTTTTCCTGAATTGTTTCTTTTTGTTTCTGCTCTTTTAATTTTGTTACTTCCTCTGTTATAATTTCTTGCACACATTTTCTCCTAAGATTATATCTTATTAGGTCGGGTTGTTACAACTATAATTTACCATAACAACTAACAAATAACAAATAACAAATAACAAATAACAAATAACAAATAACAAATAACAGTGTAAATCTCATTATCCCGTCTGGCAAACAACATAAGTAACACGCTCCCGCCACCTGACGAAGCATCTTTCAAAAAAACATTCGATCCATTAACACATGCAAAACATTGTTTACACAAAAACCTCTGCAAGGCCTTACAGCCCGCAGAGGTTTTCACTGGCAAATTTGTAATTTTATTTTAAACCATTGTAGCTAACAGTGACTGGCTCAGAGAATGCATAAGAAACCTCACCATCGCTATTTGTATACTGTACCCAACTGCGTACAGTGTACTCTCTATTCTTACCAAACGGAACGATATCCCAAGAATATGTCTCATCTGTGTTTCCTGCCGGAACAGCAAAAGCCTTGCTTCCATTAGCTCCGATTACAAGCTCATCTGAACCCAGAACCTTTGCATCTGCATATACAATTCCTCGTGCTGTGATATCACCAATCTTACCGTCTTCTACAGTTGCATACTCATAATTTTCAATAGAACTGGTTAAGGTAATTTTTCCCAATCCAAGGAACTTGCAAATGCCTGAAAGTGATGCACGCTTTGCACTAACTGTTGGGGTCAGCTTTCCGATTGACTCTGTTGTAGTCTTGTCACAACCTTCACGGGTACAAGCATATGTACGCACACCTTCTTCTGCACAGGTAGCGTTCTTTGTTACTGTTCCTTCTTCACTCCATACATGACCAAGCGCTGGAATTTCTGTCGGTACTGTAATCACTTCATTACAATACGTACATATGGTTCCTCCTGTTGAACCAGCTGTCTCACATGTCGGAGCTACATCTTCCAGCTCCACCTCATTGTGATCTCCAAGGTATACTGCTTTCTGCTCAAACGTATCATGGCAGAATGTGCACTCCATTATCATAGTGCCCGGTTCAAGGCATGTAGGTTCCTTTCCACTTACCCATCCTTTAAATCCATAGCTGTGAGTATGTGCTTTGCAATTGTAAATCACTTTTGCTGTACTAAGCACGGTATTTGTACTCGCAGTTCCTGTCTTTAAGAGTGCATTCCACTCTGCTTCAGTGCCTTCGTATTGAATCTCCAGTGTCGCATTGTTCTCATCAAATACGTAATCAAGAATAGCATTTACACTCTTTGGAATGCTCACGCTGATCAGTTTGCTATCAGATGCAAAAAGATACGTATTCATAACTGTAAGACCTGAAGGAAGCTTCACGCTTTTCAGATTCGTGCAGCGCATAAATGCACACCGTCCGATTTCAGTCACACTGTCTGCAATAGTTACTGACTCCAAATTAGAAAAGTTAAAAAATGCCCCAACACCGATTGATGTTATACCATCCTCGATTGTAATAGTCTTTACTTCGTCTTTATGACTAGAAAATTCTGTCATAACTGTTCCTTCAAAGCTTCCGTTACCACTAATCACGGCATTTCCATCATTATCAATTACAAAACTGATGCTGTCGCTATATTCCATCACATTGTCATCATAAGACCAATCATTATCAGCTCCGATAGTAACATTATCCCACACAGTTTTAGAACCTGCATACTTAACTTTCAGCGCACTCGGATATTCATCCCCGAATATGTAATCACCAATTTCTGTTACACTCGTTGGAATGCTTACACTGGTTAAGCTGCTGCAGCCACGAAAAGCAGCCTCACCAATTGTGGTCACACCTGCCGGAATTGTAATGTCAGTCAAACTTTCGCAGTCTTCAAAAAGAGAAGCTTCAACAGTCTCCAAACCTGATGGAAGATTTATGCTTGTCAAACTGCTGCATCCATAGAATGCCCCTTCGCCAATCTTCTTTACACTATCTGGAATCGATACTGATTTCAACTGCCAACAGCCTTCAAATGCATTTTCGCCAATTTCTGTCACACCAGATTCAATTGTAATAGATGTCACTATATATTTATTTGGAAATAATGATCCATCCACCTTTCCTGTACCGCTAACAACGGCACTTCCGTCATCATACAGTACGTAGGAAACGGTTCCATCTGTGCTTGTACCACTGGCAGTAATATTTGAAGCTTCATCCTCACTTACAACAGCCATTGCCTCATTTTCTGAAACTGCTTCTTCACTTGCAACAGCTTCTGCCTCATTTTCTGAAACTGCTTCTTCACTTACAACAGCTTCTGTGACTTCTTCAACTTCCGGAACCGCATTTTCACTTAAAGCCACTTCTGTAGCTTCCTCTGCTTCTTCTGAAGCATCACTCTCGCTGACGGTAGCTGCGCTCTCTTCCTCTGCAACGACTGCCTGCTCGCTGACAGCAGTCTCTTCAGCATACACACTCGGAGTCATTCCAAGTCCCATTGTCGCACTCATCACAAGTGCAATTGTTTTTCTTTTCATTTTTCTCTCCTTTTTACAAAAATTTCCTCCTATTTCTGTCTTTTCTAGAATTAGGGGGGTACTTTCATTACTCCAAATTGCCTCTAATTTATTTTTTCGATTCAATTTTCACAATATTCATGAAATTACCGTCATTTATTATATAGTTCTAGAAATAAAAAGTCAATATTTACTTATTGATGTTGCATGGCATGTCATTTCCCACATGGCAAGTCCAGCCGCTACTGCTACGTTTAACGAATCCACACCGTTCATCATAGGAATCTTTGCGACATAGTCTGCTGACTGAATCGTGGATTCCGCAAGACCCATTCCCTCATTTCCCATGATAATGGCAAGTTTATCAGCTGATTTTAATCGTTCATCATCGATTCGGATGTTGTCCTTGCGAAGTGCCATCGCCACAGTTTCAAAGCCTTCTTCCTTCAAAAACTTGATTCCTTTCTCCTTCCACTGTGCCTCGCTGTAGCAGATATATGCCCACGGAACGAGCAGTGCATTTCCAACGCTGACACGCATCGCACGGCGATAAAGCGGATCGACGCAGGCCGGAGACAACAGCACTGCATCCACGCCAAATGCTGCCGCACTACGGAAAATTGCACCGATGTTGGTCGGATTCTCTACGTCCTCAAGCACGACAATACGCTTTGCATTCTGAAGTACTTTTTTATAGTCTGATGTTTCTTTTCTTCGCATCGCACATGAAATACCACCGGTCAATACATAGCCAAATTCTTTCTTAGCTGCATCTGGATCGACCACGTAGATTGGTGCATCACCCACCTTATCTAAAATTTCATCCTTTAACATTTTTTCTGTGCAGACAACGCTTAATGGCTCATATCCTTTGCGGAGCGCAATATCAATAACGTTTTTACTCTCTGCGATAAATACGCCTGGCTCTGGCTCATAGCAACGAAGCAAATGCACTTCCTTATTACCGACATACCACTCTAATTCTGGCAACTGCGCAGACGCAGCGTCAATTATATTTCTCATAAATCTTTCTTCCTTCTCTAATCTTTTTGTACTTTTCCAAGCAGGTAATTAGCATAGCATTACCTTATCTGACCTCACAATCCATTATATACATTTTAATGTCAACAGGCAAGAAGCCCATTCTTATAGTGATCCAAAATGATTGCAATTTTTGTTACAGTTCACAAGACGCCCATTCGCAAAACTGCATGATGCATGAAGTGTAAATGCCATTTTTCAATTATTGCATTTACACTTCTTTTATGCTATCATACCCGTGAAACAAATCAAACTACAGTATGTATTGCCTAACTCATATGGTATCATACTATTTTAGGAGGTAAAATGCTAAAAAAATGTAATTCTATCTGTTCCTGGTTACTTACTGTGTGTCTGCTCGGACATCTGCTTACTATGTCCTACTCTATGCTGACAGGCTGGTATGATTATTCACTGTGCAAAATGCTGGCAAAATCAACTGCAGCAGTAACCACACTCCATGTGATTATAAGCCTCGTTATCGTTTCCTTTTTTCACGATGGCTCTCAGCTGATGAAATATCCGCGTCACAACATCAGGGTAATTCTGCAGCGCGCAAGCGGACTTGTTATCATATGTCTGCTCCATATGCATGTCAAGGCTTTTCAATTTATTGTAAGTGGTGCGGCTCTTTCTGTCTCTCACAAGATTTCTCTTCTTGCCACAGAAATTCTTTTCTTTGCCGCCATCTTTGTACATCTTGGAGCCTCTTTCAGTCGCTCACTTATAACTATGGGATTGTTGAGTTCAGATGCTGCTGAAAAGAAAGCCGATCGTATCATTATCACTCTGTGTGCGGTTCTCATGATTCTTACGACATTTGCTCTTACGAGATATGTTATCCTTTGGACAGGTTTTGGAGGTTGATTTTTTATGAGAATATTAGTTATAGGCAATGGAATTTCCGGACTATCTGCAGCAATAGAGGCTGCTTCTCTTGGAATTCAGGTCATTCTTATTGCACCATTTGTGTCAGAGCGCACTCAATCCGTTATGGCTGCCGGAGGCATAAATGCTGCTGTCAACACTGCCGGCGAATCAGATTCCGTTCTTCTCCATGCCAGAGATACATTCAAAGGCGGCTGCTTTCTTGAATGTGAGCAGGATATTCTGAATTTCTGTGAAAATGCTCCCAAAAATCTGAAATGGCTTGACGATATGGGTACCATGTTCAACCGTAATTCCGATCATACCGTCAAAGTCCGTGCTTTCGGAGGTCAAAGCAAAAAAAGGACAGTTTATGCAGGTGCTTCAACAGGTAAACAAATTGTCACTGCCCTGACACATAAATGTCTTGAATACGAAGTTGCCGGAAAAATCGAAACACACCTTGGGTTATATTTTCATTCAGCTCTTATTCATGACAACAGATGTTTCGGTGCTCTGTTTTATGAACCCAAAACCGGTTGTATTGTTCCTTTTTACGCGGATGCTGTAATATGTGCAACCGGCGGTCAAAATAAGCTGTTTGGTAAAACAACAGGCTCTGAACTCTGCGATGGCTATGTGGCCGGCAAGCTTTTCTCCCAGGGTGTCCAGCTTCGGAATCTGGAATTTATACAATACCATCCCACTACGATCGAAACGGACCAGAAACGTATGTTGATCACAGAAGCCGCCCGCGGTGAAGGCGGTCGCCTGTATTATCTGGACGGTGATAAGCGTATCTATTTTATGGAAGATAAATACGGAGCCAACGGAAATCTGATGCCTCGTGATATTGTTTCCAGAGAAATCTACAATTCTCCGTCGCAGGTATATCTTGATATCACATTCTTAGGTTCAAAGCTTATACATGAGCGACTTGAAGAAGTATACCTTTTGTGTAAGGATTATCTGAATCTGGATGTCACCGCCAAACCAATTCCAATTGCACCGTCAATTCACTTTTTTATGGGAGGAATCCGGGTTGATAAGCAACACGAAACTAACATCCGTGGCTTATATGCCGTCGGTGAGGCTGCTTCTAAGTATCATGGCGCGAATCGTTTAGGAGGAAACTCCCTTATGGCTGCTGTTCATTCTGGAAGGACTGCGGCTCATGCGATTTTATCTGCTGATTTTCATTCACCTGATGATGTCTCGGCACTTTTCCAGCCTTTTATAGATACAGTTAAGAAACAGCTTTCCCTGATTCAGAATACTAAAAGTCGCTACCCGGTTGTTTATATTCAACAGATGATTTCCGAAATCATGAATCATGATCTTGGAATTGTCCGCACAGAGAAAGAACTAAAAGAAGGCTTAGAATCAATAAACTTTTACCTTGATGCACTCAAATCCATCAACTTTGATCCGGTTGTATCCGTATATGAAAATTACCGAATCTACTATATGGTTCTTCTGGCCAAAGCAATTCTTACATCTGCACTTGAACGCCGGGAGTCAAGAGGTGCTCATTTCAGAGCAGATTACCCGACCAGTATGGAGGAATATCAAAAATCTTCTATAGTGGAATTCACTAACAATGAAATTCAGATTCACTTTGAGCAGGAATGGAAAGGAGGTATTTTAAAATGAAAGTAAAAATTAAACGGCAGGCCTCTCGCGATACGCAGCCTTACTGGCAAACATTTAATTTTGAAAGTGGCAAACGACTTACCGTAGCAGCCATTCTAGAGCAGATTAATTATGCCGACGATCCGGTCGACGAAAACCAGAACCCATGCAAAAGAATTCGCTGGGAATGCAGTTGTATGCAGAAGATGTGCGGCGGCTGTGCCATGGTCATAAATAAAAATCCAGCTCTGGCTTGTGCAGTCTTTATCGATACTGCTCATACAGACCTGCTAACACTCGAACCTCTCAGTAAATTTCCTGTTATCTGTGATCTGGTAGTGGATCGCTCGATTATTCACGAATATGAAAAAGAGGCTATGATGTACCTTGGCACACGAGCTGAACCGTCCGATAAATATTTTCCTCAGCAATACTCTGCTGCGAAATGTCTAAAATGCGGGCTTTGTCTCGAGGTTTGCCCTAACTACGTAAATGCATCCCCAAATTTCTTTGGTGCTTTCTTTGCTAATGATGCGTTCCTGCTGCATTCTTCAACAGCAGACCGCAAGACACCAATTAAACAGCAATATCGAAAACATTTTGAATCCGGATGTTCCAAATCACTTGCCTGTAGGAATATATGTCCTATGCATATGCCAACATTGTCCTCTATTAGCTATCTCAATCGTTCTAAGGGCTAACGAAAAACGCCAGATGCTTCTGTTTCGGCATCCGGCGTTTTTTCATTTAATTTTTGATTAACTTTCGATTTATCTCTTTTTGGATTGATTGTATAGTATCTCTTTTTACTTTCTTTTGTACAGCTTTGCAAATGTCATTGCCGCCAGCAAAACAAGCAGCGTCACTCCATATAGAATAAGAG
>CAVCPW010000111.1:0-3547 GCA_963604075.1 Anaerovoracaceae bacterium | reverse complement strand
CTTCTGTACTCGGCTTTCCTGTATAGCCCAAAATATTGGAAAAATAGATACTATCTGGATAAACGCGCTTCTCCGACTGCTCCACTTCGACTCCAAGCAGTTGATCCTGATTCTCAAGAATTGCAGCCTGAAGCTCTGTTGAAATATCTGAACAGATCGTCGTAGACTTATACTTTGCATACGTCGTTGAACGCATCGCATAACGGATATTGCACAGCTCAAGTGCTTCCTCTTTGCTAATCTCATCTGCGCGGCTCCATTTAGCTGTAAAATTATAGGAAACCTTCATCAGCCGCTGCATCACAGTCTCGGCATCATATGAATAGACGTCTTCGCCATCCTTGCTTTTCTCCTCGATATAGGAGGTTCCGTACACATCACGGATGAGTTGGCGGATCTCGCTGTCTTTTCCACTGTAAGCAAAATTGCCATTGTCATCGATAATGACCGGAAGCTCCGTCACGATCGTCCCGCCATATTTCTTTACAATGTCAATCAGGCGAAGCAACATCTCATTGAAATCACCATTTGCCTTTGTATAATCGCTTGTGTCCTTTATGGTCAAGTTATAGACGACCTCATTTCCGGCAAGGACGACTCCATTTCGATCGTAGATTGTGCCTCTCGTGGCTGTTGTCGTAATCTCCTTCTTAGTACGGGAAACATACGAATCATAATAAGATGCTCCATTCAGAATCTGAAGTTGGAACAGCCTTACCACCAGGATTGCCAGAAAAAGCGTACATACAGTACCAAGCCAGAAGATTCTGGACTTCAATGTACTTTTTACCCATTCCCTGAATAAATTCCAATATTCTTTAAGCAAATCTCTTTTCTCCTCTTTTCTCTGCCTCTGTCAGATGTCTGTCTACTGTCATAATCACGCCATATACAATGATTGTAGCGACTGCGGTCATCAGAAGCTCCGGGAGTGCTAGGTTCTTAATATAATCCAAAATATTTACACGGCCGAACAAAAGGAAGCTGAACACATAAATATATACATTGTAGATTAACTCATTGACACTGCAAAGAAGCACAGGCATCACTACCATATCGTGTGACAGCGTTCTTGTAAAAATACCATTGAAATATCCGATGTAAATAAATGCAAGCGTATAATAACCCAACACACCGCCACTAAATGCATCCAACAGTAGTCCACAACCAAGTCCGGTAAACATGCCCCACACTCTGCCCTTTAAAAAGCCAACAGAAAAGGTGACGATCAAAAGCAGGTTCGGTGCTGCTGTCAGAATTGGAAACATTCTTGTAAAATTCGACTGCAGTAAAAAACAACTGACGGCAAGTACTATACATAAAACAACTCTTAGTATCTTAATCTTCATATGTTTTTCTCCATCCCCACTTACTCTACAGATTGCTTTTGCGTCGTGATTACGAGTACATTGCGAATGTGCTTGAAATCAGCCGCTGGCTTTAAGTAGCCCGACGACGCCAACCCGTTTTCATCTACCGATACATCCTGCGCATAACCTATTACCAGTCCTGGAAGATAACGGTCAGAAATGTTTGATGTAACAATTACATTGTCTTTGCTGATATCAAAATCGGTATCCATATACTGGAGCTTTAACAGCCCATGTTCTTTCATATACGGCAAATCGCCTGTGACAACACAGCTATCTCCAGTGGTGGACTGCATAGCGCTGACATTCACATTATCATTAATAATCGAAGTCACGACTGCATGTCCTGACGCGATATCGGAGATGTAGCCGACCAGTCCGCCGCCTGCAAGCACATTCATGCCTACTTCCAGTCCATCATCGCTTCCCTTATCAATCGTAAATGTAGAAAACCAATTTCCGGTCATATCCGAAAAGATCACCGTAGCACCAACGGTATCATAATCCGCATAGGTACTCTTTAACTCAAGAAGTTCTCTCATATCTTGATATTCCTGAATTTTCTGATCGTAAGAGACCATCTCGTCTTTGAGGGATTCATTCTCTGCCTCAAGAGATTCAATCTTGGCTTCCATCTCCTTCTTTGTCAGACGATCCTGATCAAAATTAAAGAAAATACTGCCAAGCTTATTGATGCCCTGCTGAACCGGCACTGTGATTGCTCCTGCAACCTGTGTAACCGATACGATGTTTTCTTTCTTGATGTAATAATACCCCATCGAAATCACGCAGCATGCGGTCAATAGAAAAAGAACCAACTGCGGTCTTCTGGTAAAGGGCATTTTCACATCGTTGTTTCTTTTGCTGCTCTTCATGAAATGTATCCTCGTTCTTTTAAACTGATAAATCTGCCGTCTCCGATGATGACATGATCCAGCAGCAAAATAGCGGTAAGCTCTCCTACCTTTTGAATCTGCCGCGTGACTTCAATGTCCTCCTTACTTGGAGTAGGATCACCACTCGGGTGATTGTGAAGCAGAATCAGCTTTACAGCCTGATAACGAAAAGCCTCAATAAAAACCTCTCTCGGCGAAAGAATGGTCTGATTCACTGTCCCCTTCGTCAGCACAAGATCACGAATCAGTGCGCCCTTATTGTTTAGGAGCACAAGAATCACCTGTTCCTGACGTTCATCTTTCAGACGGTTCATATAATAGTTTCCGACTGCCTGAGGACTGTCCAATACAATCCCCTGCTGCCTTGCTGTGCTAAGACGTCTTGCGAGCTCACCAATACACTGGAGCTGTATCGCCTTTACTTTGCCAATTCCCCGTATTCCTGTCAGCTGCTCAACCGTCATAGAAACCAGTCCGGGAAGACTCTCAATTGAAAGAAGCCTCGTCGCAAGCTCAAGTGAATTTTCACCAACGCTTCCTGTGCGCAAAATCACGGCAAGAAGTTCGGCATTGTTTAATGCACTGGCACCATGCTCCATGCACCGCTCATACGGTCGGATATCTCTGGGCAGCTGTTTTGAAATATCATGCTTCATAATCGTTCCTTACTTCCAGGTATCGAAACCATTATGCACTTATTCTATCACAATTCTTTTTTAAAGTATAGAAGAAATTTTCGAATATTAATAAATCCGTATGCCAAAAGCTGACATTTTCTGCTTTGGCATACGAAAATCTTCTCGAATGAATAATATGAAAGCGAATCATCTCGCCGCTAATTCCAGTCAAATTATATTTACAGCGTAACAATACCAGCCTGAACCAGCTTTTCAAGTGCCATCATAATTCCATACTTTGCATGATACCAGGTAAGACCACCCTGGAAATAAACAGCATATGGCTCCTTTAGCGGACCATCGGCACTTAACTCAATAGAAGAACCCTGAATGAATGCACCTGCTGCCATGATAACCTGTGAATCATAACCCGGCATATCCCACGGTTCTGGTGTTACATAACTGTCGACAGGTGCTGCTGCCTGAATACCCTGACAAAATGCAATCAATGCCTCTGGCTTCTTCAAGGTTACTGCCTGAATAATATCATAGCGTGGCTCTGTGCCGTTTGGAATGACATCATAGCCAAGTTTTTCAAAAACGTTTGCTGCAAAAATTGCTCCCTTCAGTGCACCTGCCGCTACAGTCGGTGCCAGGAAAAATC
>CAVCPW010000110.1:0-14920 GCA_963604075.1 Anaerovoracaceae bacterium | reverse complement strand
CTTTTCGCTGTTCCAACAAATTTTTAATTTTCGAATTTCACCGTCGATGCCAGCGCTGGCAGCACATACTTCCACTCCATATCGCTTGCCAGATAAAACTTCGTATAGCACGGCTGATTGTAGCAATTATTCTGCCATGCCACACCAACACGATACTGAATATCATGCAGCAGTGTAAACAGCTTATGTGCGGACAGGTCCGTGTTTGTGTAGATACGCACAGCACTGCTATCTTCAAGGCGAAGAATAATCTCGTCACGATAATCACCAAAAATATCAGCCACCAAACACGGATTTCCCTTGGTACCATTGTTCGTGAGAGTACCCTGCGGGTCAAGCATAATGCCATGGGTATTATCGTTAATGATACCAGTCTGCTTCTTGCGCTCCATATAATCCACGCCATCAATGATCTGCGTCGTCATATCTGCAGCCCAATGGATGTTCGCATTTGTTCCAAGAAGCTTCACATCAAGCTTATTTCCATTACAATCATAAGTATCTTTTACCCATACCTGAAGTCCACGCACACCAGGAACGACATCTCCAATCATGCATCGACCCAGATCAGTCTCGGCATACTCGCCAAAGAAAACTTTTCCAGTGAGTGCATCACGAAGTGCATAGCCGTAAGGCGCCGCCTTTGCTCCCTCGAACACATTAAAAATCTGGTAGCCTGGCAAATCAGGATTGATTCTTGCAACGTGCATCGCATCACCGTGACCAAGCTTTGCAAGACGTCCATCCGGCAGATGATCGTAACTTGAATACAGAAGGCTTCCGTCCTGATCGATCACGGCTGCGCCATAGATAATCTCCTGATAGCCATCTCCGTCCACATCTGCTACGGAAAGGCTGTGGTCGCCCTGTCCGGCAAGCTTGCCCCATACCGGATCTACGCCTTCTTTTTCATGTGCATTATCATCAAATGGATTATTCATCGGTACATGACCAGAATCGGCTGCAAAGCGCTTTGCAAAGTGACCATCTTTAAAATCATATGCCGTAACAGTACTTCTGGTATAGTAGCCTCTGCAAATGATTACAGATGGATGCTCACCGTCTAAGTATGCGACTCCGGAAAGAAAACGGTCCACACGGTTACACGGCTCGATTCTTCGCATCGCATAGTCGCCCCACATCAATCCATCATCGCCTCTTGGCACTGGAAAATCAATCGTCTCAAGCTCTCTTCCATCGCCTCCAAACATCGTCAGATACTCTGGTCCCTCATAGATGAAGCCCTCAAATGCCTCAAGATGATTCTTATCGCTTCTTGCCGGCGCAAACTCATAGATAAAGTAAGAAACAAGTGCCTCTGCATCCTCGCGATTCAGCGGATAACTGTATTTAACCGGAATGCCAAAGCACTCCTCGAGAGTGGCAGGCCACCGACCGGATACAACCTCTGGATGACTGCTCCATCCCATAAACATCTTAACAAGGTGCTCCTTGTAATCAGCTGCGGTGCATACATAATTGTCATGATTGGTTACACCATTTTTCACATCGCGCTCTGGAAGTGTAATATACTCCTCGGTCGCGGTGCCATCCGCTGCAAAGCGTGTCACCTTCGTGCCTGGTGCAGTCTTAACACACATTTCGGCCTTGCCGTCACCATCAAAATCGTACACCATAAATTGCGTATAATGCGCACCAGAGCGGATATTCGGTCCCATATCTACACGCCATAAAAGTGTGCCATCCAGCCGATAGCAATCAATATAGCAGTTTCCAGTATAGCCGCGATGAGAAACATCATGTGCATTCGATGGATCCCACTTTACAATATATTCCAGCTCACCATCTCCGTCCACATCTCCAATGCTCATATCATTTGCGCTGTAGGTGTACGGCTGACCCTCTGGGAACATCTCGCCCTTCGGAGAACGGCCGTCCGCTGGCTTGTGCATCGGAATATCAATATAATTATTTTCCCATACAGAGACTTCCTTGCAGCTTTCGCCTTCCTTGCCATCCAGAATCGGCGCCACACTATAAGTATCCTGCAATGTTCCATCTGTATCCAGATAATTTGTGCTATCTGTAACGATTGCAAGTCTACGTGTACCGCGGTATACTGCATAATCGGCACCTGTCAGACCTGTATCGCTGTAACCACGCACTTCATCTAGAAACATACGCCAACCGACATACACGCCATCGTCTCTCTTAACGGCAATCAGACCTCTGTTTAGTTTCTCAAGCTGCTCATGAAAAACAGCCTTAAGAGGTGTCTCAACGAGATTGCTCATCTCATACTCAATTTCATCTTTTACGGCAGCTACTTTCAAATAATGTGGCACATGCGTTGCCTTTTTTAGAACAAAACTGCACTTCTTTGTATCTCCCACAAGCTGATACTTCATGGTCGGAATGTCTTTATCGGCCCAGTAAACATGATAAGTTTCGGCTCCCTCTGCCGGTTCCCATGCAATTTCTACGCGGTCATTCAAGACCTGCTTTACTATCGCATTCATACTTGCCTCCTTTTCTTCATTCGAGCAAAGTGACAGATTGATTTTGCCGCTTCACCCATAAAACTTATGCCAGCTGTGCTTTTATCTTATCCAGCTTATCATCGCGGTCATAGGAACGAATTAAACTTGCAAGCAGGCCAGCAAATGCATTTGCGCCTGCCTGCTGCAAATGCGCATTGTCCTGCTTTCCATCCGGATAGCCCTCGTATGCACCTTTTTCTAACCACATAAACAACTTCTTAGAGCCGTCATCGCCTACGGTATTCAGATAATCTGCGGTTGCCTTGCCCAGATCAAGTACTGGAAGATCATACTTTTCTCCCATCTCAAGCATCTTATCGCGATACTCAGGAAAGCTTGTGCTAAACTTGCCGTCCGGCGTATCGCCACAGTTCCTCATTGCAATTGCGGTTACGAGAACCGGCTGTGCACCTCGCTCCTTTGCCGCATTGACATACCGAAGCAGATACTCCTCGTACTGCTCAGTAGTGACATAGCGCCATTCTTTCTCCTTATTTGCATCGTTGTGTGCAAACTGCATGAACAGATAGTCACCAGCCTTGACTGCCTTCTTTAAATCATCGAGACGTCCCTCATCGAAGTAGCTTCTGCTGCTTCTTCCTGCCATTGCACGGTTGTCAATGTACAAAGCGTCTGCCTCGTAGATGATAGACTGCTCAAAATCAGAATCACTCTTTTTGCCATAACCCATCCAGTCGCAGCCATCCTGATTCATATTCGGTGCTGTCTCCTTAAAATAGGTGTGCAGCATCTGGCCCCAGCCGGTAATTGGCTTTACCGGGGTGCGGTAGCTCTGTACAGTGGAATCTCCTGCTAAGTAAATTGTAAATTTTTCCATTTTTTGCGCTCCATTTTTAAGAAATTTCTAAAATTCAGTTCACGATTTTTCCCGAAAGGGTATCACTACAACGGTCCGTCTCGTAAAGCACATTCGTCTTGGCGCCTTTACGTAACGAATATTCGTAAAGCACAGATATTATAGTTCTTTTACAATAATATCCTTCAGGCTTCTCTTCGGAACATAATGAACCTGATTCTCGTCACGGTAATACTTGATATCATCGTCCTTCATCTCAACCATCTTTACAGTCTCAACTGGAACGCCCAGTGCGATTACCATAGTGATGGCATATTTTTCCGGATCTAATCCAAGAATTTCCGTAAGTTCATCACGCTTGATATTCATTAACATGCAGCCGCCGTAACCCATTTCTCTTGCGCCAAGGAAAATAGTCTGTGCCACAATTCCTTCATCTACTGTGATATTTTTTTGCATCTCAAGATCACGTAAAATAAAGATATACCCAGTTGGGCGTTCTCCCTCTATTGGGCCATCCCAATCGCTTAAGTATCCTGCCCATGCTACATTCTTGTAAATTTCCGCATTCATCTTTTCATCTGCACTCAGTGCAAAGCGAATATATTGGCGATTTCCGCCGCATGGTGTGATGCGTCCTAATTCTGCTAACTCCTCAAGTTCCTGGATAGTCATTTTTTTACTCTGGTCAAAGCGACGGTAAGAACGTGCGCCTGCTACCAGGTCGTGAAATTTATGTGTCATAGTTATTTTTCCTTTCTATTGTTTATGTGTTTGTCAACTACTCACTACCTAAAGGTAGTGGCTTGTAACTGCTCAGTCGTAATGAATACTCATTATATCTGGCAAAGCCCCATGACGAAACTGCCAATAGTCGAATCACTTTCGTAAACTAGCCTTCGCTTCCGGGGCTTTTCGTAAAACTAGCGGATGTGTTCCACCCGGAACACATTCACCTTATCATCATAGTACGCGGTCACACCCTCAATATAGGTAATGATCGCATTTACCTCCATGACGAACTGGCGGCTCTCTGAAATATACGGCTCACCGTCCATCAAATTCTCCTTGCCATCGACTAACAAGTGTGTCTGATGTGTCTGTGCTATGACGGTATGTCCGCCGCTTGTCAGCGTCAGACGCTCTTCCTTCTGGTCATACTCATAGTCAAAGACATCGCCTAGCTCGCCCTTCATGCGCTCTAAGATGCAGATAACCGCACCCCAGATACTTCCATTTTTGTTGACGGTACGCACACCTCTTGTATCCGGCTCCTGTCCGTTCCAGAGAATCTTGCAATACTGCTCGGTCTCTGGAACATACTTTGCAAGGTCGGCTGCCGGTACTGCCGGATAATCCTGATCGTTTGGAGCAATGGTATCGCCAAGGTTTGGATAGGATACGTTCAATTCCTTAAGTGCCTCATCCTCAAATACCACCAAAACAGAGTTTAACTCGATGCTTACTGGTGCCAGTCCCTCCATCGTGGCGGTCACGCGGATGGCTCCTGCCTTTCTTGTACTTCTTAGAAATGCACGGTTATATCCACACTCTGCGTACAGGAAATTTTGGTGAATAACATTATCCTGCTTGTTCGGACCATTGAAGCGACCGCTGTTGTAACCGCCAAGGAAGATGCCCTCACCCTCTAATGAAAAATCGATTCGACTATCGCACAACGGGCATGTGCGTCCCTCGCTGTCGGTCACACGCACATCAAGAAGTGCAATATCTGCACCATCGGCAAGGAGTCCTTTGGGAGACGTCTTTACAGACAATTCAAGTTTAGCCGGTTTTCCTGCTGTCTCGATGGTGTCTGCAGCAACCTGTTTTCCATCATAATCATAGGCAATCGCAGTCACCTTTCCCTGATTTGTGATATCCACATTTGGAATTGCAAATACGAATGTATCCTGCGGTATGTCGCAGCTGCCAACCATTTTCTCATTTACATACAGTTCAACCTTTGCAATCGGATCACTTGCAATCACATAAACTGTCTTATGCTTTGGGTCACGGAATCCATACTCGCCTGTCGGCATCCAAAAATGTCCATCAAAGGCTTTTTCCTCGTAGCGATAATTCATTCCATCCTGCGGTGGATAATTCCAGTGACCGATAATTTTGACTGCCGGTGTCTTAGACTGCATAACTCTAAACACATCAAAGCTTTGCTTCTTGTTTCGTGCCGCATCCACACGGCCGCTCATACGACCATTCTCAGAATAGGCCTGTCGTCCATGCTGAGCAGAATCTGTCCAGCAAAGTGCTGCACATGCGCTGTACCAGTCATGATGCGATGCACCACCGATACGGTCATTGAAGAACTCACTGTAGCCTCTTGCAGTCGCAAGTGCCAGATCCTCAGAAGTCAGATCGTAGAAATCACCACCCGGCTGCTTTCTGCCGCCCTTGCCAAGCCACTTATTTTTATAGTCAAAATCCGGCGGTGTGAAATCATCCCAAATTCGCCTCGGTGCTTCCTCACGAGAATACTCAGTCTCAGTGATTGGACCATGTTCTGCTAAAAAACGTGCCGCATGACGGTTCAACATGGTGCCTACATACTCCGATTCCACTAATACATCTTCTGTATTAATGGTGCGGCATCCCATAAAACGACCGCGTGACGGGTCAAGCGCCTGCTTAAGTAAACGCATCTCTCGCATATGCTCCTTGCCTATCGAGTTGTTTCCAGCTTCCCAGAATACGATAGACGGGTGATTACGGAATGCGATAATCACATCGCGCATCAGCTCCACTCGCTGATCCCACTGTCTGCCAAAATTTTCCTTTTCCTTGTCACCTGCCGGCTGTGTGCAGATGATTCCCTGCCGATCAAATGCGCGAATTTCAGACGGAGCAGCTGCTACATGCATCCAACGTATATGATTTGCATTGCTCTCTTTAATCAGTCTTGCATCCTCGTCCTTTAGCCACTCCGGTGCAATGCCGATTGCAGCCCACTCATTTGTCGCTCTCTGTGCATAGCCGCGCAGCCATACTGGTGCATCATTAAGCATTACACCCTGATCCTTATCATAGCCGATCTTGCAAAAACCAGTCTCGATTTCCTGCTCGTCAAGACAGATTACACCGGCAGCTTCTTTTGCTGCGCTTTTGTCTGCTACACTTTCTTCTGTTGTGCAGGCTTCTCTTACACAATCTTCACCTGTACAAGTGTCAACTGCACTGCCGCCAACTGCACAATCCTTTGTATACAGGCGCACAACGACATGATACAGATACGGATCATCTATACTCCATAACCTGAGTCCTTCACGCCCGGACTGTGCTGTTAACACAGTAACATGCTCGGAGTCGATTCGTGTCGGTGCTGCCTCCTCCTCGGCTACCGGAACATAGTGACCATTCTCATCCTTTTTATAGGCATCAGCCGGCACAATGCTAAGAGGAGATTTTTCTACTCCCCACGATGCAATCTCCTGTGGTTTCGACTGGAATGAAAATGCCTTTGTGCCATCATGACGAAACACATCAACTACAGTCCATGCCACAACTAGCCTTCCAGTCTCATTTCGCACCTCAGCCTCAACGACGGTTTTCGCACTTCCAGAAAGCTCCATGCCATTTTTGTCTCTGCCGGCCTCAATCTCATAGTCACTGCCGTATACATAGCAGCCTTTTGTGAGAAGATTGCTATACAGAGGCAATGTCAGATAAACCTGCGGCTTATAGTACAAACGCACAGGACTTGTCAGTCCACCCACTGACGGATTAAAGTCATTGCAATTCCAGAAGAAGCCCACGCCTTCCTGCTCTGCTGGTACAGCCTGATCCTGTGACTGCAGATAACTTCCCGGCTCCACATCAGGCTCATTTGGTGTCTCTGCAATGCAAAATGGAATGTTTCTTGTCGTCGTATTATCCGTTGCAACAGCAATCAAATTCTCCTCGCCAAATCGAACATACGGTGTCAGATCAAAACCAAATGGTGCAACACCATTCTCATGATAGCCTGCCAGTGTACCATTTACATAAAGATAGCAGGTCTGGCGCACCTTCTCAAACTGGATGAGAACCTTCTGTCCCTTACGCTCCTTCGGCACTAAAAACCATTTGCGGTAAAATGCCATAGTTCGCTTCTGACCACTGCCCGCATCCTGAATGCGGTCACGAAAGAGATCGCCATCATTGAAGGTATGTGGAAGCGTTACATCCTCCCAGTTTTTCTCATTATATTCTCTTTCATAGAAGAAATGCCCCTCTGCGTCGCGCCATTTTTCAAGTGCGTCCTTCAATGGAAAGGCATCTGCAAGCAGAAATTTCCACTCATAATGGAAATATATTCCTTTTCCGATACACATATTGTTTTCTCCTTTTTCTCTTGCAACGCTCCAAGGCGAAGCTGCTATATAATAACCGCTTTCACAAACTAGCCCACAGCAGCTATCACCAAGTGAGCTTTTCGTAAAACCAATTTATGCTTTGTGGAATCCACTCTCATCAAGCCCTGCCAGAATTTTTTCTAACTCCTCCATCGTCTTTGGCAGCTCATCGCGAATATAGCAAAGCGCTGTAATCACATTCAAGCACCACTGTGAAGTAAAGTTTGTTGTAATCCACGGAATTTCGTGAAGTACTTCTCTATTTCCTGCATCTGCAAGATCATGTGACAAAAATCCTTCTGTATTATTGTGTGTGCACAGTGCATGAAGAAGAATCTTCCACGTCGTCTGTGCCAGTTCTTTATCATGCAGACGGGCGGCACCGTAAGCGGCGAGTCCCGATGCCATAAATGGCAACGTAAATTGACGGTCTCCAATCAAGCCATTTGACTCCTCAAGCTGCTTTTCCCGTGGAAGATAGTAGAAACGACCATGCTGCGCAAGCATATCCTTCCACTCCTCGTCACCAAGCAGGTCAGCAATTTCAATCCACACTTGAATAGCACCCATACACACCTGAAGATGACTTCCTCCGTCTGTACGCTCTCCAATATAGCGCAAATGACTGTCTTTCGGATCATACTCAAAATCCGGCCCAGATGTCAGACGAAGTGGTAATGCCTTTAAATCATCAATTCCAATTTGAATTTTATTTTTATAGATATTATCGTTAAAGCGTTCCCACTGAGTCATCCAGTCTGAGCAAAAGCTTGACCAGTCCGGTCCGGAACGGGCATGTGCCGGTGCATGCATTTTATCCTTGTCAAAGAAGAAGCGAAGCGGATCAGTCTCAACAATCGCATCATCAGCATCCTTTACATCGTCGAACACATCGCCCAGACGAAGATCTCCAGTCAGATAATAGTAGAAACGGTGATGACCTGCCATCGCGATACGAGCCTCCTTGCATGAACAACCCCAGTGGCGCACGTTATGACGGGAACCCAGACCCTTAAGCGGACCAAAATGATAAATATCGACCTCAGAGCAGTGGCGGCTCATCGCCTCAGCCATTGTAAAGATATCTTCTCTGCCGCTTCTCATGAAGGCCAGCCACAGCCACAGTGTCGGAACAAGCTCTGTATTCTGCCATGCATAGCCGCCCATGTCGTAACGCCAGCTATGTCTAAATGGGTCGTAAGTATGCATGATATCGCCATAATTAAACATGCCGTACCAGTTTCGCACCTCTACCTCATTTTTATAAAAATCGAATGCTTTATCCAGCTGTTCCTCTAAGAAACGTTCCACCTCGGTCTTCTCAGACGGAAGGCTCCACTCACCAAATGCCTGCATCCGAGCATAAAACGCTGGCTCTGCGATATAAACCGGCGGCTTTTGCACACTGTTTGCAAAGCATTTTAACGCTTCTCCATCGGATACTGCCTTTTCTGAAAGCTCAATAGAGAAATTGTTCGTGTTTGCAATACCAAACGGTGATGCACCAACCACATCAAAGCCCTCGTAGTATGTCTGTGAATAACCATGATCAGCGTAATGACGAAAATCCATTGCCTCAACCTGCGGACACCAAAGCCAGAAAATCACCTCGGCATTATCCTGATCAAGGTCACCTGCCTCTACTCCAGACGGATATTTCTGCCAGAAATCCTTGGAAGAAAGAGAGAAGCTTCCACTTTCATCGACAATATTTACGCTGCCAGGCGCTCTCATACCATGAAGACCTTCAATGTAGCAGCACTCTGGATTCACGATTTTCTTTTTAATAGAGAAATGAGTTGCACTGTCCTGGCAAAGCACGTAGCGACTCCAAATTGGCATCTGTTCGGATGCCTTGATTGCGGTAGCTGCTGTCTCATCGTTTTCTGCGTCAAGGTGAAGCATCTCGCCCTTTGTCTGGGAATCGTATATGGACGATGCAATTCGCGGATGCCAGCTAAGAAGCTCAACCATCTCCTCATGGAAACTGCCGTGATCGGTACCGAAACGAATATGACGATTATAAAGCGCACCATGCATCGGACGATGGAAACGCACACCGAGTCCTTTTAAGAAATCCTTCTTTTCATCGCCATCAAATAAAAAGGTATGTTCAAAGTCGATCTTCGGGCTGTTCAGGTAGATAGTCTCACGAATGACAAATGGCAGCACGCGGCGGTTATCCACATGACTTACATGAGTTCCCTTTAGGCAGAATGTCACGCAAACTGGTCCCTGCTCCTCGATTGTAACTGAGTCGATTTCACCTGTGTATGGCACAATCTTTTGAATCTGTACACCATTTTCAAAGCTGCGTTCCTCAAGCTGCAATATCAAATCAGCATCTGTCACCTGTTGGCAACCATTTATGCTCACCTCACTAAGAATACTCATTCCACTCTTGGGTACAACGGCCTTAATGCAACCCGCATCGATACGATATACATCCGTTTCCTGTGTTACACAAAGTGATAAAGAACTATCATCTCTTTTATTTTCACTCACACAAGCACTTTGCCCACATGCTTCTCGTTTACTCTCTGCGACAACCTTAACTGCATTTCCCACACGGCTGCTGTCTGCAGTATGAGCCGTCCATTTGACTGAACCATCAGGCCAGTATGCAGTCACTCTCGCCTGAGATGGCACAACAATATTCTGTATACAATTTTGCGAAACGTTAGATTCACAGTCCTCTGTGCTATTTGATACACAGTCTTGTACATTATCCTGTGCATATACAATAAAAGATGAATCCTTTTGTACAGAACCTCTTTCCCACATACAGCCCCATGTCGTGTAACCATACACTTTTCTGTTATTCATCAGATGAAGTGCCATCGCCGGAACTTTCTGATTTGTCGTTTCCATAATCTCCATATCCTCCATATTCTTTTGACAATCGCTCACATGCGCTTTACTTTTTTTACGAATGGGCGTCCCCTTTATCAGGAGTTTATTGAGTCAAGCGGATATTCGCAATCCGCCTCGCTACTTGCTTGATTTGGTTAAAAAGCAAAGAGGAGGCACCCGGCCTAAACCAGGTGCCTCCCAATACCGCTTTGGTATCACACCATTGACGGTTTCTATTTTATTATTTTACTTTCTTTCAACTTACCTGTGGTAACTGATGTCAAATTACTCAGCCTGGCTGGAAGCTTCCTCTGTAGATGCTTCAGTATCTGCCTCAGAGTCAGTACCAGCTGCTTCCTGATCTGCTGCATACATCTCATTGATCTCAGCAATCAGATCATCGCCGCCCTTAGCTGCCCAGTCATCCCAAGCATCCTGCAGACCCTGCTCGTCGATAACGCCGCAGATGTACTGTGTTCTTGCCTCAGACAGGATATTGTCAAGGTCAGAACCATACTTGGAGTAGGTTGAAGAAGTTGCTAAATAACCAAGTGCCGGGTTAGTAACTGCTACCGGACGTGTTCTCTGCTCATAGCACTCGTTCAGAGCGATATCTCTCTCTGTTAAAGCAACCGGCTTATCCTCGGTATATCCAGGAATGTAGGCAACCATCTGGTTCAGACCAAGCTGTGGAGCCTCGCTGCTCTCCATCTGGATAGTCTCGATAAGACCTTCGTCATTTACATTGTAGCTTACACCCTCAAGACCGTAATCAGCCAGAATCAGCATATCATAATCATTCAACTTATCCAGGAAGGTAAGAGCGTTGATAACATCTTCCTCAGTCTGAGCTCCATCCTTAGTGATTACATAGTAACCATTGTAACCAGAAGTAGCCAGAGTAGTGTTGTTGATAACACCTAACAGGTTCATAGATGCATACTCATCCGGATTAGTAACAGATGCAACTTCGTTGTTTACAAAGTAGTCCCAGATACGACGACCACCATCCATAACATCGATGTAAACACCAGCCTCACCCTTCTTGCAGCCGTTAGACCACTCAGAGGAGTCGATTGTTACCCAGTCAGGAGTCATTAAACCATCATCATAAACCTTCTTTAACCAGTCAAGAGCTTCCTTGTACTCAGCAGTCTGATGTACAGGAACCAGCTGACCGTCCTGCTCTACCCAGCCATTTCCACAGCCAAACCATGTCTGAACAATATCAAACGGTCCAGTGTACTTGGTCATTTCCATACCGTAGGTATCATCTACACCGTTTCCATCCGGATCGCCATAAGTGAACTGATACAGCATGTTGTAAACATCATCAATAGTTTCCGGAACACCAAGACCTAACTTGTCAGCCCAGTCCTGACGATAGGAGATACCATTACGTCCAAGCTCACGAACACGCGGAATACCGATAATCTCTCCGTTTACAGTCAGACCCTTCAAGGTATCCTTGTTTGCCTGAGACAGATTCGGGAACTTCTCGCTGTCATTTAAGTAATCAGTCAGATCCCAGAATGCACCTTCCTCAGCTGCAGATACGATAGTACCATTCATAGAACCGGTACAGGTAAGGATCATCGGCATGTTATCAAAGTCCATCAATGTAGTTCCAAGAACCTGATCATAAGCACCGTTATCTCCCCACTTAACCTCAAAGTTGATTCCGGTATACTCTTCTACCTTCTGGATAACTTCTTCAGAACCAGTGTTCTTTAAGCTCTTTCCTGCGTTGTACTCAGGTACAAGTAATGTGACTGTTGGATTTTCATCTGCGAATGCCATGGACGGAAGCATAGTTGCTGCCATAGCCGCTGCCATACCGGCTGCTACAAATCTCTTATTCATTTTACACCCTCCTAGATTTAAATTGCGACATATGCTGGAGCGCAGCTTCACGCTGCTCTCCAAAACGGCCTATGTCAAAGCCATATGAAATATGATCTGCGAATTACCGCTCTCATTATCATTTGACAATTAACCCTTAACTGCACCTACCATAACACCCTGAGTGAAGAACTTCTGGATGAATGGATATACACAAAGGATCGGAACTGTAGCTACTACAGTAGAAGCCATACGAACTGCCTTAGACGGTGGAGCACCATTTGAACCCCAGTCCATCAGCTCATCTGTCTCTGCCTGCTGAGCCTGCTGCATGATTTCACGCAGAACCTGCTGTACAACCTTCATATTCACATTATCAATATACAACAGGCAGTTAAAGTAAGAATTCCAGTGTCCTACTGCATAGAACAAACCTACAGAAGCCAATACCGGCTTAGAAAGCGGAAGCACAACCTTAACAAAAATAGTCAAATCCGATGCACCATCAATATGAGATGCTTCCTCTAACTCCTTCGGAAGACCCTGGAAATAATTCTTGATAATAATCATATTGAACGCATTGATTGCACCCGGCAGCCACAGTGCCCAATATGTATTGCGAAGATGAAGAATATTTACAACTAAGATATAGCTTGGTACCATACCACCGCCGAACAGCATCGTGACGATAACCATGTTGGTAATGCCATTTCTCCAACGGAAGTCGGAACGCGCCAGAGGATATGCGAGTGTGGTACTCATGAACATATTGATACAGGTACCGATTATTGTCACAAGCAGTGAGTTTGCAAGACCTCTGAAGATAGAACCATCTTTTACAATGTAAGTATATGCATTGGTTGAGAATACTGTTGGGAACAGAAAGAAGGACTTTTCAGTCAGCTCCTGCTCTGTCGCAAAGGAACCAGCTAATACATATAAAAACGGGATAACGGTTGCTATGGCAAAAAGTGCTACAAACAGATATAAAAGAACCTGCACAAATGCATCACCCGGCGACCGCTTGATTTTGTTTGCTCTTGAAATATTGTTAGCCATCGCTTTTGCCTCCTTAATAGAATCCGCTCTCGCCGCAGAGCTTTGCAACCTTATTTGCACTCAATACAAGAATCAGGCTGACGATAGACTTGAAAAGTCCTGCTGCAGCCGATACAGAATACTGACCGCTGACGATACCTCTCTCATAAATGTAGGTATCAAACACCTGTGCTCTAGAAGCATTCAGGTCGTTCTTCATCAGGTAAATCTGCTCAAATCCTGTATTTAAGATGCTTCCGCACTTCATAATCAACATGATAACAACTGTACCACGGATTGCTGGAAGTGTGATATGCCACATAAGTCTCCATCTGCCTGCACCATCTACACGAGCTGCTTCATACAGCTGCATGTCTACGCCTGAAAGTGCTGCCAGAAAGATAATAGTACCGTAACCTGTTTCCTTCCAAATGCTCTGTCCTACAATCAATTGATTAAAGAACTTCGGGTCTGTTAAAACCTTCGGTGCGGCATCTCCCATTAACATCTTAAACATCTGATATACAACACCGTCATTGGAGTTAAACAGCTGCTGTGTCAGGGAAGCAACAATAACCAGAGATACGAAATGAGGAATATAGATAAGCGTCTGTGAAACTCGCTTAAATGCCATACTCTTTAATTCATTCAGCATCAGTGAAAGAATGATTGGAGCCGGGAAGAACAGTGCCAGGCTCAGTAAAGAAATCGACAACGTGTTTCTAAACAGTGTCCAGAAACTTACCGTTTTACTTGTAAAGAATTCTTTGAAATTATCCAGTCCCACAAACTCACTGTAGATAAAACTGGAAAAGATGCCTGAATGACCACGAATACGTAACTTGTAATTCTGGAATGCCATTACCAGGCCGCCCATAGGCAGATAGCAGAAAATGATCATCCAGATAACACCTGGAAGAACCATCAGGTACAGCCACTTATGACGCTTCATGTCAGTAAGCAACGGAGTCTTCTTATGCTTATAGGCTGTATTGTTATTTTTCTTACCCATGATTTTTCTCCTTCCTTTTTTTGTGTCTCCCGTTCCGCGCAAAAAGATAAAGATGCGCATTTCTGCACAGTTTCGTACACTTCTCCGTTAAAATCTCTTTTCTATTTTTTAAAAAAAGAGACAATCAATTCACTCGGATGGATTTTTTTGTTGTTGATATTATATAATAGTTTGCATAACTTTTCAATAGTTTTTTTGCTTTTTGTTCTCAAAAAATTAATATTTTTTATTTTTTTGTTAAATTTTTATCATTTGTTATTGGTTAGAACAAACAAATTTTGCGTGTCTATTTAATTTATTTTTAGTTTATAGCAAAAACGACCATTTTGTGTTACAATCAAAAACTAAAAACCCTAAGTTCTGAGTACTCTCCAATCATCGGTGCAAGTTGTCTGAAACCAATTTTTCCCCCTTCGAGTCGCGGACCGTAAGTTACGCCATCGTCGATATAACTGAATACTTCAAGCTCATTGACAAAGAAGCGTACCTGATCTTCATACTTTAGCAG
>CAVCPW010000109.1:0-3365 GCA_963604075.1 Anaerovoracaceae bacterium | reverse complement strand
CTGTACATATGATAAGGAAAAGGAAATTTATTATGTCGAGTGGGAGACAGCTTCGGGTAGATTTTGTGCACAGACAAATGATTTGAAAAGAATAGAAAAGTGTGAAGCGGGTGCGAAAATTCAGTTTGGCGAAGTGGAAATACAAATGGCCAAAGAAAACAGCTGTGGAATGGAAAGCTATGGAATAGAAAACTTTGGCATAGACGGTTGTGTACCGGGAAATGTAATTGAAATCACAGAAGCAGAAAAAAAGGTTCTAAGTGAATACTTTGCTGATATTCATTATGTAAAAACAGAGTCGGTACATAAAAGCTGGCCACTTGGAAAATCTTTAGAGGCATTTTCTGATAGTGCGCCAAGGGCAACTTGCGTTTACAGCGATGGTTCCACACATGAAAAGAAAGTTGCGTGGGATAGGGAGGCATTAGACAAAGTGGATGTGTCAAAGCCGGGAACATGGAAAATTCCGGGAAAGGTTTTGCAGAAACGCTGGAAATTTCCGATGCCGCTTCATTTTCGTGCAGATGAGTTTGTCGAATTTTATGGTATGTCAGACCCGTGTGTGACCGAATATCATGGAAAGTATTATCTGTCCTCGTCTGGAACGCACAACATTCAGCTTCGTATTGCAGATACGATAGAGGGGACCTTTGATGCCGAGCCAATTGTTGTTTATCGTATTCCACTTGAAAATGGTCTTCACTTTGTTGGAACATGGGCAGCTGAGCTTCACGAAATTGATGGCGTCTTATACATGTTTACATCGCTTTGCGAGAATGCACAGTGGATTCATGTAAAGTCCTATATTCTGCGCTGCAATGGAGATCCGGCAGATCCAAATGCATGGGAAGCACCGCGAAAATGCGTCAAGCTGGATGGCTCTGATTTGACAGAAGGCGGCATTTCGCTCGATATGAGCTATTTCAGAGATCACGGAAAAGATTATGTGATGTGGTCTGACCGCAAGATTCATTATGGTGCGGATGATGAACATTTTGAGGCGGGAACAGCGGACATCTATATTGCAACGGTGGATCCGAAAAAACCATGGCAGCTTACAAGCAAGCCGCATTGCGTTGTGCGCCCGATGTACGGATGGGATCGCTACGAGACTGAGGTAGATGAAGGACCGTACTTGCTTCGCCATGGAGATGATCTGTTTGTCACGATTTCCGGTTCGTCCACTAGCATGGGTGATTTGTATGATGTAGGCTTGCTTCGCGCAAAGAGTGGAGACAATCTTTTGAAACAGGAGAGTTGGACATGGCTTGGATATCCGTTTCTGACAAAGGAGAGCGTGCCGGGTGAATATGGACCGGGACACAACAACTTTGTCAAAGATCCGGATACAGGAGATGATTTGATAATATATCATGCGATTCCACACGATGAAAATGATAAGACATTACAACGCCAGCCGGGAATTCGCCGTGTTCATTGGGCAAAGACTGGGCTGCCGTATCTTGAAATGACGCCAGAGCGGGATCTTCCAGAGGATTGTGAGGATGTCATAATGGAGCTTACGGTTGAATAAAAGAAGCACGCTCGCGTTCTAATTGACTGTGCAGCTGTCGCAGAGTCCATTTTCGATTGGTAGGCGTAAGAATTGCCTTAAAATCAATCTGGACTTTGCGGCTTTTCAATTCAAAAAGCATGCGATTGAAGTGTTTCTCGCTCAAGTCACGGAAAATTGTATAAAAAATACTTGACAGATACCCTGCGGGGGTATATAGTAAAAGTGTCCAAAGAGATACCCCGCCGGGGTATAAAAATATCCTTTCATGTTCACTCCTGACACTGTCAGTAGTAGTTGACTATGAAAAGTACAGAGAATAAAAATAAAAGTAGAAATAAAATATCGGGAGAAATTATATGTGCATGGAATGTAACGAGAACGTAGAATGCAATGAAAATATAGAAACAATGTGCAACGAAAAGACAGAAGAAGTGACGAGCTGCTGCAGTACAAGAAAGCAGGAGCAGATGCCCGAGAATAGTGAGAATGCAGCAGATGAGCAATTAGCATCCACCGAAACGCACGTCTGTCCCCACTGCAAACATACGCAGCGAGATGAAGCACAGAAAAAACTCCTTCAGAATCGCCTTAGGCGAATCGAGGGTCAGGTGCGTGGATTACAGTCCATGCTGGATCAGGATGCCTATTGCAACGATATTTTAGTGCAATCAGCCGCAGTCAGCGCAGCTCTCAGCGCATTCAACCGTGAGCTTTTAGAGAATCACATTCGTCATTGCGTGGCAAGAGACATCCGTGAGGGCAAGGATGAAGTCATAGATGAGCTGATGGGGACACTCAAAAAATTGATGAAGTAATGCCAGGGAACTACTCCGACTTATAGAAGTCGGAGCTTCCTGCTTAAATACAATGTCAACTACTCCTGACAGGGGCAGGAACTTGGGAAGAGATGCTCGTTGAACGAATCTTTTTTCTGAATGAAATTTGTAACGGCAAAAATTTCGATTTCAAGAATTTGGATTTCGAGAATGATAATAGCAAGAAATGGTATTACAGAAGAAAGGGTACGACATGGAACAATATAATGTGACTGGTATGAGCTGTGCTGCATGCAGCAGCAGAGTTGAAAAAGCCGTCTCAAAGGTGCCGGGCGTAAGCTCTTGCTCCGTAAGTTTGCTGACAAATTCGATGGGAGTCGAGGGCAACGCCAGTCCCCAAAGCATTATTGCGGCAGTCGAGGCTGCCGGATATGGGGCATCACTAAAAGGTGCAGCCGGTGCATCAAACGCGGTATCAAATCATGCGGCAGAGGAAGATGCATTAAAAGACAGAGAGACACCTGTGTTAAAGAGGCGTCTGATTACATCAATTGGTTTTCTGGTTGTTTTGATGTATTTTTCAATGGGGCATATGATGTGGGGCTGGCCGCTTCCATCATGGTTTGAAGGAAATCATGTTGCGATGGGACTCGTACAGATGATTCTGGCGGCAATCGTCATGGTCATTAATCAGAAATTTTTCATCAGCGGCTTTAAGAGTCTGTGGCATCGTGCACCTAATATGGACACACTCGTAGCGCTCGGCTCAATGGCATCATTTGTCTGGAGTGTGTTTGCGTTGTTTTTGATGACTGATGCACAGGTTCGTGGTGACATGGAAGGCGTTATGCGCTACATGGATGAGTTTTATTTTGAGTCTGCAGCTATGATTTTGACGCTGATCACCGTCGGAAAGATGCTTGAAGCACGTTCAAAGGGAAAGACAACTGATGCACTAAAGAGCCTGATGAAGCTTGCACCGAAGCAGGCAACACTGATTATCGACGGAAAAGAAACCGTTGTGCCAATTGAGCAGGTAAAAAAAGGTGATATCTTTGCGGTACGCCCAGGCG
>CAVCPW010000108.1:0-6972 GCA_963604075.1 Anaerovoracaceae bacterium | reverse complement strand
ATCATAAAACGTTTCGAAGCCTGCAAAATTGCCTCGAATTGCGCCCGGATTTGTGACCTGCTTGACGCCCTGCGTTCTTCTGGCAACAAATGCCTGCAATTTATCCATATATTCCTGTGCGGTAATCGTACCCTCGGAAACATAGGTTAATCCCTTCTCCCAGCTGGCAGTCAACTCCGGATTAAGCAGCTGTCTAATGGAAACCGCTACGACTTCGTACACAGCCTCGCCGAGTTTCTGCGGCTTGATGATCTGTGTCTTTGCGTTCAGCGACAAATAATTGATTGTCACAAGCTTCTTTAATATCTCAGCTCTCGTGGCACTCGTTCCGATACCGCTTCCCTTGATTTGGGCGCGAAGCTCATCGTCCTCTATCAACTGTCCGGCGTTTTCCATAGCTAAAATCAGTGAACCTGAATTGTAACGTTTTGGTGGTGATGTCTCACCTTCTTTTACCCCATACGATGGATGCTCAAAAAGCATTCCTTTTTTCAGTCCTGCAAGGATGCTGCTCAGAAAAGATTTTTGATCTACGGCAAATTCTTCATCGCCATCCTTTGGCGCCACACCTTCCTGTGGTACACCAGTCACCTTTAAATAACCCTCATCCTCAAGCATACGATACGATGTGAAGAAATGTTCCGTCTTCACCTGAAACTCAAGCGAATATTTGCGATATATAGCCGGTCCATAAAAAATACTTAAAAAGCGGCGGCAGATTGTCTCATACACATCCTTTGCCACGCCAGACAGTCGGTCATATGCACCAAGTCCCTGTCCGGTCGGAATAATGGCATAGTGATCGGTGATCTGCTTGTCGTTTGTGTAGCGTGTTTTTGCGATTGTTTTCCATGCATCTGCTAATAATACCTCCTGCGCAAAGCCGCCAACTGGACTGAAATTGCACAGTCCGCGAATATTCTTATAAATTTCCTTTGCAACAGCACTAGAAAGCACACGCGCATCCGTTCTTGGATATGTCACCATTTTTTTCTCGTACAGTTCCTGAACAATTTTCAAAGTCTCATCCGGGCTAATTTTGAAACGTCTTGAACAGGTATTTTGTAATTCTGCAAGATTAAATAAAAGAGGTGGCTGTTTTTGCTCTTTTTTCTTTTCAATTCTGATAAGTGTACATGCAGCATTGGCTTCTGGTGCTTCCAGATAATGAATCAGCTCCTCGGCACTCTCACGCTTAAAAAAACCATTCTCCTTATAGAGTTTTGGCGACTGAAAATATTTTGATCCCTCAACTGCACGCCACTCAGATTCAAGTATGCCCTTATTCTCGCCATCCGCCACCGGAAGTGACAAAATCACACGATAAAACGGTGTCTTTACAAAGTTTCTAATCTCGCGCTCTCTGCGAACTACCATGCCAAGAACACATGTCATAACGCGGCCAACAGAAATTACTGACCATTTTGTATTCATAAAGGAAGCAACCGATGGCCCAAACTTCAGTGTCAGCGCTCTGGAAAAATTGATGCCCATCAGATAGTCTTCTTTTGCCCGTAAGTATGCCGAATCGCTTAAATGATCATAATAGCTCCAGTCCTTTGCCTCGCGGATTCCTCTTAAAATTTCTTCTTCCGTCTGAGAGTCAATCCATACTCTCAGCCTCTTTTTATTTTTGACGCCTGCCATCTGATCAACAAGGCGATAAATATACTCTCCCTCGCGTCCAGAGTCCGTACAGATATAGATTGTATCAACATCCTGGCGATTCAGCAGCCCTTTTACGATGCCAAACTGCTTTTTCACAGAGCCAATTACCTCATATTTCCACTCATCCGGAAAAAATGGGATTGTAGCCAGGCTCCATTTTTTTAACGCCGGATCGTATACTTCTGGATAGGACATCGTGATCAAATGACCCACACACCAGGTAATCACATACTGATCCGATTCCAGATAGCCGTCCTTTCGCCCGCCATTTACCTTAAGCGCCTTGGCAAATTCTGCTGCAACACTTGGCTTCTCGGCAATAAACAACTGTTTCCCCATGAATAAAACCTTATCAACCTTTCTATATTTTATTTCAATTCACAGTCGGTAAAATGATTTGTTCCATTATCCGGCTAACTCTTTAGTTACATCCCACCACTCAAAGGTAGTGGGTTTTACGCTCTATTTTATAAAATTTTCAACTGAATTTTCTAGCTAAAGTTTTTAGTTAAAATTTAAATCAGACTTCAATCGCGCAAAACGTAACAAGAGGCAGTAGTTTTTGCTGCTGCCTCTTTCCTTGCATATGCACTTATTTTCTTGTTATACCATATTTATACTGTGCACATACGATTGATATGATACATTTCTTCCGCACTTATGCGGTATGAAACCAACTTGCTACTCTAAGACCATTTACTTGATAGTTTCTTCCGCACTTACGCGGTATGAAAACGATATTCAGTAACAGTCGTAAACTTTGTATTTGCCTTTAATACACAACTTTTGAAATTCTCATGATGAACGGAATCTGGGAAGAACTGTGTCTCAAAGCATGCACCACAAAATGGCTTATATGAGCTGCCATTCTTGCCGCACTCAATTGTGGTGCCGTTTGCGGTATATACCTGCATACCAGGCATATCAGTATAAACATCCATCACAATTCCACTCTTTGCGCCTGTCATGGAAGCAACCTTTACAAACTTGCCATCAGTCTTTAAAACAAAGTTATGATCATAGCCACCGCCATTTTTAATCTGCTCATCGTCTGCGTTGATATCCTGCCCGATTGTCTTTTCTTTTCTAAAATCAAACGGAGTGCCAGTAACGTCTCTATACTCACCTGTCGGAATCAGCGTCGCATCGGATGGTGTATACGCATCGGCATCAATCCATACCTTCTGAGAAAGGACATCGCCACTGTCGTGACCATCAAGATTGAAGTAGCTGTGATTTGTCAAGTTAGCTAATGTGTCCTGATCACTCTCCATCTCATATTTGAGAGAAAGACCATTCTCCTCACTCAGCGTATATGTAACAGTAACGGTAAAGTTACCCGGGTAATTCTGATCACCATCCGGGCTGTTCAGTGTAAAGGCAACCGAATCCTCTCCAATCACTGCATCCCACAGACGCTTATAATAGCTACCAGGATTGCTGTGCAGGTTATTTGGTCCATTGTTTGCCTCTAACTGATAAATCTTTCCATTTAAAGTGTAGGTAGCTTTAGCAATGCGGTTTGCATGACGACCAACAACCGCTCCAAGGCTGCCATCATTCTCTAAATAAAGCGTTGGATCACCAAATCCCAATACAACATCAACTGGATTTCCATCCTTATCCGGTACTACAAGACTCTCAATAACTGCACCGATGTCTAACAGAACGGCTTTCATACCGGCTTTGTTTGTGATTGTGTAGGATGAAATCTCTTTCTGATCGGATGTGTAGCCATAAAACTTTTTTACAACTGACATTTTATCTTATCCCCTTTCTGTGATTTTTGTAATTTCTGTGCACAATTTTATGACAGAATAATTCAGAGCCACACTATCTTGTGTCGCCCTGAATCCTCAATGTCTCTTACGTTATATGCACGTTATGCGTTCTTTGGTGTGATATATCCCTTTGCAGTCAGCAGCTCTGCCATCAATACAGCGCCACCTGCTGCACCACGAAGTGTGTTGTGGGAAAGACCTACAAACTTGTAATCAAACGCAGTGTCTTCTCTCAGACGTCCTAAGGATATGCCCATACCGTTCTCATAGTCACGATCTAAGTGTACCTGCGGACGGTTGTCCTCTTCCATGTAACGGATAAACTGCTTTGGAGCACTCGGAAGGTTTAACTTCTGTGGCTCACCACTGAAGTTGTTCCAACGATCAATGATCTCTTCCTTAGTTGGCTTCTTCTCAAAGTTTACAAATACAGCTGCTGTATGACCATCCTCAACCGGGACACGGATACACTGAGTTGTAATCAGCGGGCTCTCTGCCTTCTTGATCACGCCATCCTCAAGCTTACCCCAGATACGAAGTGGCTCCTGCTCACTCTTCTCCTCCTCACCGGCGATATAAGGAATTACATTGTCGATCATCTCCGGCCAATCCTTGAATGTCTTTCCAGCACCGGAAATTGCCTGATAGGTAGTTGCAACAACGAGTGTTGGCTTGAACTCACGCAGCGCATGAAGTGCCGGTGTATAGCTCTGGATTGAGCAGTTTGGCTTTACTGCAATAAATCCTCTCTTAGTTCCAAGACGCTTTCTCTGATAAGGAATAACCTCTGCATGCTCCGGGTTTAACTCCGGTACCATCATTGGAACATCCGGTGTCCAACGGTGTGCGCTATTGTTAGATACAACCGGAACCTCTGCCTTCGCATATGCTTCCTCGATTGCACGAATCTCATCCTTTGACATGTCAACTGCACTGAACACGAAGTCTACCTGTGCAGCAACCTCCTCTACCTGATTGACATTTAATACAACCATCTTCTTTGCAGCTTCCGGCATCGGTGTCTTCATCTTCCAGCGTCCGCCTACAGCCTCCTCGTAAGTCTTTCCTGCTGATCTCGGGCTTGCTGCCACTGCTGTTAACTCAAACCACGGATGACGTTCCAACAATGTTACAAAACGCTGTCCTACCATTCCTGTTGCGCCAAGTACGCCTACCTTTAATTTCTGCTCCATCTGTGCACCTCTACCTCTCTGTTTTTCATAATCCTTTTATTTCTATAAGAAATCCTGATGACTGTAATGTACTTGTAGTTATAATGTACTTGTCACTGTAATATTGTACTTCTAATCATAATGTGCTTACCATTGTAACACTTCATTTATAATATAACGTACTATTATTGTAACATACTGTCATTATAACGCACAGTAATGATTACTTGTCCGCCGGATTTTCTTCGCTGTCAGTCGCTTTCTCTGCCTTTGCTGACTTGTCATCTGACTCGAGTTCTTCTTCCATTTTAATTGACCCGAACTCTTCCTTTGATACCTCTTTTTCGGTATCCATTGCGTCCCCTGCTGATTCTTCTGTCTGCGGCTCTGGCTGTACTTTTTCTACCTTTGTTCCACAGTTCGGACAAAACAACGCTTCATTTGAAATTGCCGCTCCACACTTCGGACAGGTATTCTCATTTTTAATAGTCTTAAGCTGCAGCTCATACTGTGCGATTCGCTTCTCTGCATCAGCAATAATCTTGAACTGACTTTCCATTTCATTCTCTGGTTCATCCTTATGCTGATTGTAGTATAACTCTCCAATCGCAATATATGTATTTTTCTTCTGATTCTCAACCTCATTAATCTGAGCCTTCAGACGAGCAATGGCCTGCTGTTCTTCAATCTTGCCCTTGATATCCTTCGTCATCTCCTGGGCCTTGTTTCCAAAGTCCTTTGTTACTTTTGAAAATTGATCAAAAAAAGACATAATATCCTCCTTTATCACTCTGTTACTCTGAAGTATAGCACTTGCTTTTTCTTTCGTCAATGGCTCATTTTGATTGTTATTTTTTGAACAATACACCATGAAATTCGTATGCCCTAAAATGAATTGGGAGTACAATCCTGCCGACAAGTCAAAGCGACGCGTATGTCATTGCGACAATCCATGTACACCTTCATCCTGTGGGCGAATGATCTACATTTATCCTGAAAAGAACCTTCGTGCCTATCCAGGCGTAGAACGTGTTTCGCAATTACCTATTGCGTTTTAGCGCAACATGCACGTTATTGTTATTATTATAGCAACGTTCTCTTTTTTGTCAGTGGCTTTTTGTATTTTCTTGCATTTTTTGTGCTAGTTTATCATTTTTCTTGTATCACTTACAAAACCCGCTGCAATCCCAAATCTGTGCGCCAAGTGCCTCATAAAATTCACGCTCATGGCATACCATTAAAATACTTCCCTTATACTCCTTCAATGCAGTCAGTAAAGAATCCTTCGCATCAGCATCAAGGTGGTTGGTTGGCTCGTCGAGGATAAGCACATTACTCTGGCGATTCATCAGCTTACACAAACGTACCTTCGCCTGCTCACCACCTGAGAGAACACGCACCTGGCTTTCGATATGCTTTGTCGTCAGACCGCACTTTGCAAGCGCAGAACGCACTTCGTACTGATTCCATGACGGAAACTCTTGCCAGATCTCTTCCATACAGGTACGGCCATTGTCACCGCTCGTCTCCTGCTCAAAATAACCGATTTCCAGATAATCACCCTGATGAACAGTTCCGCTGTATGGCTTGATCAGTCCTAAAAGGCTCTTTAAAAGAGTAGTCTTTCCGATACCATTTGCACCGACCATGACAATGCGGTTTCCGCGCTCCATAACAAGATCAAGTGGCTTTGTGAGTGGTCTGTCATATCCGATTTCAAGCTGCTCAGTCGTAAATAAGAAACGTCCAGGAGCACGACCATATAAAAAGCGAAACTCTGGCTTTGGCTTCTCGGCTGCTAACTCGATCACCTCCATGCGGTCGAGCTTTTTCTGGCGAGACATTGCCATGTTTCTAGTGGCGACTCTTGCCTTATTGCGGGCAACGAAGTCCTTTAACTGTGCGATTTCCTGCTGCTGGCGGTTATAAGCGGCCTCGATCTGCGCCTTCTGTACCGCATGAACTTCCTTAAAGTGATCATAATCTCCCACATAGCGGTCAAGCTTTTGATTCTCCATATTGTAGATCAGATTAACAACACTGTTTAAGAATGGAATATCATGAGAAATCAGGATAAAAGCATTCTCATACTCCTGCAGATAGCGACGCAGCCAGTCGATGTGCTTTTCATCCAGATAGTTCGTTGGCTCGTCCAAAAGAAGGATATCCGGCTTTTCCAAAAGAAGCTTTGCTAAAAGCACTCTCGTTCTCTGACCTCCGGAAAGCTCAGTAACGTCACGCTCTAATCCGAGTGCATCTAACTCAAATGCTCTAGCGACCTCCTCTACTTTTGCATCAATCATATAGAAATCGTGCATCGTGAGAAGATCCTGAATGGTACCCATCTCTTC
>CAVCPW010000107.1:0-6862 GCA_963604075.1 Anaerovoracaceae bacterium | reverse complement strand
GTTCATCAGAATAATATCTGTAACCACTCGCTGTAGTATGATGCGGATGAAGTTTGCCGTTGGAATCCCAATTTCGCAATGTTTGTGCAGATACGCCTATAATTTTTGAAAATTCATGTATAGAATAATATTTACTCAAAATATCACTTCCTTTCAATATTTATTCTATACCAATAGCTCATAAAATTCAACATCTATTTATATACTTTTGCAAGTTTTACTTAACTGTTTAATACCTCCTTTTAGATTTGTTTTACGGACTTGTTCTGTAAATATGCTTTACTCACCCTTAATGGACTTTAAAGCTTTTGCCAGCTGATCTGGACATGAAGTTCCACGACCATTGCAGTTGATGCCTTCCAAGCGGGAAATAGCGTCATCGATCTTCATCCCCTTAACGAGAGCTGAGATACCCTGAGTGTTTCCGTTGCAGCCGCCTACGAACTGAACAGACTCGATTGTATCACCATTAACTTCAATATTAATCTGACGGGAACATACGCCCTTTGGAATGTAGCTTGTCATAAAAAGCCTCCTTATCATATTGGAATAATTTTGAAAACGCGAACCAAAGCGGACCACGTCTGTGGAAATAGTATAGCATAAACAGGCATTGATGTCCATTTCTAAAAAATTCAGATAAAAATAAACTTCAGATAAAAATAAACTTCAGATAAAAACAAAATTCAGAGAAAAGCGAGGCTGATAAGTTTAATCTTCCTCAATGATCTGGATTTCGAGATAGTCGAAATCAATTGCCTCGATAAAGCTGTCCTGTGTGAAGCGAGTTTTGGCATGGCGTTGAAAATCCGAAATATTGGAAGGCAGCCAGATCGGAACCGCAAGATCAAATTCGTGGGCTATGGTTTCAAGAGCCGCAAATACCTTTTTGGTGCGGGTCAGATCGGATGGATTTTCAACAACGAAATCTTTGAGAAGATGATTGTCTGAGAAGACTTTACCCCACATTCGAAACATAAAAACCTCCTAAAAAGAAAAAACTTGTGCTATAGTGAAAAATAGTATATAGTAAGCTATAGAAACTGTAAATAAATTGAAAACTGATTATGTCTTACGGTCAGTATAACAAAAAGCGTTCCCGAAGGCAAGCGCCAACGATGGAATGCTTTTTGAAACAATTGTTAGGAGGAGTAAAATATGGACGATTACAAGCAGCCGGATACTCCGGAAACCACTAATGAGGTAGAAATGCTGCTTGATCAACAGGTAGTAGATCCTACGCTGGATCAAGCCAGACAAACAGGTTTTGAGTCAGTCGAAGAAGAGCCGGTAGAAGATGAATCTGTATTAGATCCGGTGGAAGAATCGGTAGAAGCTGAGCCAGAATTGGATGATGAAGCGATAGGAGAATCAATCGAAACAGAACCAAAATTGGATAATGAAGTGGTAGAGGAATTAATCGAAAATGAATCGGAACCGGATGATGAAGCGGTAGGAGAATCAATCGAAACAGAACCAGAATTGGATAATGAAGTGGTAGAAGAGCTAACAGAATCCAATCAGTCACCAGAGGTAGCAGAGGGTGAGGCGGCAGTATCAGAATCAGCTTTGGAGCAGCCAGAAGTGGTAGAAGAGTCCCCAATTGAGTCAGATACTGAACAAAAAACTGAGCCACAAACTGAGTCAGCCTCAATACAGTCTGAGTTAGACAACGAGCAATCCGAGCCAGAATTAAACGTAGATAAGGCTGTAACTCTTGATGCGATTCAGGATCCGGAATCGGTCAAAATTGTAAACAAGGCAAAGCAACTGTTAAACGATCTTGATGAGGCGCAGAAGGAAAAAACGCGTCTGATGGGTGAGTTAAAGCAGAGTGAGAAGGCATACAGCAGCATGGAGAGAAGCGTGGCAGAGGGAATCACAACGGCGCTCAAAAAGAAAAAAGAAGAAATTGCTGCCACGTATGACAGAGAGCTGAGCCAGTATCAGGATCAGATTGATGTGTGCAAGACTGAGCGAGCCAAAGCCAAGGCAAATGCAATTGCACAGCGCATTCAGGTTGAGACGGCTCCTTTAAATCAGCAGAATCAGCAGTTGGAGGCACAAATCGAACTTAAGTTTAAGGAGAATAAGGTTCCGGTTGTATGTAAAAAGCGTGCGATCTCGATGTTGTTTTTCCCAAAGAACGGAAATGACTGGACAATAGATATCTTAGTTGGCATTGGATTGATGTTCATTGTTCCACTATTATTTTCACTAACCATTTCAAATCGCTTCGCGCTTGCTTTTACATTTTTCCTGTATGCGGGTATATTGTTTGCAGCTTACATGTATCTGCTTCATAAGTTTATGTTAAAATTTGCTGGTGTAAATGATGAGGTAGAAGAGCTTCGCAAGCAAATCCGTGTCAACAATAAGAACAAGCAGCTGATGACAAACCGCATCAGGAAGAGCCAGGATGAGACAGGATATAATCTTGGTGGCTTTGATGACAAAATTGCTGGCATTCAGCAGGTTATGCAGGATACCGTGGCAAAGCGTCAGGAAGCACTTGAGAATTTTGAGAGTGAGATCCGTCATCAGATAACAGCTGACATTACGGCGGCAAATAAGGACGAATTGTTAGGTCTGCAGCGTGACTTTGAGAGCAAGCGTCAGGAGTTAGCAGACAAGAAGGAATTGATCGAGGAGATCGAAAAGCAGCTCAAAGAGGAGTATGAGACTGTTTTTGGAAAGGATTTGTTGTATAAACAGCGTTTAAATAAGTTTGATTCTTTCTGTCAGGAGAATGCAGATCTGTCATTGGAAGATGCACTGGCTCAGTACAGAGCACTGTCAGGAGGAAGTAAGCTGTTAAAAAAGTAAACAATCCCTGATAGAATTCATCGGTCAGATTAATGACGAAGCATTCCGAAGTTTTCTCTGGCACCGATCGAGGCATCTGCAGCGATGATAAGGAAATTGCCTTGGTGTTTGCTGCGATACACCGCGGTATTTCGGTAATTTCGATAATGGAAAGGAAACAGCAAAGAAACAGCATGGCAAGAAACAGTGATTTCCAACGGGAAAGAAAGAAAAAACAGCTCAGGCAAAATATGGTTACGAATGATAAGGTACGTTCGGCACCGGTCAGCTGGGCAGAAGATCATAAAAAGACAGTGAATGTTGCAGCAATTGTGATAGTAGTAACTGTGGTGATTGCGGCAATTATATGGCTGGTGGCAGCAAAACTGTGGCGCTATAAAACATATGAGGTCAACTGGCGTGCAGATGTCTCAAATGCATCGTCAGCCGGTTATGTATCCTATGGCGATGGAATTGTTGTGATGAATAAGGATGGAGCCACCTATTACGACAGCAAGAGCACAAAAGTGTGGTCTGCACCATATGATATGAGCAATCCTAAGGCAGCAGTCAAGGGCGATTACATTTTGATTTATGATTTAAAGGGAAAGAACTTTACCATATGCAACAAGTCTGGTATTACTGGAAGCGGAACGACTTCACAGGTGATCACAAAAGGAGTAATTGCATCAACTGGTGTCACTGTAATTCAGACAGAGGACAATGATGCCAGCCTGATTTCCTATTATCGAAATACGGGTGAGGAAATCGCTGTTTCTATTCGCAATCCACTTCAGACTGATGGATATCCGCTTGACATCAGTGTTTCCCCGAATGGTCAGCAGCTCGCTGTTTCCTATTATTCAATCGCGGATGGAACAGGAACGAGTAGCATTTCATTTTACGATTTTGAGCAGGGAAAAGAGGCAGCAGATCGCATCGTTGCCAGTTTTGACTATTCTGAGAATGGAGCGTACGTTCCAAGAGTTGTATATTTAAGTGACACCAAGGCATTTGCAGTCGGAGATTGCTGCATCAGTTTCTTTGACGTTTCACAGCGTACATCTATTACCAGAAATGACATTACTATCGATGGAGAAATCCAGCGAATGTTTTATAACAGTGATTATTTAGGCCTTGTTGTTAGCGATGGAGACGGCTATCAGATCCGCGTCTATACGATTGATGGAAAAGAGAAGGCGGTAATCGAGCAAGATACATTGCATACCGGCTACGCGTTCCAGCAGAATAATGTTGTCATGTATGATTCGAGCTATTGTGAGGTACTGTCTTTCTCAGGAAGAATTCGCTTTTCAAGAGAATTTGGAAATAACCTATATACCGTCATTCCAGGAGCAAAATTTAAAACTTATTATTTGGCTACTATGGAGGAGCTTCAGAAGATTAAGTTAAAATAAATAAGTTGAAATGAATAAAGGTAAGTTGAAATAAGCATTAGCAAAGAGATTAGCATTAGAGCTGTCTGACTGAAAAGTTAGATGGCTCTAATTTGTTTGCGCGCCATGGGCGCGCTCTAACGGGTGCAAGTCCCGAACACGCCTAGGCAACAGGGAAGTGTATAGCCGAACAGCAAGGGTGTTTATCGTGAGGTGAAATCTGAAGGAAGCTGTAGGCAAACTCTTGTGCATTGACGTCACCATTGATACAAGGAAATGCTGTGGTACGGCTCTAAAATAGATCGTTGCGCCGATTGCAACCAAGATGCCCGGCACCAATGCGGACAGTAGCCAATATCTCATATTCTTCCAGACGCGCAAGGACAGATGGTATTTAGCCTTCACGCCCGTAATTCGTTTCGCAATTAGGGCAGCAATCACCGGAATGAAAGTAAAGCTGATCCCTAAAATCTGGTAAAACTCGCCGGAGTCTGTTACTGCTTCCAGTATCCCCAGTAGATAACAAACACCCAAAATTCTCCTGCGCTATTTTCCCAGCGGTTGTTTGACGACAGTTACCAGACCGGCAATCATCTCAACGATCGCCAGCCCCAGTAGCAGCCCAGACATAAAGTCTTTTACATCCGAACCGCCAACAGTCGCCGATAGCGCGCTGCTAGCAATGCCAAGAACAATCAGCACTGCGCCTGAGAGCACCTGCCGTTGTCGTTCTAGTTCTTGTGTGCGGCGGAGAAGGTCGAGAATCTGCCCATCGTCATATGTGCGCACGCTCTCCACGGCGGCATCTTCGCCGTCCATCAGCTCCGCCAGTGTCACATGAAGTGTTTCGCAGAGCTTTTGGATAACACTGTAGTCTGGCATACACTTGCCATTCTCCCATTTCGAGATCGTCTTGTTCGATACGCCGAGTTTTTCCGCCAGCTGCTCCTGCGTAAGGTTTAATGCACGACGTTTTTCTGCAATATAACTGCCAATCGATATTTGATTCATTTTGTTTTGCCTCCTGTTTTCCTTGGATGTCTTAATCATAATAGAGACCAAGGAAATATTCCACCCCCTGTGGGTAGAATATGCGTGGAATTGCCGATTTTACTTATCTTTTTTGCTTTTTGCTGAGTCAATAGCGGAACCAACACCAACACCGACCGCAATTCCGACGCACATCCACAGTGCAAGGTTATCGAGCCCGCAGCCAAGCGCAATTCCAACCAGCATGCCAATTGATGTGCCGTAGGCTATTCCATTTGATTTTGTTTCTTGCGGTTTCTTCTGATTTTTCATGTTCACATTCATCCTTAGTCTTTTTTCTTGTTGAGCGCACGAGACTCCGATACTGTTTTTGCGAATTTGGTGGCCGAAAGAGTTACGTGTTTCCATTTTTTCTGTTATCTGCAAAAATTCTACTTACCCAACGATACTTATATGCGACGCACGTAAAATCTGCAAGCTGGTTTATGGTATTTTTGCGTAAAATTATAAACGACGACCGCCTTCTTCCTTCATACTCGGACTTCACGGAAGAGGATATAAACTATTCCAAAATTACGAATAATGGTAATAAATATGTTCCTTATTGGTTCGGGCGGAACCTTGCGATGAAAAATTTACAGATGGCTGGTTTCATTACCTACTCCAGGAATGAACCAATTATGCTCACTCCGAAGGGGGACTTCGATATCGATCCGAACAAGGGGATAAAAGCATCTGGTGACGGCGGGATCGATGGATTTGCCTACTGCACTGACGATCAAGGCCTTAAAACAACGCGTATCGCTATTCAGTGTAAGCGTTAATTGATTAGCATCTGCATTTTAGCTCTTGCCGAATCGCGCTTCTGCCAGTCAATAGTTCTGTTTTTACGGAGCGTTTCTGTGAGCTCTTGCGTAATTGCGACAAGCTCGTCGTTCTCATAAGAAATCCTTAATCGCAAGCGGTTTTGTTAGTGCGTCGTAGAAGGCGAGCTCATTAGTGGTCAATCCAAGTTCTTCGCCCTCCTCTTGAGAGACGGCGATGGAATGCGCCAGGTTCAAAAGCTCCTGTATAACCTCTTCGCTGGCCGTAAGTCCACTATTGTCGTGTCGCAGTCACCTCAGCAGCTTGATGCTTTGGACGATTTTCAGCTGTCCAGTTTTTCGGATTAGTATCATCCGGTGTGAGACCCGCAAGAACCGCCTTATAATGCTCTACTTTATGGTCCATATATTCCGCAGTGCGTTTTGCTTCTTCTACCTTTTTATAAGCTTCTTCTCGCTGCTTCAGGATGATCTTATATCTCGCACGCAGATTTTCTTCTGATTCCGGAAGCAGGCACAGGCGGCAGTATTCGCGAATATCCTCTATGGAAGCACCGCATCCCTTCAGGCATTTGATGCCCTGCATCCAGTTGATTGATTCTTCATTGAACACACGCCGATTTCCGCCGTCACGCTCACAGGGGAGCAGCCCCTGATCTGTGTAATAACGCAAAGTATGCTCTGTCACATCAAACATCTGTGCCATCTGCTTAATCGTATAGTACATTTTAGTTTCACCCTCTTGACTTCGTGTTACGCGAACTTATTAGAATAATTATAGCATTCATCGAAATGCAAATCAACAAAAAACGGAGGACTTCATAATGATCTATCAAAAAATAGCAG
>CAVCPW010000106.1:0-7895 GCA_963604075.1 Anaerovoracaceae bacterium | reverse complement strand
CTTCTCTTTCTGAATCATGTTTTTAAGCTCTTCCGCAAAATTACTTAAATCGGTAAAAGAGCGATAAACACTGGCAAAGCGCACATAAGCCACCTCGTCAAGTGTTTTTAACTTTTCCATTACCAGCTCGCCAATTGTCTGACTGCTGACTTCCTTCTCATAATTATTAAAAATAGTTGTCTCAATATCATCTACCAGACGGTTAATCGCATCCGTTGGAACCGGACGCTTATGGCAGGCCATAACAATGCCGGTCTTTAATTTTCCTCTCGAATATGTCTCTCTTGTCTGATCCTTCTTAACTACCATCAGTGGAAATATTTCAATCTTCTCGTAAGTAGTAAATCGACGGTTACATACCTCGCACACCCTGCGCCTACGAATCACAGTATTATCGTCGGAAGGCCTTGAATCAATTACTTTCGTTGTATCTTCTCCACAAAACGGACACTTCATTGCTGCCTCCATTCCTGCTGTCTGCCAGCACCCCATTTATGCCATTATTATAAAATAAAAGGGTATGTAAGGTCAAGTTTTTTCGGAATTGTTTTCAATCATTTTTCACTTTTCGCTACAGCTTGCAGGACATTTTTCCTGTTCCAACTACAATTAACTCTGTTATGTACTAGTTCCTACAGTAAAATCAATATTGCACACTTATTCCAATCTGCTTGCAATCCTTGATATTGAACTTTCTTTTGCCTTATTGTCTTAAATCACAAATACGCATACACTGTCCTCGAAATATGTTCATTTTTCGATACAGCATATGCGTATATTATCATTTTATTTGTAGCATAAAATTTACAATTTGTAGCATAAAATCCGTTATTTCAAATATTCTCTCGCAGCATTTCAGAATCTTATTTACTGTCACTTCACGAGAAAAAATTTAGTGCTCAGTTCCAAACTCAGACAGCTTTAATCCCGGATTTCTCTCGAGTACCATCTGCGGGCTCCAGCTGTTTGCAAACAGTAGAAGCGGACGATCCTTCAAATCCTTGATACGCTTCATATCGGAGGTTCCATTGATTCTTGCCACATCAACGCTCTCCCAGTTCTCAATCCAGCGAATGTACTCATACGGCAGCGGATCGAGACGAATTTCAACATTATACTCATTTTCCAGACGGAACTTCAAAACATCAAACTGAAGCACACCGACAACGCCGACAATAATTTCTTCCATTCCGGTGTTAAATTCCTGGAAAATCTGGATAGCACCTTCGAGCGCAATCTGATTGATTCCCTTGATAAACTGCTTGCGCTTCATCGTATCTACCTGACGAACCCTTGCAAAATGCTCCGGCGCGAATGTCGGGATTCCATCGAATGTCAGATTTCCCATCTTCGGAGAACAGATTGTGTCACCGATGGAGAAAATACCCGGATCAAAAATACCTATAATATCACCGGCATAGGCTTCCTCCACGATGGTTCGTTCAGACGCCATCATCTGCTGCGGCTGTGTCAGGCGAATCTTTCTGCCGCCTTGCACATGATTTACCTCCATGCCTGCCTCGAACTTGCCGGAGCAGATACGCATGAATGCGATACGGTCTCTGTGGGCTTTATTCATATTTGCCTGAATCTTAAAGACAAATGCTGAGAAATTCTCATCAAACGGGCTGATATCACCATTTGAGCTGTGTCTTGGAAGCGGTGAGTAAGTCATCTTTAAGAAATGCTCCAGGAATGTTTCTACACCGAAGTTTGTCAATGCAGAACCAAAGAATACAGGAGAAAGCTCACCACGGCTTACCTTATCCTGATCGAACTCCTCACAGGCCCCGTCAAGCAGCTCGATATCCTCAAGAAGCTTCTGATAGCCGATGATTCCAACCTCATCCTCTGCCTCATCGACCTCTAGCTCATGACTCTCAACCTCGTGCATACCAGCATCAGCTGCAACGAATGTCGTGATTTTATTAGTGTTGCGATCGTAAACACCCTTAAAACTCTTTCCACAGCCAATTGGCCAGTTAATCGGACATGTCTTGATTCCTAACACACGCTCAATCTCATCCATCAGATCAAACGGATCATTTGCCTCACGGTCAAGCTTATTGATAAAGGTGAAAATTGGGATATGTCGCATCACACAAACCTTAAACAGCTTGATAGTCTGCGCCTCGACACCCTTAGAAGCATCAATTACCATGACGGCGGAATCAGCTGCCATCAAAGTACGGTAGGTATCCTCGGAGAAATCCTGATGTCCTGGAGTATCCAGAATATTAATGCAGTAGCCCTCATAATGGAACTGTAAAACGGAAGATGTTACAGAAATACCTCTCTGCTTCTCAATCTCCATCCAGTCAGAAACTGCGTGTTTTGCTGTCTTTCTTCCCTTTACAGAACCAGCCTGATTGATGGCACCTCCATAGAGAAGAAACTTTTCTGTTAATGTAGTTTTACCCGCATCCGGGTGGGAAATAATTGCAAACGTCCTTCGCTTGCTAATTTCTTCTTCGTATAATGACATTTTATTCCATGCCTTTCTTTTTTTTGTAAAATTCATGTGACAGTTCAAAGCTGCGCATTTATCACGCGCAGCTCCAAATTGTTTCAGTATTAATTTAATTGCTTCGGTATTAGTTGCCCTAATATTTATTATTTTATTTCAATATTACTTATTTTGATATTGATTATTTCAGTATCGTTTTATCTTTTAGTTGGCAATTCTTCCCTCTGCCTTTCCATTTTTGATATAATGCAGATAATATGCTACATTGTTATTGCCAAATGCTGCTCTTAAATCTGAATAGCGGTTTTTATATGCCGACAACTCAAATGAAGCACTTGCCTGGCGTCCTTCTTTCATTCCATGTTCCACAAAATGCTGAAGATATTTCTTCGGATCATCGCCAAATGCCGCTCTTAAATCTGCATATTTCTTCTTGTAATACTCATAATCATACACCAGCGCATAATCTGTGCCATTGTAAACGGTTGACGCAGATGATGCTGTATTATTTTTACTCGTATTGCTACTGCTGCTGTTTACAGTACTATTTGCAATTCTGCCTTCCTTCTTACCATATTCCAGATAATGTTTGTAATACAGAGTATTATCATTTCCAAATGCCTTGCGCAAATCCGCATAATTGTTTTTATACGTTGTCACGTTAAAACTTGCACTTGCCTGACGTCCCTCTTTCATTCCGTACTCCACAAAATGCTGAAGATATTTCTTAGAATCATCGCCAAATGCCGTTCTTAAATCTGCGTATTTCTTTTTGTAATACTCATAATCGTATACCGGAGCATAATCTATGCCATTGTAAACAGTTGATGCGGATGATGTCGTATTGCTTTTATCCGTGTTGCCGGTATTGCTACTGGTATTTACGGCACTATTTGCAATTCTACCTTCCTTTTGACCGTATTCCAGATAATGTTTGTAATACAGGGCGTTATCGTTTCCAAATGCCTTGCGCAAATCCGCATAATTGTTTTTATACGTTGCCACGTTAAAACTTGCACTTGCCTGACGTCCCTCTTTCATTCCGTACTCCACAAAATGCTTCAGTGCTGCTGTTTTATCACTACCAAACGCTGCCTTCAAATCCGAATACTTGTTGAGATAGTATTCTGCATCAAATACAGGTGAATAATCTACTCCATTGTACACTGCAGTTGTAGCAGAATCTGAACTGCTTCCTGAGCTGTCATCTTTCTTTGACTCATCCGTGAACGGACCATCTGTTGAACCATCCAAACCGGCAGCCTTTCCTGTCAGAAGATAATGCTCATAATACGCATCAATATCATCTCCATACTGTTCATTCAGCTGTGGGTAACGCTTACGGTAAGCGTCCACATCAAAGCCGTCAAAGAAGCCCTCTTCAATCTCGACTCCACAACCAATAATCAAGCGATATTCTGATGTTGAACCATCCTCTGCTGTTACTGTTATCTTCGTTGTTTCCACTTTATGAGATATCGTTCCAATATTTGAAAAAGACGCGGAAGATGTTGTTGCAGACGTTTTTACCTGAACATTTGCATAAATAGTGCTGCTTCCAACATTATAATAAAAATCTTTTTTATCCTTGTCAAATGTCTGGATTACTTCTTGGTCATTCACCGTCAGTGAATTCAGGCATGTATTCTGATTTTTATGTTCTGTCGGCTTTGGTGAAGAAGCCGGGCGCTCCTCATAAACCGGAATCAAGAATACAAAGCTATTCTCAAGCTGGCCAGCTGTACTGTAGGAGCGTCTCACCTGACCTCCTTCTGAATATGGTGCCATAATATTGGTCATATACTGATGCCAGTACTTGCCATTGTATTGTCCATCATAGTCAAACTTCTGTGCATACAACGTATTCTGATTTCGCAGAATATACTGGTTTGCAAACTTCAGTGCTCCACCAATCAATGCCTTCTCTGGCGTATCCCATGCACCGGATGACACCGTCCCGTCCGGAAGTGTCATAGTCGAACCTACCTGTGCCTCTTTCAGACCATTCTGTAAAATCTCGTCTCTGGTAGAGCCGGTTGCCTTAATATTAAAATAGTTGTACAGTCCCTCATAACCCGAATAGGTACCTGAAATCATATCCGATGTTCCGGCTCCCTGCTCCTGTCTGACACGACTGGCCAGCGCTACCGGATTGATGTTATATTTTTCTCCAATCCAGCAAAACAGCCATGAATACGTGTAACTGGTTCCCGGAACAGTTGCATTGGCCATAAAAGTACCAGAAAGTGCTGCCTCTACAGTAGACTGACTCTGATATGATTCATATGACAATGACTCAAACATAAAAATATCATTCTCATTCAGGAAATTCCTCGGATCCATATAATAACGTACTGTTTCCTCCGATGCTCCTGCCCAATTCGGTTCCCACTGAGTCCATGTATTAGTCTGCCAGTTATAATCTCTGTCAAGCAATGATCGATATCCTTCATTGTAGCTCATGGTCACAAGTGCTCTTGCCGGTGTATCCATCTGCTGACTAACTGCATAAGAAAATGTATCCCCAACATAGATTGGCTTAAAAATCCAATTTGGATGTGCCTGCTGAAGTGCACTCAATGCTGACTGATAATCTGCCGGAAAGCTGTCTATGCCAGCTGAATCAGCCACCATAATATCTCCGCTCGCATCAAACTCAAGAGCGTCCATCCGGATATATCCCTCACTGCTATAATCATCGACATCAAATATGATTCTAGCCCAGACTGGTTCATCATCAAACAGGACAACGCCTGTCACATAAACAGAATAACCCGATGACAATGAAGTGAATGCCGATGCACCTTCCTTATATCCGGTATAAATCTGTGCATCTGAAGTCAAATATGCCTTAGAATAATAAGCCTCTTCGATTCCTTCTCCAAAAATTTCTTCTGTAGACTCTTCCTCACTGCTTAATTCTTCTGATGTCTCTTCCTCTGATTCTGTCTGAGTCTCCTCAACTGTCTCAACTGGCTGTGTTTCACTTTCCACTGCACTTTCCGTCTGCGGTACTGCTTCTTCTTGCGTAGGTACTGATGTTTCCTCTGTTACTGAAGCCGCTGCAGATTCCTGTGGCTGTGTTTGCTCGCTTTCGGTTGCCTGCCCTGCCGTTTCTGATGTCTCAACTGTTTGATTTTCTGTTGTAGTTTCTATAATGGATGATACGGATTCCGTTAAAGTGTCTACAGCATATTCTGTTTCATTATTTTCTACGACTATTTCCTGCGCCATCGCCGGAGCTGCTGACATCTGCATAACACCAAGCGAAAGCAGATATACCGTTCCTTTTTTTAACAATACGCGTCTCTTCATTGCTATGACCTCCATTTGCGCATTTTACTTCAATGCTTCGCGATAGAACTCCTTAAACTCGCTATAGCCCTCTGCAGTCAGCTGCTCCTTCTGGAACTTCTTATTCTTGTTCATCCATGCAACTAAAATCTGCTTTCCTTCTGCGCGACCAGCCATTGCCTCCTGTAAAACAGAGCCAAGCACCTTGCCGTCAACACCCTTTTCTACCAGATATGCAATCTTTTCCTTGCTGCCCGGAACAGTAAAGCCTTCATCTAAGAGGATGGTTACAATACGTTCAAATCCGATGGAAAAACCACATGCCGGAGTCTCCATTCCAGTGAACTTGCCAACCATCTTGTCATAGCGTCCACCGCCTGCGATGGAACCTGGGAAGCCATCTACACCGATCTCAAAGATCGTTCCGGTGTAATAAGACATACCACGTACCAGAGTCGGATCAAACTGAAGCTTAAAGCTTGCCTGTGTGGTTGCACTTACAGCCTCGCAGATCTGCTGTAAGTTCTCTGCTGCGCCACCCTCAAGGCAGTCGCCAAGTGTCTCTGCCAGATAAGCAATGCCATTCTCAGCCTCGTTTAATCCGTTAAACAGGCTCATGTAACGATCAATTGCTCCCTTTGCAAAACCATTTGATTCTAACTCTGCTGCCACACCGTCCAGACCGATTTTGTCCATCTTGTCCAGAATGATAAATACCTCATCGTACTGTGCTTCCTCAAAGCCACTGTACTTTGCCATACCCTTTAAGATACGACGGTCATTGATATGTACAGTAAAGCCCTTAAATCCAATCTTTCCAAGCAATGTCGTAGTTGCCAGAATCAGCTCGATCTCTGCCAAGTTTGTCGGATCACCAAGAATATCAATATCACACTGATAGAACTGTCTGAAGCGACCCTTCTGCGGACGGTCTGCACGCCATACAGGTCCAATCTGCAATGCCTTAAATGGCTTCGGCAGATTTGCTGCATTGTTTGAATAATATCTTGACAGCGGGACGGTCAAATCATAGCGAAGACCACTGTCTACCAGATCAGCCTCAGTCTGTGCTGTCTCCAAATTCAATTTCTCGCCGCGTTTTAAAATCTTAAAGATCAGCTTCTCATTCTCTCCACCCTGCTTGTTGCTTAAATTTGCAATATTCTCAACACACGGTGTCTCAATCGGCGTAAAACCAAATCCCTTGTAAGTTTCCTTAATCAGCCCGATCACGTAATCACGGATCTGCATCTCTGCCGGCTGAATATCTTTCATACCTGTAACAGGCTTCTTTACTAATGCCATAAAATGCTCCTTTTAATATCCATATATAAACTACGCCAAATATTATACATTTTTCCAATGTGCTATGTCAACCGTAAATTATCTCGTGCCTGCACAGATACTTCTTTTTTCAATTATACATTTTAAAGTAGCGACACAATCAGTGCCGAAAGTGCCGCGATTACTGCAAACAGCGGAATACCGCGCACAAAGGAGCCAATATGTTTCTCGGGATTCTGGTAGGATTTTTTCTCCGGCAGAAAAGAAAACATGATACGCTTTGTATTTCTCCACCATAGCAAATCAATGACCAGAAGGTCAAATAGACCTAGTCCCTCACCGAGGATGAAAAAATACCAAAATGCGGAAAGATATCCTTAAAAATCAGTCCGATTATCGAAAATACAACGGTAAACAGAACAAGATTACCAAGCAGAATCGATGGAATTGATTTATCCTTCGGAGCGATATTTGGAAGTTTCTCTCGAACACGAGCCTGCACCTCATCTGGATAAGAACGTAATCCAGCAAGATTTTTCTTATCCGTACCTGTGCAGAGGAAACATATTCCCCAATACAAAAACCAAAACAGAACTATTATCAGCCATTTCATTTTATTTTTCTCTCCATTCAAAAATTGCCTGCTTTAAAAACATAAAATTGTAAGTATCCTTGTTTTTTTCACCTTTCGTTCCTCCTTTAATGGGTTTTAGTATTATATTTTTGGTTAGCTTTAGCTAACCAGAGTTCAAAAAAAACAAACGGCCATTTAGCAGCCGTATGCTTTTGATTAACTAATACTTTCCCAATCTACCGGACTATAGGATTGACCTGAATCCGTGTGATTTGA
>CAVCPW010000105.1:0-9834 GCA_963604075.1 Anaerovoracaceae bacterium | reverse complement strand
GACGAGCAAGTGTATCAATTTTTGAAAGCACAGGGAAGAGAGAATGATTATCGAGAGCTTAGGGCAGATTCGGATGCCGAATATGCACAGGAAATTGTGATTAATCTCGATGAATTAGAGCCGCTTGCTGCCTGTCCCAATCAGCCAGATCATGTCAGATTGCTTAAGGATGTGGAGCGTGAGCCGGTACAGCAGGTATTTATTGGCAGCTGCACAAATGCCAGCTATGCTGATTTGGCGAAGGCGGCACTTGTTTTTAAGGGACATCATGTAAACGAAAATGTCAGCTGTGTCTGTGGCATCGCATCAAGACAGACCTATCGGGAATTGCTTCGGGACGGTTATCTGGATATGTTAGTGGCGGCAGGTGTGCGCTTGCTTGAAATTTCCTGCGGACCGTGCTGTGCAATTGGGCAAACGCCTCCAACAAATGGAATTTCAGTGCGCACATCAAATCGCAATTTTAAGGGTCGTGCAGGAAATCCGAATGCAAGAATTTTCCTAGTCAGCCCAGAGAGCGCAGCAGCAATTGCAATAAAGGGTACTTTTGCCGATGCAGCCGAAATCATGGGTGATGAAATCTCTATATTAGAAGAGGTTCATGAGCCACAGACCTACATTATGGACGATTCCATGTTGATGCCGCCTCTTGATCAGGTCGAAGCGAAAAAACAGGTGATTGTTCGTGGACCGAATATCAAATTTTTGCCGGTTCCAGATCTTTTGCCGGAAATATTGCAGGCACAAGTGTCCTTGAAGGGAACTGATAATATTTCCACCGATGATATTACACCGGCCAGTGCTGAATTTTCCAGTATGCGCTCTAACATTCCTTTAATGTCTCAATATTGTTATCATCGCTATGATCCAGAGTTTGCCGCACGGGCAAAAGCAATGGGAAAGAGTATTATCATTGCAGGAGAAAATTACGGACAGGGTTCTTCACGAGAACATGCAGCCATTAATCCAATGTATTTGGGCGTTACATGCGTCATCGCGCAGAGCATAGCACGAATCCACCGGGGCAATCTGATCAATCATGGAATTTTGCCGCTTTTATTTACCGATAGAAGCGATTATGATAAGACTGATTTGCTGGATGAGCTAGAAATTTGTGATATAAGGTCGCAGATTGATGAAGGGATCGTTCATGTCGTTAATAAGACAAAGGGCTTTGAATTTCAGGTAAAAGCCGATCTAAGTGAACGCGAAAAAGAATTGATTAAAAATGGCGGATTGCTTCGCTTCCTGAAGAAAAAAATAGAAACTACATAAATAAAAAAAGACCGACATCGCTGCCGGCCTTTTTTATGTTCATTTTTACAAGTCTTACGGATTACGCATGGATACTTGGCAAAGTCACTTCACCGAGTGGGCGTTTCGTATTTTACTGGGTAGCGTCCTTAAGCCAGAACCTTTTCGATGTAAGCCTTGATCTCTGGGCACTTGCAGCTGTCAAAGAATAACTCCTTGAACTTTGCACCGCTTACAGTAGCCTTTAAGAAATCCTGATCAATGTTCTGTAAGATGGTCATCATATCGGTATGAGTGATCTTCTTTACACCATCCAGGATCTTCTTATTGCGCTGCTCCGGAACAACTCTTTCCGGCGGATATCCGCCACCTGGCTCGGTGCAGAACAGCTTCTCAAAGCAATACTTTAAGTTCAGCTCAGCGCCCCATCCAAAGCCCTTTGCAAATGGGAAAGCAGCTGCATTACCAGCATTGATCTGGGAGAACATGTAAGCATCAGACGGATCAACAACATGTCCGCACAGAACACCCGGGAAGGAATTGCATGCTAACATAGCGCCCTCGCCAGTACCGCATCCAGTGATAACGAAATCAGCAGCACCGCTGTTTAACAGAATTGCAGTCAGAAGACCAACCTGTACGTAGGTCAGCTGAGCCTCATCGTCAGCAGCATACATTCCGTAATTTACTACCTCATGTCCCATCGGTTCAACAACTTCCTTTAAAACAGACTCAATCAGGCTATTCTTTGCAGCCTGGCTGTTTTCATTGATTAAAGCAATTTTCATTTTTTTATAACCTTTCCTGTGCCGTTTAGCGAAGCTATGCTCAAATTTTATCATAATGTCCGCCTGAGTGTTAAATTTTCACTTGGATTTTGTTAAAATTCAATCACAATTCTTCGAGATAGTCCACTGAGGCACAATTTTGTTGAAACTATCTAATAAGATAATAGATGAGAAACACCATTTTGTCAACTTGAAACAGCAAAATGAGTAAAAACAACACTTTCATTAGAAAATACCATAAATTTCAAATAAAAATTTAAGATTATAAACAAAATAAAAATGCAAAATATGGCAATTTAATTTAAAAAATTAATGTAAAACCGTGTACCTACAAAAGAAAGTAAAATTATCTGAAAATTTGTTGAAAAGTCTTTCTTTACAATTTTACCAATTTGCGGTATAGTATGACTCAAACAAAGGAAGAAAGGGCCAGAGAGGGCGAGACTGCAAAGGCGCAGAGTACCTCTCTGGCTTTCTTTGGAAAAAAACAGGAGGACCAGCATGGAACAGACTAGCAAAACGCCGTGGGGAAGTACAGAAGGTCTGTATGATCCCAGTTTTGAGCATGACAACTGCGGTATTGGTGCAATTGTCAATATTAAGGGAACCAAGACGCATCAGACAGTAGAGGATGCGTTAAAGATTGTAGAAAACTTAGAGCACCGCGCCGGAAAAGATGCGGAGGGCAAGACAGGAGATGGTGTCGGCATTCTGCTTCAGATTTCCCATCCATTTTTTTCAAATGTCTGTAAGGAACTTGGATATGACATCGGTGGTGAGCGCGATTATGGTATCGGTATGTTTTTCCTACCACAGAATGAGACTGACCGCCGCATGTCAATGAAGATGTTTGAGATCATTGCAAAGAAGGAAGGCGTAAAGGTATTTGGATGGAGAAAGGTTCCGGTAACACCGGGTATCCTGGGAACTAAGGCGCTCGATTGTATGCCTTGCATCATGCAGTGCTTCTTAAGACGTCCATCGCGTGTGGCAAAGGGTCTTGCATTTGACCGTAAGCTCTATGTTATCCGCCGTATTTTTGAGCAGTCTAATGATAATACATATGTTGTTTCTCTTTCTAGCAGAACAATTGTTTATAAGGGAATGTTTCTTGTCGGACAGCTTCGCAATTTCTACAATGATCTGCAGGACGAAAATTATGTTTCAGCGATTGCACTTGTTCATTCACGTTTCTCAACGAACACAAATCCGAGTTGGCAGCGTGCTCATCCGAACCGTTATATGGTACATAATGGTGAGATTAACACCATTCGCGGCAATGTCGATAAGATGTTAGCTCGTGAGGAGAAGATGGAGTCTGAGGAACTTAAAAATGAGATCGCCAAGGTACTTCCGGTTGTCGATGATTCCGGTTCTGATTCTGCGATGATGGACAACGTGCTTGAGTTTTTGATCATGAGCGGTATGCCAATGGCGCTTGCTGTTATGATACTTATCCCGGAGCCATGGGTCAACGACAAGTCTATGTCCCAGAAAAAGAAGGATTTTTATCAATATTATGCAACTATGATGGAGCCATGGGATGGTCCTGCAGCTATCGTATTTTCAGATGGAGATCAGCTTGGTGCTGTCTTAGACCGAAACGGTCTTCGTCCGAGCCGTTACATCATTACATCAGATGATCGAATGATCTTAACATCAGAGATGGGTACGCTTGACATAGATCCGTCTATCATTGTAAAAAAAGAGCGTCTTCGTCCGGGCCGTATGCTTTTGGTAGATACAGTAAAAGGTCGTGTGATTGACGATGAGGAACTCAAGGACTATTATGCAGCACGCCAGCCGTATGGTGAGTGGCTTGATTACAACATGGTTCAGCTGCACGATTTAAAGATTCCAAACGTGCGTGTACCTGAGTTTACCGAAGAAGAGATGCTTCGCCTGATGAAAAACTTTGGATATACCTTTGAGCAGCTTCGAACAATCATCCTTCCGATGGCAAAGACCGGAACTGAGCCTACTGCAGCAATGGGTCACGATACACCATTAGCGGTACTTTCCAAGCAGCATCAGCCACTGTTTTCATATTTTAAGCAGCGCTTTGCCCAGGTAACAAACCCGCCGATTGACTCCATTCGTGAGGAGATAGTAACATCAACCAACCTGTACATTGGCTGTGCCGGAAATATCTTAAAGGATACACCGGAAAACTGTAAGATTCTTCGCATCAACGATCCTATTTTAACAGATACCGATTTGTTAAAGATCCGCAATATGAATATTGAGGGCTTCAAGGTAGCGACTGTTCCGATTACTTACTATCGCAGCACTTCTTTAAATAAAGCAATTGACCGTCTGTTTATCGATGTTGACCGTGCACATCACAACGGTGCAAACATCATTATCCTTTCTGACCGTGGTGTTGATGAGAATCACATTGCAATTCCGTCATTGCTTGCTGTATCAGCATTGAATCACCACTTAGTTGTGACGAAACAGCGTACATCTATGTCTGTCATTTTAGAGACAGGTGAGCCGAGAGAAGTTCATCATTTTGCTACACTTCTTGGATTTGGTGCAAGTGCAATTAACCCATATCTGGCGCATGAGGGCATTAAGTACCTTGTTTCCAGCCATATGCTTGACAAGGATCCATATGCCGCAATCGACGATTACAACAAGGCTATCTTAAATGGTATTGTAAAGATTGCCGCAAAGATGGGTATTTCCACAATTCAGTCCTATATCAGCTCCAAGATTTTCGAAGCAATCGGTCTGGACAAGGATCTGGTAGATAAGTATTTTCCGGGAACCGTTTCCCGTATCGAGGGAATCAGCTTAAAGGATATCGAGGATGATATCGAAAGTTGGCATGCAACCGCATTTGATCCCCTTGGACTTGGTGTTGATCTGACACTTGACAGCGTTGGTGCACATAAGGAGCGAAGCAGCAAGGAAGAGCATCTGTATAACCCGCTTACGATTCATATGCTTCAGGAAGCAACCAGAACAGGAAATTATGAGCTGTTTAAGAAGTATTCCGAGAGCCTTCGTGATGAGAAGAACCCGATGAGCCTTCGTAGCCTGATGGAATTTAAGTATCCGGAGGACGGTGGTGTACCGATCGAGGAGGTGGAGAGTGTTGACAGCATTGTAAAGCGTTTTAAAACGGGTGCAATGTCCTATGGTTCTATTTCTCAGGAGGCACATGAAACACTGGCAATCGCAATGAACACTCTTCATGGAAAGAGCAACAGTGGCGAGGGTGGTGAGGCACTAGAGCGTCTTACCATTGGCAAGGATGGACTGAACCGCTCCTCTGCAATTAAGCAGGTTGCATCAGGTCGTTTCGGTGTTACTAGCCGTTACTTAACAAGTGCAAAAGAGATTCAGATTAAAATGGCACAGGGTGCAAAGCCAGGCGAGGGCGGCCATCTTCCGGCAGGAAAGGTATATCCGTGGATCGCAAAGACAAGACATTCGACACCGGGTGTAGCATTGATTTCACCGCCGCCTCATCATGATATCTATTCTATCGAGGATCTGGCGCAGTTAATTTATGACTTGAAGAATGCAAACGATCAGGCAAGAATTTCTGTTAAGCTTGTATCAGAGGCAGGTGTAGGAACCGTTGCAGCTGGTGTTGCAAAGGCTGGCGCGCAGGTTATTCTGGTATCCGGTTATGATGGTGGAACAGGTGCCGCACCGAGAAACTCTATTCATGATGCAGGTCTTCCATGGGAACTTGGTGTAGCAGAGACTCATCAGTCATTGATCATGAATGGACTGCGTGACCGAGTTATCCTCGAGACTGATGGAAAATTGATGAATGGTCATGATGTTATTGTCGCAGCACTTCTCGGTGCAGAAGAGTATGGATTTGCAACAGCACCGCTTGTTACAATGGGCTGTGTCATGATGCGTGTTTGCAACCTTGATACCTGTCCGGTCGGCGTTGCAACACAGAATCCGGAGCTTAGAAAGAATTTCCGTGGAAAGCCGGAGTATGTCATCAACTTCATGCACTTTGTTGCACAGGAGATGCGCGAGTATATGGCAAAGCTCGGTGTGCGCACTGTCGATGAGCTGATTGGTCGTACAGATCTTCTGTATCAGAGAAAGGATTTTGCAAACGCAAGAGCAAACGAGGTTGATCTGCACCGCATTCTTGAAAATCCATACAGTGATGTTTCTGTAGCAGGTTATGATCACAAAAATGTTTATAACTTTGAATTAGAGAAGACACTTGATAAGAGTGTTTTGATTAAGAAGCTGATGCCGTCTGTAAAGAGCGGTCATGCAAAAACGATTGATATCAACGTAGGTAACGTAGACCGTGCATTTGGTACACAGCTTGGTGCCGAGATTACCAGATTGCACCCGGACGGACTGCCGGAGGATACCATTACTGTCCATGCACAGGGAAGTGGTGGTCAGAGTTTTGGTGCCTTCATTCCAAAGGGTCTTACATTGACACTTGAGGGCGACAGCAACGACTATTTTGGCAAGGGTCTTTCCGGTGGTAAATTAGTTGTATATCCACCAAAGAAGGCAGCCTTCAAGCCAGATGAAAATATCATCATCGGAAATGTTGCGCTGTATGGTGCTACAAGTGGTAAGGCATTTATCGAGGGTATCGCAGGCGAGCGTTTTGCAGTACGTAACTCAGGTGCGATTGCTGTTGTCGAGGGTGTTGGCGATCATGGCTGTGAGTACATGACAGGTGGACGTGTTGCTATCCTTGGACCAACAGGTAAGAATTTTGCAGCTGGTATGAGTGGTGGTATTGCATATGTGCTTGACGAACATAATGATCTGTATACGAGACTGAACAAGGCGCTTATTGGCATCGAGGAACTTAGCAACAAGTATGATGTACAGGAATTAAAGGAGATGATCACAGAGCATGTTGAGACGACAGGCTCTGCAAGAGGAAAGCACATCCTGGAACACTTCTCCGAGTATCTGCCGAAGTTTAAGAAAGTTATTCCGAATGATTACAAGCGTATGCTCAATGCCATTGTTCAGATGGAAGAGAAAGGCTTAAGCAGCGAGCAGGCACAGATTGAGGCATTCTATGCAAATGCCGGAAGAAAATAAAGGAGGAGAAGACAATGGGAAAGCCAACAGGATTTATGGAATATGCCAGAGAAGATGCCCCGGCTTCTTCACCAAAGGTAAGAATCCAGAATTATAACGAATTTCACGAAGAACTGCCGGATTGGGAGAGACGCAGACAGGCGGCTAGATGTATGGACTGCGGTGTACCGTTCTGTCAGTATGGTAAGATGATTGCGGGTATGGCAAGTGGCTGCCCGCTCAACAACCTGGTTCCAGAGTGGAATGATCTTTTATACACAGGAAATATGAATCAGGCATTTAACCGCCTTACAAAGACAAATTGCTTCCCGGAATTTACGGGAAGAGTTTGTCCGGCACTGTGCGAGGCTGCCTGCACCTGTAATATAAATGGAAAGCCTGTCACAACAAAGGCAAATGAGCTGTGTATTATCGAGCATGCTTACGAAAATGGTTATATGAAGCCAAATCCACCTCAGACACGCACAGGAAAACGTGTGGCTGTGGTAGGTTCTGGTCCTTCAGGCTTGTCTGCCGCTTATTGGTTGAACAAGCGTGGTCATGATGTTACTGTATACGAACGTTCTGACCGCCCAGGCGGATTGCTTATGTATGGTATTCCAAACATGAAGCTTGAGAAGCGTTTTGTACAGAGACGAGTTGAGCTAATGAAGGCAGAGGGCATTCATTTTCTGACTGGTGTAAATGTCGGAAAGGATATTAGCGCAGAGGATTTGAAATCACAGTATGACAGCGTGATTTTGGCATGCGGAGCATCCAATCCAAGAGATATTCAGGCAGAGGGAAGAGATGCAGAGGGTATTTATTTTGCAGTCGATTACCTTTCACGCACGACAAAGAGCTTGCTGGATTCTAATCTGGCAGATGGAAATTATATCTCCGCAAAGGATAAGCATGTCGTTGTCATCGGAGGTGGCGATACGGGAAATGACTGCGTCGGAACTGCAATTCGCCAGGGATGTGCATCTGTTACTCAGTTGGAGATGATGCCGCAGCCACCACTGACTCGTGCCGCTAATAATCCGTGGCCGCAGTGGCCGAGAGTCTGCAAGACTGATTACGGTCAGGAAGAGGCGATCGCTGTATTCGGCTCTGATCCGCGTATCTATAAGACAACCGTGAAGGAGTTTGTAAAGGATGCAGACGGAAAGCTTTGCGGGCTGATTTGTGTAAAGCTTGAGTCTAAGAAGGATGAGACGACCGGTCGTATGATGATGGTTCCGGTTGAGGGCAGCGAGTTTGAACTTGAGGCCGAACTGGTACTCATTGCAGCAGGTTTCTTGGGCTGCCAGAGTTATGTGTCAGATGCCTTTGGGGTTGAGCTGACACCAAGAACAAATGTAAAGACCGCACCGGATTCCTATGAGACATCTGAGCCGGGAGTATTTACCGCAGGTGACATGCACCGTGGACAGTCGCTTGTTGTGTGGGCGATTCGTGAGGGCAGAGAAGCAGCGAGGGCTGTAGATGAGAGCCTGATGGGATATACCAACCTCGAGTAAGGTGTGTGGCATCCTGAAAAGGAATGCGACAGAGCAAGTAGCGAAGCGGATTGCGAATATCCGCTTGAATAAGGGCAGACTTGAGTTTGGGTCTGCCCTTATTATAATTTATGGGAATGCTCATTAACTGGCGTCGATTTCGTGATAATGATTGAAAGTATAAGGATTTGAATACAACATTTAGGGATGATTGGCCTTTGTATTATAAACATTATATTCAATATGGGTATTCGGAAGGAAGAACAGGATATTGAGTATCATACCATCTGACAGTTCGTTGGGTGGTATTTTTGTGCCTTTTACTTGTAATTGTTTTTTGAATGCGTTACAATAGCACATATTGAGTGTAAATTATTTATTTAAATAGAAAACGCAAAACGGAGGAAAATGCATGTCAAAAGTAATCATGATTCAGGGGACAATGTCGAACGCGGGAAAAAGTCTGCTTGCAGCAGGACTTTGCCGTATCTTCAAACAGGACGGCTACCGGGTGGCACCGTTTAAATCACAGAACATGGCATTAAACTCCTTTATCACAAAAGATGGCTTTGAGATGGGGCGCGCGCAGGTCGTACAGGCCAGAGCAGCAGGTGTTGAACCATCCGTATATATGAATCCGATTCTATTAAAACCGGTCAGTGATATGGGTTCACAGGTCATTGTAAATGGAAAGCCGGTCTCCAATATGCCGGCAAGAAAATATTTCACATACAAAAAGCAATTGATTCCAGATATCATTCATGCGTTTCAAAAGCTAGAGGAGCAGGCGGATATTATCGTAATCGAAGGTGCAGGAAGCCCGGCGGAGATCAACCTCAAGGCAGATGATATCGTCAATATGGGACTGGCAAAGCTTGTCGGTGCACCGGTACTTCTGGCAGGTGATATTGACAGGGGCGGTGTATTTGCGCAGCTTCTTGGTACGCTGATGCTTCTGGAGCCGGATGAAAAAGAGCTGGTAAAGGGGCTGATTATCAATAAGTTTCGCGGTGATAAAACCATTCTGGATCCGGGCATTGTGATGCTAGAGGAGCGTGGTCATGTTCCAGTGGCAGGTGTAATTCCGTATATGAAGGTTGCAATCGAGGAGGAGGACAGCTTGAGCGAAAAGCTGGAGCACAGCCAGAAGGGATTGATTGATTTGGCAGTAATTCGCCTTCCACGTATGTCAAATTATACTGATTTTGATGTATTTGAGCAGCTTCCTGGCGTGAGTATGCGTTATGTAC
>CAVCPW010000104.1:0-25217 GCA_963604075.1 Anaerovoracaceae bacterium | reverse complement strand
GATTCATTTGTGTCATACCTCATTTCCTCCTAAGATTATATCTTATTAGGTCGGGTTGTTACCACTATAATTTACCACAACAGCCGGTCATGATTATAGTAAGTAAGAAAGCTGTTTATGCCGATGCGAGACTCCCTTGGTGTCTTGTAGGCGTGTGGATAAACATCCTCATATTTTACTGTTCGCCATAATCGTTCTACGAAGATATTGTCATAGGCTCTGCCGCGATGATCCATACTGATTCTTGAACCGGCATCAAAAAAGAGTTTTGTATACTTCGGACTGGTGAAATGGTGGTGTGAGAGGGGAGAGCAAATCTCCCCCTACTCGATAATCATTTTTTAGTTCATTTTTGGTGCGTCACCGTTTAAGTAGGAACACAGTAGACGGAAGGTGTTTACGACGCCATCCTTGTGGGAACGTTCATATCCGTGGGAAGCGTAAACACCGGCACCGATCAGACCGTGGCGGGCATCTTTTCCAGCACTGAGAGCAGCATCAGCATCGGAGCCATAGAATGGGTAGATGTCAACGGCGTAGTCTACATCAACTTTCTTTGCAGCAGCGACAAGACCAGTTGTTACCTGATAGTTGTAAGGACCGTGGCCGTCCTTTGCGCAGATGGATACCTGGCGTTCGGTACACTCAAGGCCATTTCCCACGCAGCCCATATCAACAGAAAGAAGTTCGGTGACATCCTCCGGGATGGAAGCACATGCGCCGTGACCAACCTCCTCGAATACAGTCATATGCTGATAAACCTTGCGAAGCGGTGTGATGTTGTTTTCACTGATATATTTTGCATAGCCAAGTAAGATAGCAGCGCTTAACTTGTCATCGAGAAAACGGCTCTTGATGTAGCCGGAGTTGGTGACAACAAGATTTGGGTCTGCACAGACAAAGCAGCCGTTTGTGATGCCGAGTGCCTTTACATCATCCTTGGAGGTGACAGGCTCATCCAGAACAACTTCAACAGACTGGAAAGTACGCTGTGTTGTAGAATATTCCTTATTTACGTGAAGAGAAGCATCCTCTAACTGAATGGTTCCATCGTAAATCTGACCATCGTAGGTGTAAACGCGGCAGTTGTGTGCTTCAGCGTTGTTTGCATTAAAGCCACCGACCGGGGACAGGCGTAAGCGACCATTTCCCTTAATCTCTGCGACAACGGCACCGAGTGTATCAACATGAGCCATTACAAGAATCGGATCACCCTCACCGCCAATCTCTGCAACTACGCCGCCCTTAACGGTGCGCTTTGCACTGTAGCCAAGACGAGCATACTCCTCTAACAGATAGTCAGTCACTTTTTCAGTAAAACCGGATGGGCTGTCGATTGCCATCAGCTTTTCAAGTTGTTCCATGATGTAATCAATATACTGTTTCATGTTTTTTCTCCCTTAATCTTTCTTTTAATAATTACAATAATTTTTTAACCAAATCAAGTAGCGAAATGGATTGCGAATATCCGCTTGACTTTCGCCCAATCAGGCAGAGGCGTGGCCAGGCGAGTCTATCAAATCTGGCAGAGTACCACGTCCATAGGAGCGATGCACCGCATGGGCGTGGAGACTTCATAGTAATTTTGCGTAATTGCTATAGATTTATGATACACAAAACAGGATGGAGATGCAACTGTTTTCGGTCGGGATGCCGTTGGGGCATCCTTCTTTTTGCAGAAGTGAGTTTTGTAAGCATCTTATAAGCAGTAGCTTATATACAAAAAAATGGAAATCTCCATTGTTATTCTTTTGTATATGGTTTAAAATAAAAGGCATGCATGTTAGCTCAATGGCAAATTGGCAAACACGAATTGAAGAAAAAAGGAGGAGTTTTTTGAAAATGATACGTCTGTTTGAAGAACATCAGGTGAGAAAGACAACTGAGTTGTCATCATCCCTGTGGGATTTTAGTCAGGTGACAGAAAAAATAGCATCACCTGTTCAGAAAGTAACTGTACCGTCCTGCTGGGAAACCTATCCGGGTTTTGAAGCATACAGAGGACAAGGGGTATATGAGCGTAATTTTGAGGCTGGCGGTGATGTGCGTCTTGTTTTTAAAGGCGTCAGCCATACAGCAAAGGTCAGTGTGGATGGAAAGGTAGTGGCTGAGCATTACAATGCATTTACACCATTTGAGGCAGTTTTGACTGATCTTGCCACTGGTGAGCATAAATTGAGTGTTCTTGTGGATAACTCATTTTCAGAGGCATCTGCGCTTCACGTGGAAAATGATTATCAGAGCTACGGTGGTATTTCAAGAGGTGTTATGTTGGAACAGCTGCCTAAGCATTATATTAAGCAAATGCACTTTACACCGGTCTATAAGGATGGAAGTTGGCATGCACAGGTTGAAATTGTGATTGCATCGCTTAACAATGAGCCATGGAATGGCAGTGTGAGCGTTTCATTAAAGGGGGGCAATACCACAGCCCAAATGGTATTGTATACAGAAAGCTGCAGTACAAAAAATTGCAGCAAAGAAAATGCTAATGCAGAAAATAGTAATGTGAAAAACGGCAGTACAGAAAGCTCTGCCGCAGCAAATGAGATCGTGCTAAAGAGCAATCTGATCGTGTGCGAGAATGTAATAGCCTGGGCACCGGAGCATCCGACTCTTTACACATTGACGGCACAGCTTTTCGATACAAATGGCACAGTAATTGATGATCTGATTGACCGCGTGGGATTCCGCGAGGTAAAGGTGCAAGGTAAGGATATCCTTTTAAATGGAAGAAAGCTTCACATTAAAGGATTCTGCCGCCACGAAGATCATCCGCAATTTGGCTGTGCGCTGCCATTATCTGCGATTATGCAGGATTTGCAGCTGGCGCGTGATTGTGGAGCAAATTCTATTCGTACATCTCATTATCCAAATGACGAACTGTTCCTTGATCTGTGCGATGAACTTGGTATTTTAGTGTGGGAGGAAAATCATGCGAGAGGATTAAGCGAAGCACAGATGAGAAATCCAAACTTTGAGCGTCAGTGTGAGGATTGCATCCGCGAGATGATCGCAGCTCACTACAATCATCCGTCCATCTATATTTGGGGTATTTTAAATGAATGTGCGAGTGATACTGAGTACGGAAAATCATGTTATAAGGCGCAGTTTGAATTAATCAAGAGTCTTGATCCGAGCCGTCCTCATTCATTCTCAAGCTGTCGCTTTAAGACAGACATCTGCTTTGATCTGGTTGATATTGTTTCTTACAATATTTATCCGAAATGGTATCACAACACACCTGTTGCCGATTATCTGGATGATCTGTATAAGTGGATTCAGACAACTAAAGGGGCAGGAAAGCCATTTTTGATTACCGAGGTGGGTGCGGGCGCTATCTATGGTTATCGCACACCAGCCAAGGTAAAATGGTCCGAGGAGTATCAGGTGCAGGCACTTGAGGAACAGTTAAATGCAATTTTGTCATATGGTGATTGCTCGGGTGTATATATTTGGCAGTTCTGTGATGTGCGCGTAACAAATGATTGGTGGAGTACCCGTCCGAGAACTATGAATAATAAGGGTATCGTGGACGAGTACAGAAGACCGAAGCTGTCCTATGAGACGGTAAAGCACATTTTCAATTCAGTTGATACATATCGGGGCTGAATACTTTTTGTCTCACATCATTAATAAAAATAAAGAGGAAGTGCAATGGAAAAACAGAAGAAGTTTTCACTGAAAAACTATCTGTATGAGTATAAGTGGTGGTACATTGTAGGCATTTGTATCCTGCTTTTGGTTGATCTGGCAAGTATTTATATCCCGCAGTTTATTGGTGATATCATTGACGGATTGACAAACAATGCGCTGACGAAGAGCGGCGTATTGACGATACTCATTAAGATATTGAGTGCCGGACTGATTATGATGTTTGGCCGTTTTGGATGGCGTTATTGTATTTTTGGTGCATCCAGAAAAATTGAATATCGTCTTAGAAATGACATGTTTGGTCATATCGAGACGCTGTCTGCTCGTTATTTCAATGAGCATAAGACAGGAGATTTGATGGCACATTTTACAAATGATCTTGAGGCAGTGCGTGTGGCAGTCGGTATGGCAGTCATTACGACATTTGATGCAGTTATCATGTCACTTATGGTTATCATTAAGATGATTGTTTATGTTGACCTGCGTTTGACGATACTTGCATTTATTCCAATGATACTTGTTGCGATTGGCTGCTATTTCTTTGGTATTCATATGAAAAAGCGTCAGACCGCCCGCCAGGAGGCATTTTCTTTTTTGTCTGATAAGGTACAGGAGAGTATTTCTGGTATCCGCGTGTTAAAGGCATTTGTTCAGGAGAAGAAAGATCTGGACGAATTCCAGAAAGCAAACGAGAACAACATGGAAAAGAATCTGGCAGTTGTAAAATTAAGAAGTACATTTGGCCCGCTGCTCGATCTGATTACTGGAATCAGCCTTCTTTTAACACTGGTTGTCGGAGGTAAGATGGTATTAGAGGGCAGTGTATCCATCGGACAATTTGTTGCCTTTAATTCTTATATTGGTATGCTTGTATGGCCGATGATCGCCTGTGGAGACTGTATTAATACATTCAGCCAGGCGGCAGCAGGTTACAAGCGTATCAAGGATATCTTCGAAGAAAAGCCGGATATTGTGGATAAGGTAATCGAGAAGGATGGCGATCATTTGAATGGTGATATCAAGATGTGCAATCTGACATTCCAGTATCCGGATGGTGAAGAACCTGTCTTAAAGAATGTCAATATCCATATTAAGCAGGGCGAAATGTTAGCAGTGCTTGGACGTACCGGAAGCGGAAAGTCTACTCTGGCAGATCTTTTACTTCGTGTGTATGACTGTCAGAAGGGGATGCTTCTTATGGATGGCAGGTCAATCGACGAGATTCCGCTTCATGTATTGCACCGCGATGTGGCATATGTGCCGCAGGAAAATTTCATGTTCTCTGATACACTTGAGGAGAATATTGCATTTGGACTTGAGGATCGTATTGCTGAGCATCCGCATCTGCGCGATGATATCAAGGAGGCGGCAGAGGCAGCATGCATCCATGATAATATCGTTGACTTCCCGGAAGGATACCAGACACTTGTCGGAGAGCGTGGCGTGACTCTTTCCGGTGGACAGAAGCAGCGTAGTTCTATTGCGCGTGCGCTTCTTAAGGATGCACCTGTTTTGATTATGGATGACTCACTATCTGCTGTAGACACCGATACAGAGGAGCAGATTTTGGAGAATCTGATTCGTCTGCGCAAAGGTAAAACAACGATTATCATCGCACATCGTATATCCACACTTCAAAAGGCAGACCATATCGCGGTACTGACTGAGGGTGAGCTGACTGAATATGGCACACACGCTGAGTTAATAAACAAGGGCGGCTTCTACGCAAAGATTTATGAGAAGCAGCAGCTTGAGCAGGAATTAAATGATATGTAAGGGGGTGCAGCAAACATGAATTCAATGACAGATGATAAATTGGAAAGTAATTATAAGGGAAATGCACTGCTGCATCTTCTCTCATATATGAAGCCATATGCAGGCTGGGTGGTGCTGTGTCTGGTACTGGTGTTGTCTCTTACCGGCTTTGACTTGTATCGGCCTATCTTAATTGCAGATGCGATAGATAATTTTGAGGCACAAGGCAATTATGATGTGATTGTTAGCACAGCATGGAAATATGGCATTGTGTTGGCTATCAGTTTTGTTTTTAATATCAGCCAGACCTGGATTTTGCAAAAGACAGGTCAGAAGATTATTCTAACCATACGACGCGAGCTGTATGTGCATATTCAAAGTTTAAGTAGTCGTTTCTTTGATCTGACACCTGTTGGAAAGCTTGTCACCAGAGTGACAAACGATGTTGAGGCATTAAATGAGATGTACTCAGGTATTCTGGTGCGACTATTTCGAAATATCGTAAAGATTATCGGACTGGCAGCAGTTATGCTAGCGCTTGATGGCGGACTGGCACTGATTTCTTTTGTGCTGCTTCCGATTGTCGTGATACTCACAGTTGTCTTTCGTATAATTTCTAGAAAAGTATATCGTATCGTGCGTACGAAGCTGACTGACATCAACACTTTTTTATCTGAGAATATTTCGGGAATGCGTGTAATTCAAATTTTCGGACGTGAGGAGCGAAAGTTCGAGGAATTTAAGGACAAGGATTATAAGTTGTATCGCGCACACTACCGTGAAATGCTTGTATTTGCGATTTTCCGCCCGTTAATCTACATCTTAAGTGTGTTGTCACTGATGATTGTACTTGGCGTCGGAAGCAATGAAGTATTAGGCGGAGCAATTTCAATCGGAACACTCTATATTTTCTCGCAGTATATACAGCAGTTCTTTGATCCTATTCAGGAGCTTGCCGAGCAATTCTCCACATTGCAGTCCTCCATCGCATCTGCTGAGAAGATCTTCACGATTCTTGCTGAGGAGCCGCAGGTAAAGGAGGATGAGAATCCAATTGTGCTGCCAAAGGTACTTGGACGCATCGAGTTTGATCATGTATGGTTTGCATACGACGGAGAAAATTATGTACTTCGTGATGTCTCTTTCGTGATCGAGCCGGGAGAGAAGGTTGCCTTTGTCGGTGCGACCGGAGCAGGAAAGTCGTCCATTTTGAATCTGATTGGACGCTACTATGATATCCAGAAGGGACATATCTACATCGATGGTGTGGACATCCGAAAGCTCTCCAAAAAGCAGTTAAGAAGCGCAATCGGACAGATGCAACAGGATGTATTTATCTTCGAAGGAGATATTGAATCAAATATTCGTTTGCACGATGATATTCCATTTGAGGACGTCAAAGCTGCCGCCGAGTATGTCAATGCATCACATTTTATCGAAAAACTGCCGCATCAGTATAAAGAGCTTGTCACTGAGCGAGGTGCTACATTCTCAGCAGGAGAAAGACAGCTCCTTTCTTTCGCGAGAACACTTGCACATAAGCCGGCAATTCTCGTTATGGATGAGGCAACCGCGAATATTGATACCGAAACGGAGATTTTGATTCAGGAAGCACTCGAAAAGCTGATGAAAGGGCGTACTACTATTATGGTAGCGCATCGTCTTTCTACGATTCAGCATGCTGACTGTATCATGGTTATGCATAAGGGAAAGATTCGTGAGCGAGGAACGCACCAGGAGCTGCTGGCACAGAATGGAATCTACAAGAAGCTGTATGAGCTGCAGATTCATCATGAGGTGGATAGCCAGCAGGGGTAAAGCATCGCGTCTCAGCACCCACTACATTGTGAGCGCATCCCGAAAAAGTTAAGAAAAGAGCGTTCTATCTGATTTTTGTGGTCAGATAGGACGCTCTTTTGCTATGAGAAATTGACAGCTATTGATGTATCAGATATATCCTTATTAGCCGTTTCATTTCTCCATTGCCACTTTAAATTCGTCAAGTGTCATTTTTGCGCACTGTGCAGCCGTTTCAATAGGCAGAAGATTTTGCTTAACAAGATCAATTAACTGCTCGATGCGGCCGCGGTCAACACCTTGCTTGATGCCTTGCTGAAGACCTTGTTCAACACCCTGCTTGATGCCTTGCTGAAGACCTTGTTCAACACCCTGCTTGATGCCTTGCTTAAGTCCCTGTTCAAGTCCCTGTTCAAGTCCCTGCTCAAGTCCCTGCTCAATCCCTTACTTAAGTCCCTGTTGAAGTCCTTGTGCAAGTCCTTGCTGGATTGCTTGCTCACGATTTTTCTTCAGCTCTTCTTCAATTTCTTCCTTCATAAGCTCTCTCAATGCCTCACACATATCCGATGTCCTCCTTGGGCGCTTTTTGTTTTTGTTTCCCATAAAATTTCTCCATTTCGAAATTATTTCCAAATTTTGGATTTTATCGGGTGTACTTTATTGGCTTGAAGTCGAATTTTTTGAATTTAAATAGATAAATAGATTTGAAATTAAGCCACTTTATCTTTTGCACGTTAAAATTTTTCCTTTCAAGAATATTGTAACACCAGAACTGATGTTTTACAATACGAAATTTATTGCAAATAGCCAGAAAGGAAGGATTGTACCTCCATTCCCGATGAATTTGTGGATTTGCTTGGAAATGACGTGAACGTATATGAATATATTGAGACTGAAGAGAACAACGAACTCAATGACAAGGGGCAGAAAGCATGTTATAATAAAATTATTGAAAAATGAGTATTGGGGAGAATGGCAAATGAAGCGAGTATTAGTGAAATCATTGAATGAAGCATTTGATTTTGTGGTGGATCATTATTATCCAGTAGGATGCGAAGAGGATGCAAAAAGAAAAGAGATCTATGCGGTTATCTCAATTCAGGATACGCATACGGGTGGTTTTGGTGTTACGTTTTCAGAAAATAAATTCTGCAAAGGTGTTCTTACTTTGTATTTTGACGATGTCGTGAAGGAAACAGAAGGAGCTGTATTGTTTGATGAGAAAATGGCAGATGCTGTTATCGCATTTATTCGCGATCACATGGATGTAGATACGCTGTTAATTCATTGCTACGCCGGACAGTCAAGATCACGTGCGGTCGGAGCATTCGCAGAAAAAATGCTTGAAAAAAATAATCAGAAATATTTTTCACAAGAAGAGCTTTGGGCAGGAACACCAAACGAGCATGTATATCATATGTTAGAGGCTGCTTGGTTTCGTGATATGCTGGGGGAGTAAAAAATACAAATGATTTTGCAAAAATATTGCATCGACAGTGATGATGGAATGTGCTATAGTAGAAAATAGCAATAGGGTTGTATGCAAAAACATACATAAACCGTTATGACAATTTATGGAAAGGAATGGTAAGAATCATGGGAATTTTTATGCGTTTTCCAGGTGGAAAGAAAAAGGCACTGACACTGAGTTATGATGATGGCGTGGAACAGGATATTCGTCTGATTGACATCATGAATAAAAATGGATTGAAGGGAACTTTTAATTTAAATAGTGGCTGCTATGCTCCAGAAGGGACGGTGTACCCGGCAGGGACTATCCATAGAAGAATGACAAAAGAGCAAGTCACAAAACTCTATTCAGAGAGTGGCATGGAAGTTGCAGTTCACGGGTTGACGCACCCACATCTTGAACAGCTTCCGATCAATCTGTGCCTGGAGGATATTGTAAAGGATCGTGAAAATTTGGAGGAGCAGTTTGGCGTGATTGTGCGCGGAATGGCATATCCATATGGAAGCTTTAATGATGCCGTCATTGAATGCATGAAGGCGGCTGGGATTGTGTATTCCAGAACGACAATTTCAAGCAGAGGTTTTTCAATTCCTAAAGATTGGCTTCGCCTTGAGGCTACTTGTCATCACGATGATCCAAAGCTTATGGAATTGGCAAAAAAATTTGCAGAGGATAATTCCAATAGTTCTCCGTGGTTATTTTATTTGTGGGGACATAGTTATGAATTTGAAGCACATAAGAATTGGAATGTGATCGAAAATTTTGCAGAATACATTGGTGGCAGAGACAATATCTGGTACGCAACGAATATAGAGATCTATGAGTATGTCACAGCCTACAGACAGCTTGTATTCAGCATGGACGCGAAGCAAGTATTTAATCCAACCGCATATACGTTATATTTTGAGAAGGATGGAAAAGAGTATTGTGTAAAGCCTGGAGAGCACATTTTGATGTAAAAGAATGATGAGATGATTGTAGCTTACAATGGAAATTTTGGGCTTCAAGGTCCTTTTGGGTAATAAAAGAGCGTTTGAAATTTATTAGCAACTAGAGACAATAGAAAGGTTATTCTCTAAATTGTTCTCGGTGATATTGGTAATAGAGGAAATCTGCATAAAAGCAGATGGCCTCTATTTTTTATATAAAAATATTAAAAATGAATTTGCCTGTGGTTGAGAGAAAAGAAATGAGTTTTTAATTGGAAATAAAAGTGGATGGAAAAGACCACATCACGCTTCCTTTGGGGAGCGTGATGTGGTCTTTTTTAGGTGCTCAGCTCACCTAGCAGAGGTTACAAGATGCACAATGCAGGGCGGCATCTGTTCCTACATCATTATATCCTGCCTGATAATAATGGAAGGAATCTTTCATTAGTCCACGTTTTTTCATGGTTTCAAATAGGCGGCTGACGACTGTGATATCATCTCGTTTTTCGGCAAGTGCATATTGAGCAGCGCGAATTTCATCATAAGAGATATCTGCTGCTTTTCCATTATATTCACCGATTCCAATTAAAAAACAATGTTCAATTCCAATTGCTTTTAATGTATCATACATACTCAGAAATTGTCTCGTATAATCATCAGCTGTTGTATGATGATCACCATCGGATTCACCTTGACACCATAAAATATATTGGTGACGAAGCGCAATATCATGCTTTTTACAATATTCCTGTGCAGCCTTTAAACGGGCAATCATATCTGTTAAATAATCATTATTACCCTGCCACTTTGAAATTACAGAGCCACCTTTACTTGCAGATATGCCGAGAACTGGCATATCAGTTTTTTCAAAATAAGTATTTACAAAAGATGTGACAAGAGAACCTGTCTTCATACCTGGTTCAAAAATGCCATTCGGGTTATTTTCCAAAGCTCCAAAAGGTTCTGAAATTGGATAAAGCGTGGTAGGATCTGAAATTGCACGAAATTCCATTCCAGCCCCTGAAATTAAAGATGGCGCACCTTCAGGAAACTGTGTACAGGTAATGCCTCGACCGGCCATATTTGATTGTCCTGCAAATAGAAATAAATCGTATGTTGTCATGATATAATTATTCCTTTCTAGCGATAAAAGAAGTATAGCACTGAAAGAATATGGAAGCAAGGGAATCAAAACACCTCATCAAATTTACCGCAGTTTTACTTTACTTTTCCTAAACTTCGATAGTATGTAAGCCGAACCATCTGTTATGATAAATTTCGTGAGACAGAGAAAACATCTGGGTTACAGTTCACAATTCACGTGAACAAGAAATATGGTATACAGTAACTGGAAAGGAAAGATATGTCAGAAATCACACTGAAAAATATCAGCAAGAAATATGAAAACGGCAACTATGCAGTGCGCGAATTTAATCTGGACATCCACGACAAAGAATTTGTCATTTTTGTAGGCCCATCCGGCTGTGGAAAATCCACAACCCTTCGCATGATTGCAGGACTTGAGGAAATCACTGATGGCGAGCTTTGGATTGACGGTCAGCTGTGCAACTACTTAGAGCCTCAGGAGCGCGGAATGTCCATGGTATTTCAAAATTATGCCCTCTATCCGAATATGACGGTGTACGGAAACATCGCCTTTGCGTTAAAGATTCGTAAGGTGCCAAAGGCTGAAATCGACCGTCAGGTGCATGAAGTGGCAAAGATTCTTGAGATCGAGCACTTATTAGACCGCAGACCAAACGCGTTGTCCGGTGGACAGAAGCAGCGTGTAGCAATCGGAAGTGCAATCATTCGCCAGCCAAAGGCATTTTTAATGGACGAACCACTTTCCAATCTGGATGCCAAACTTAGAACTCAGATGCGCGTTGAGCTTGCTAAGCTTCATAAGCGCCTGAATACAACTATTATTTATGTAACGCATGATCAGACCGAGGCCATGACACTTGCCAGCAAGATAGTCGTCATGAAGGGCGGTGTGATGCAGCAGGCAGCAACACCGGCAACAGTCTACAATCATCCGGCAAACAAATTTGTCGCAGGTTTTATTGGATCACCGGGCATGAATTTCTTTGAGGCAGAGGTAACGGCACTTGGTGCGAAAAAAGATAAGGCAGTTTTGAGTTTCGGAGAGAACAAAGAGAAAAAGGTAATCATCGACGGACCTAGAGGAGAAGTCCTTGCACAGAGTCGAAATGGACAGAAGGTTATCATGGGAATCCGCCCGGAGGATATAACCGATTATGAAGATGCAGTAAACGGTGGTTTTGAGCATAACAGCATTGGAATTACAGAACTTGTTACAGCGAGAGAAATGTTAGGCGCTGAGGTATATCTGTATTTTGATGAGGACAATGCAAGCTGCTGCGTTCGATTAAAACCAAATAACACAACACGCCCGAATGAGAAAATAACACTCTATTTTAATCCAGGCAAAGTGCATATATTTGATATCAACACAGAGGAAAATTTGTTTTAAAAAAAGCCTGAAAAAACCATGATTCAGGGCTTGATATTAAAGGAAGGAAAGATAAAAATGAAAACCAAAAAGAAATGGAGCTGGACCTCATATTGCTATCTGGTGCCATGTATGCTGGTATTCGCTGTATTCTTATTTTATCCGTTTGTGAAAACGGTATATTTAAGTCTATTTAAAACGAATAAGTACGGAGAGGCAAAGCTGTTTGTCGGACTGGGGAATTATACAGATCTTCTGACATCGTCAAGCTTCCAGAACAGCTTAAAAGTAACGCTAATTTATGTTGTAATCGTCGTATTTGGAAGTATGCTTCTCGGACTGATAACTGCAGTTTTATGTAACAAAGCATTTCCGGGCATTCGTGTATTTTCTACCGCATATGCACTTCCGATGGCAATCGCATCCAGTTCAGCAGCGATGATTTTTAAAATCATGCTGAATCCTTCCATCGGTATTGTAAACAAGCTTCTTGGAACAGACATCAACTGGTTTAACGATCCAAAGACGGCGTTGATTTGTGTGGCAGTTCTGACTGCATGGCTTAATAGTGGAATCAACTTCCTGTATTTTTCAGCAGGACTTGGAAATATTGACGAGTCAATCTATGAGCGTGCATCGGTTGATGGCGCAAATAGCATTCAGAAATTCTTCAACCTGACGCTTCCGGGTCTTTCACCAATCATGTTTTACACACTGGTTGTAAACATTATTCAGGCATTCCAGTCCTTCGGTCAGATCAAAATCTTAACAGAGGGCGGCCCGAGTGAGTCAACAAATGTTATCGTCTATTCAATTTATCGAAATGCATTTTTTAATTATCGTTTTGGAACAGCAGCAGCACAGTCTGTTATCTTATTCTTCATTATTATGTTGATCACGCTCGTGATGTTCCGTATGGAAAAGAAGGGGGTAAAATATTGATGGAAAACAATGCTGTAATCAAAAATGGAGTTGGAACGATGAGTGCTGCTGAGTTAGCTGCAATGAAGCAGCAGATGAATCATAAGGCACTTGTCAGGAGACGTACAAGAACAGCGCTTCGTCTGGGTGTCAATGTGCTTGTTGGTCTGGTCATTTTGCTGCCGCTTCTGTATGCACTCAGTATCGCATTTATGTCGTCAAATGAGCTATATACACTTGATATGAATTTGTTACCAAAGCATCCGACATTACAGAATTTCATTGATGCATTTAACAATGTACCGCTGCTTCGTTTCATTGGAAATTCATTTCTGGTGGCGAGCTTGATTACAATCGGACAGATTATTACCTGTTCACTGGCAGCATTTGCATTCTCCTTTTTGGATTTCAAGGGAAAAGGTGTGCTGTTCATGGTTGTTATGGCGACTATGATGGTGCCGGGCGAGGCAACGATCATATCTAACTATCTGACAATGAGCCAGTTAAAGATGCTTGATACATATCAGGTATTAATCATCCCATATCTGACATCAGCAACAGGAATTTTCTTATTCCGTCAGTTTTACATGACCTTCCCGATTTCACTGTACGAATCCGCAAAGCTTGATGGATGTACGAATTTGAAATTTATCGTTAAAATCCTGTTGCCATTGACAAAGTCCTCCATTGGAGCAATGGCAATTTACACCTTTATCAATGCATGGAACATGTATATGTGGCCACTTCTTGTAACAGGTTCTTCTAATATGAGAACTGTTCAGATTGGAATCAGTATGCTTGACAGTATTGATTCCCAGTCAGTGACAATGATGATTGCGGGTGTTGTCATGATTATCATTCCATCTATATCGATTTTTATCGTAGGACAGAAACAGTTAATCCGCGGTATGTTCTCCGGAGCCGTAAAGGGCTGACGGTTTACATAAATTAGTGAGCATTTTCATGAGAGTAACGTCTTAGATACTTTAGCCAAATCAAGTAGCGAAGCGGATTGCGAATATCCGCTTGACATGAAGCTCACTGTATGTTCAACACCTGTGTCCGCGCTGCAATCACAGGTAAATATTGTTCACGAGACATCCATTTGTAGAAATGCACGTTTCATGAACCAGATCGAAAAATACATAGTGAAAGAGCAAGAATAAAAAGCAAAAATAGAAAAAAGGCAGAAATAAAAAATGCAATCAAACAACTATAATAATGACGAAGAAAGCAGCGCAGAAAGAGGAGATTATGAAGAAGAAGTTAACCGCATGCGTATTAGCAGCAGCGAGCGCACTGAGCATGAACATGGGTACCGGACTGGTATTTGCAGATGAGACAACGGCAGCAGAGGTGCCGGAGATTGAGATGGCAGATGCATCTGAGGTTGAAGGAACAACCATTACCTTCTGGCATTCTATGGGTGGTGTTAACGGACAGGCAATTGATACACTTGTTGAGAAGTTCAACGAGGAAAATGAGTACGGAATCACTGTTGAGGCGGAATATCAGGGAAGTTATGATGATGCACTCAACAAGCTTAAGAGCGCACAGATCGGAAACATGGGTGCTGATCTGGTTCAGGTTTATGAAATTGGAACTCGCTTCATGATCGAATCTGGATGGATTGTTCCTATGCAGTCCATGGTCAATGCAGATGACTACGATACCTCTGTTCTGGAGCCAAATCTGGCAGCTTATTATACGATTGATGATATGCTTTATTCCATGCCATTTAACTCATCCACACCAATTATGTACTATAATAAGGATCTGTTTGATGCAGCAGGCATCACTGAGATTCCGGACAGCTTAGAGGCAATCGCAGAGATTGGTGATCAGTTGCTTGAAGGCGGCGCACAGGAGGTTATGTCTCTTGGTATTTATGGATGGTTCTTCGAGCAGTTTGTTGGAAAGCAGGGCTTAGAGTACGCAAATAACGGAAACGGAAGAACAGAAGCAGCAACAGCAGTTGCATTTGATGAGAATGGTGCAGCAGCTAATATCTTAAACGCATGGAAGAATCTGTATGATCTTGGATATGCACCAAATGTAGGTAAGGGCGGTGATGCTGGTTTGGCTGATTTCTCAGCAGGAAAGTCCGCAATCACACTTGGTTCTACCGCTTCCTTAAAGCAGATTTTACAGGATGTTGATGGTAAGTTTGAAGTAGGAACTGCATATTTCCCGAAGGTAAGCTCCTCTGATGAGGGCGGTGTATCAATCGGAGGTGCATCACTGTGGGCGCTTGACAATAATGATCCGAAGAAGCTTCGCGCAACTTGGGAGTTTGTAAAGTTCTTAGTTTCAGCAGAGTCTCAGGCATATTGGAATGCAGAGACTGGCTACTTCCCTGTAAATGTAGATGCACATGATGAGGATGTATTTAAGGAAAATATCGAGAAGTATCCTCAGTTTGAGACTGCAATTGACCAGCTGCATGATTCTGCACCAGAGTATGCAGGCGCACTTTTAAGCGTATTCTCTGAGGCTCGTTCAATCGTTGAGTCTGAGATCGAGAGCCTGTTAAATGGAAATGAGACCGTAGATGAGGCAGTTGACAGCATGGCATCCCAGATTAACGATGCAATCGAGGAGTACAATCTGGTAAATAACTAAGTTACAGTTTGTAAGCTGGGTTTTCCAGGGCATGGTTTGAGGATTGTCTCATAAAAAGCAATTCGTCTCACCACTAGATTTACAGTTTTCTTTTGAAAGCAGTGTGATATAATGAAATGGGCGGCAGGGCATATGCCCTGTCGTTTTTAAAGTAAGACAAAATGAAAAGCGAGGAAGCAGGTAAGCGATGACAAAAATATTTGCACATAGAGGCGCAAGTGCATATGCACCGGAAAATACAATGGAAGCCTTTGAGTTAGCAGCAAAACAGGGCGCAGACGGCATCGAGTTGGATGTTCATGTGACAAAGGACGGCGAGCTTGTCGTGACACATGACGAGAAAATCGACCGTGTGAGCAATGGAAACGGCTTTATAAAGGATATGACACTGCGTGAATTAAAGCGTTTGTCTTTCCATAATCATATGGAATCATATGTGGGAGCTGGTATTCCAACGCTTCGAGAGGTGTTGGAATACGTAAAGACGACAAGCATGGATGTCAACATCGAGTTAAAGACAGGAATCTACTGGTATCCGCAGATTGAGGAAAAGACAGTTGCTGTTGTACAGGAAACAGGAATGCATGATCGCGTAATCTATTCCTCTTTTAATCATCACAGCATTGCAAAAATCAAGGAAATCGATAGCACAGCTGAGACAGCATGGCTGTTTTCTGATGTCATTTTAGATGTAGAAAAGTATGCAAAGCAAAGTGGTGTCGAAGGTCTTCACCCGGCTGTTTACCATATGTATATGTCGGATTTTATGAGGAAATGGAATGAGAGCGGCGAGAAGGTTCGTGTGTGGACTGTCAACAATGAAAAGGACATGAAGAATTTTATTCAGCATGATTTAGAAGCAATCATCACCAATTATCCGGATGTTGCATTGCGAGTAAGAAGCGAGGTAACGGGATGCTAAGCAACAAAAAGCTTTTTTTATTTGATATTGATGGAACAGTGTGTCAGGGTGAGCGATTGATTGATGGCACAATTGAATTTTTGGATGATATTTGTCAGAGTGGTGGTAAGTTTGTCTTTATCACAAATAATTCTACAAAGAGCATTCAGGATTATATTTTAAAATTTCAAAAGCTCGGAATCAAGACGGATTACAGCAATTTTATCACGGCATCCTATGCGACCGTTCATTATTTAAAGAAAAATTATGCGGATAAGTTAATCTATGTGATGGGAACAAAATCGTTGATTCGAGAGCTGAAAAAGAGCGGAATACATGTGACAACCGATTGTGAAGATCCGGAGATTGCATGTGTGCTTATCGCATACGATAATGAGCTGACCTATGAAAAGCTAACCGATACCTGTAAGATTCTTTCCACGAGAGAAGTAGGTTACGTGGCAACAAATCCTGATCTTGTGTGCCCGATTGAGTTTGGTTTTGTGCCGGATTGCGGTGCGATGTGCCAGATGATTGAGCATGCTGTAAAGAAAACCCCATATTTTATTGGAAAGCCAGAGCCGGGAATGATAGATATGTCTGTTGCGCAAAATCATTTCACTAAGGATGAAACGCTGGTTATCGGAGACCGCCTGTACACTGATATTTTATCTGGTATCAATGCAGGTGTTGAGACAGCACTTGTCCTTACTGGTGAAGCTACAAGAGAGGATGCTGAGAAGAGCAGCTACAAGCCAGACTATATTTTCCCGACTGTGCGCCAGCTTCATGAAGCCTGGAAGTGATAGTGAAAACAAAGACAAACATTTTTATGCTGTTTATAGTGACTAAGAGAGGCAGATACGATGACACTAAAGTGTTATCGTATCTGCCTCTTTGGTTTGTTTTTGATTTAAATGTATTCAGCTTGTAAAACACCTATTAGCAAGCATGGAATTTGTCAAAATCTGGTGGGACATGTGAACTGAATTAACAAATTTCCGCGCCAGCTGGCATAACTTTCTCAGGTGTCATTAGTGCAAGATTTCCATCTGCATCCTCTGCACACAGCAGCATACCCTCAGATACAACACCTGCAAGTTTTGCTGGCTTTAAGTTTACAAGAACCATAACCTTCTTGCCAACCATCTCCTCTGGTGTGTAATAAGCCTTGATACCGGAAACGATCTGTTTAACCTGAGAGCCAATCTTAACCTGAGAGCACAGAAGCTTCTTGGACTTCTTTACGGCCTCGCAGGAAATAATCTCGCCTACCTGAAATTGCATCTTTGTGAAGTCCTCATACGTGATTTCTTCCTTTGGCTCAATGTCGATAACAGCCTCATCAGCACTATTATCCTTAGCCTCATCAGCATTTTCAGCCGGAGCAGCGGCCTGTGCAGCAGCCTTCTTGGACTCCATCAGTGCATTAACTTCGTCCATCATCTTAGCAGCATCGACACGTGCAAACAGAATCTGCGGCTGGTCGGTAACCTTGTTTCCAGATGGATATGTACCCATTGTGGAAGTCTGCTCCATTGTGCGAAGCGGTGCATTTAAAGAAGCAGCGATCTTATTTGCAGTCTCTGGCATGAATGGCTCAAGTAAAGAAGCACCGATTAAGATACTGTCAATTAAGTTGTACATAACGGTGGACAGACGTTCCTTCTTTGCATCATCCTTAGCCAGTACCCACGGAGCAGTCTCGTCGATATACTTGTTGCAGCGCTTGAACAGAGTAAAGATCTCGGTGATAGCATCTGCGACACGAAGCTTATCCATGCGAGCAGTAACCTTAGATGCTGTGGAAGTAACAACCTCAAATAAGGAATCATCAACCGGCTCGTTTACACCATAATTTACAGCAACGCCGTCGAAGTACTTGTTTGTCATGGAGATGGTACGATTTACCAGATTTCCAAGGGTATTTGCCAGATCAGAGTTCATACGCTCGATCATCAGATCCCAAGAAATCACACCGTCGTTTTCAAATGGCATTTCGTGAAGTACGAAATAACGAACGGCATCAACACCGAAGAAATGAACCAGCTCATCGGCATAGATAACATTTCCTTTTGACTTACTCATCTTGCCATCGCCCTGAAGCAGCCACGGATGGCCAAATACCTGCTTTGGAAGCGGTAAATCGAGAGCCATCAGCATGATCGGCCAGTAGATAGTGTGGAAACGAAGGATATCCTTTCCAATCAGGTGAAGATCAGCCGGCCAGTATTTTTCAAACATCGGATCGCTGTTTCCGTCCAGATCAAAGCCAAGACCTGTGATATAGTTGCTCAGAGCGTCAATCCATACATAAACAACATGCTTTGGATCAAAGTCAACAGGAATGCCCCATTTGAAGGATGTACGGGAAACGCACAGATCCTGCAGACCCGGGAGAAGGAAGTTGTTCATCATCTCATTCTTGCGGGATTCTGGCTGAATAAAATCTGGATGCTCATTAATATAAGAAATAAGCTTATCTGCATATTTGCTCATACGGAAGAAATATGCCTCTTCCTTAGCCGGTGTACATGGACGTCCACAGTCCGGGCATTTTCCGTCAACTAACTGGGAAGCAGTGAAGAAAGACTCACACGGAGTGCAGTACATACCCTCGTACTCGCTCTTATAGATATCACCCTTGTCGTAGAGCTTCTTAAAGATCTTCTGAACCTGCTTTTCATGATAGTCGTCAGTGGTACGGATAAATTTATCATAAGAGGTGTTCATCAGGTCGAAGGTCTTCTTGATCTCGCCTGCCACCTCATCAACAAACTGCTTTGGGGTCTTGCCTGCTTCGGCAGCCTTTAACTCGATCTTCTGACCATGCTCGTCCGTACCTGTCTGGAAGCGCACATCATATCCCTGCATTCGCTTGAATCTGGCAATAGAATCTGCCAGCACGATCTCGTAGGTGTTTCCAATGTGCGGCTTGCCGGAAGTGTAAGCAATGGCCGTGGTGATGTAATACGGTTTATTCATGGTTTTTTCTCACTTTCTGCCGCAAAAGCGGGCTGTTTTTTCAGAGTGCTAATTTTACGATGCCTTAATTGGTATAGAGCTAAAAAATATAGCACAGATATAAAATATGATACCACTCGAAACGAAAGATTGCAAGAAAAACGTGAGAAAACCAATTGTCTGTAGGAAAAAATCATGCTATACTGTGCGTATCGGTTGATGTGTCGTTTTATGCAAAAACAGAGGAGTGGCAAAGCAGCAAAACGGCTTAGTCAAGAACTAGAAAAAGAGAAAGGCTGGATTGAGATGAATTCGGAAGATAGAAAGAAGCTCAGAAAACAGAAGCACAGAATTATGATGATGCGTTTGTGGCTGCCGGTTGTGTTGGTAGTTGTTCTGATCGCAGGATTGACTGCAGGAGGAATTGCATTATCACTTGGCCAGACAAAGAGTGTGGCAAAGCAGGAAAAACAGGAAGCAAGCACTAAAAAAGCATCTGATGGAGCAGAGAGTGACAAGTCACAGAATCAGACAGGTGACGGCAACAGCGAGGATATGACAAACGAGCTGCAGACAGAAGCAACCGGCAGCAATGAGAATGCAGAGGCGCAGACTGGTGCAGAGAGTGATCCTTCAGGAAATGGCAATGCCGATCAGTCAGATGATGGCAATTATGAAGTAGAGCAGTCAGATTTTGATGAGTTCATCACAAATCTGGAAGAGGCAGTAGCTGCAAATGCGGATTATCTGAAGCTTGGAAATGAGAATTTAACGGTAACACTTGCAGAACTTAAAACATATGACAGAACACATCTTACTGATTCACAGGCGAAGACATACGATGTAGTTCTTGATGCACTGAATTACGAGATGGAAGGTGAGCAGTATGCCAGTGTAGCAGAAGCAGCAGATGGAGTAGCATTGTGCAGTATTGAAGGCGGTGTTGATTATTATAATTATATTCTTAAGAAGTATAGTGGCATTGATGGTACGTGGGAAACATTCCGTTCCACTCTGGCAGATGAAGCAAATACAAACCATGATACTATGACAAGCCTTTCGGCAGCTGATTCTACGTTACAGATGGTTTCTGCAAGCTTTACGAAGAGTGCACCGGATACCGAATATGCATATGATACAGTCAGTGCATCTTCTAGTGTACTCAAGAAGAGTCTTGCATGCAGTGGATTTACAGATGGTTGGACAGAATTTGGTGTTATCCGTGCATACTTAAATGATGAGCGTTTTGATGATGCGATGAAGCAGTATTTGATTGCATCCACAAGAATGACATATGCTTTGTATGGTGTTGCAGATATTTCTGTACATGCAGGAGGCTGGGGAGAAGCAGAGGTGATTGACCTTTGCAACCAGTATTTTGGTGATGCAAGTACAGATGATTACGGCACAAATGTATATAACATGGTTTTAGCAAATCCTGGAAGATATGTGGCAGCTACAATTGATTATCTGCAGATTACAGAGATTGAGGCTACGATGGCTGCACAGCAGGGCGAAAATTACAGTGAAGCCAATCTTTTAGATCTTCTCTTCAATCAGGGACCGGCAGATTTCAGAGTATTGAGAAGCTGGGTTGGATTGCAGTAATGAAAGATTGAGTTGCAAAGAAAAAATATAAGAAATAAAAAAAGTCGGGTGAAAGCCCGGCTTTTTTGTTTTGCATTCTGTTTATACGACTTTGCGAAACTTACTCCTGTAATGCACAGGAGACATACCATAATATTTCTTAAATAATTTACTGAAATAGTACACATCCTCATAGCCAACGCTGTTTGAGATTGCCTTGATGCTTTGAGTGCTGTCGGATTCAAGCTGAATGCGGGCACGATCTAATCGCATCTTGATCAGATAATTAATTGGTGCCTCGCCTGTCTCTTCTTTAAAAATCTTTGATATATAAGCAGAGCTTAAATACATGTTTCGGGCAATCAGATCAAGTGAAATCTTCTCTGCATAGTGATTACTCAAGTATTGGCGAATCTCGCTGACCACATATGTCTTATGGTGAGTTTCAAATGTGACAGGTGAGCAGCTTTGTTTTGGAGGGATGGTGATCTGACGAATGATGGTCATCAGAAGCTGTGTTAGATATGCCTTCTGCATAAAGTATTGACCGACCTGATTGCTGTAGCGTTCAGAGATCATGCGCAGGCACAGATTGGTGATGTCCTGGCGTACAAGTCCGTCTGTGTGAAGAACTGGCGAACCTCCCGGAAATTCCAGACAATTTGGTTCCATTCCCTTAAAGTGAAAGTTAGAAAATGAAGTGAAAAATACAATAGCAGGATTATCTTGGACGGTCATGACCGTATGATGCGGGGTGCGAGGTGGTACACAGACAATATCACCGGATGACAGCGGAAGTGTGGTGCCATTTATCCAGACTGCCAAATCTCCGGAAAGCACGATGAAAAGTTCAGGTGCATCATGTGTATGCGAAGAATTTGATTCTGTCACCGTGCGTTTACCGGCAAAATATAAGGTTGGATTTAAGTCAGAATAAGTAATGTCGTACGTATCACACACAGTAAAGTAAACCTCCTCCCAAGTTTTTTGAATGTATAAAAAACGATGAAGCCTGATTTGACTATTATACATCACTTTTCAAGAAAAGTACATTTTATTTTTGAAAGATTAGAAAAACAAGAAATTATAAGCTCACAGTATGCCATTCGCAAAACCGCCAGTGCCCAAAAGGGTCGGAATAAGGTGATAAATGTGCCGAAAGTGATTGCTTTTGACACATTACTTTTGTATAATAATACTGTAATTAGAGATTGGCAAAACAAAAATCGGCAAGCCAAAAAATATACGTAAATGAATGGAGGGTGCATCATGTGTATGCGAAGAATTTGATTCTGTCACCGTGCGTTTACCGGCAAAATATAAGGTTGGATTTAAGTCAGAATAAGTAATGTCGTACGTATCACACACAGTAAAGTAAACCTCCTCCCAAGTTTTTTGAATGTATAAAAAACGATGAAGCCTGATTTGACTATTATACATCACTTTTCAAGAAAAGTACATTTTATTTTTGAAAGATTAGAAAAACAAGAAATTATAAGCTCACAGTATGCCATTCGCAAAACCGCCAGTGCCCAAAAGGGTCGGAATAAGGTGATAAATGTGCCGAAAGTGATTGCTTTTGACACATTACTTTTGTATAATAATACTGTAATTAGAGATTGGCAAAACAAAAATCGGCAAGCCAAAAAATATACGTAAATGAATGGAGGATTCATTATGTTAGTAAACACAAAAGCAAGAGTCGGTGTATTTTCTATCGCATTAGGCGCATATCTTCCACAGTTCCCATCACTTGTACCGGAGTTTGAGGCTCAGTATGCAGCATTCAAGAAGACCATACCGGATACAGTGGATATTGTTGATGGTGGAATGGTTACCACAAAAGAGCAGGCTATGGAAGCAGGAGATAAGTTCCGTGCAGCAGATGTTGATCTGGTATTTCTTCAGATGCTTACATATGCGACATCTTACAACATGCTTCCGGCAATTCGTGATCTAGATGTTCCGGTTGTTTTAGTAAATGTTCAGAAGCTGAAAGCTCTGGATTATGAGCATACCGATATCGCATCATGGCTGGGCGAAGGCTATGCATGCGGCGCTGTAGGCGAGGCAGTTGCAGATCTTGAGAGAGCTGGAAAGAGACATGCCGTTATTACCGGCGTTGTTGAGGGCGGAGACCCGGCTGTTCAGGCAGAGATCGAGGATTGGTGTAAGGCAGCTCAGGTAAGAAGAAGATTCCGTGATACCAATATTGCACAGATTGGAAGACCGTATCCTGGTATGATGGATCTGTACATTGATGAGACAAACCTGTACAACAGAATGTTCCTTTATACCAAGCAGTTTGACTGGGAGAAGATGTGGGCAATCGCAGACGATGTGACCGATGAGGAAGCCATCCGCGCAAAGGCTCAGGATATTCTGGATACCTTCGAAATCGAGGGTGGCGGAACCATTGAGAAAGTTTGGGATATGGCAAAGTATGTTGTTGCATTCGAAAAGTGGGTTAAGGATGAGCATCTTGGACTGATTGCATCCCACTACGATGGATTTGCACAGGGCAAGGCTGGTGTCCTTGATAGTATGCTGATCCCGGCATTCTCCATGTTAATCAAGCAGGGAACCGCTTGCGCTGTTGAGGGTGATATGAAGGTTGCTATGGCAATGAGCATCTTAAAGACTATTTCTGGTACCGGACAGCTTTCAGAGATGTACTCCATCGACTTCAATGATGATATATGTATTATCGGTCATTCCGGAAGCGGTGACGCTGATATTTCCGCAAAGAAGCCAACTATGAAGATCGTTAAGGTATTCCATGGAAAGACAGGCGGCGGCTATCTGACCCAGTTCTACCCATACACCGGCCCGGTTACTTACCTGGCAATTACACAGGATGCTGATGGACACTTCAAGTTTGTTGTTGCAGAGGGTGTAAACGAGGAAGGACCGATCCTTTCCTTTGGTGATACCAACATGAGAACACGTTTCACCTGTGGTGCAAGAGAGTTTGTAAACCGTTGGAGTGAGGCTGGTCCGACTCATCATATGGCAGCTGCAACCGGAAGACACATTGATACCATCTTAAAGGTAGCAAAGATCTTAAACGTTCCGGTTGAAATAGTTACCCGATAACAGAACATAACAAAGTAATCCGATAAAATAAGCAACGAAGCCAGGGGAAGCGATTCCTCTGGCTTTTTCTTTGTTGAATATTAAAACCGGTTCCTTATATTTGATAAATATTGATAAACCGTTCATGAAGACTGCTAGAATAACTTTGAAAAGCAAGGAAAATAGGTTGAAATTTTGGAAATGATAGAGTAGAATACAGAATGGAGTATAAGGAAGAAAACAAAATAAGGATAATCAGAAAGGAATTTGAGAATGATATGTCCAAAATGTGGTGCAAAGCTTGAAGAGAAAACCAAGGTCTGCCCGATTTGTGGTAAGAGTTTGGCCTCTGTGAGTACAGGCACTATTTTTAAACGCAGAGATTTGCAGGATTATGATGAACTGACATCTGATGAGGATTATTATGAGAATGAAGATTCTTATGAAGGGTATGAGGAAGATGGCTCTTATGAGGATAATGATTCTTATGAAGAAAATAATTCTTATGAAGATGACGATTATCAGGATGCTGAGAATGGCTATGATGACTCTTATAATAATGAAGAGGATGATCAGTATGCTACTGCATATTTTGCAAATGAGCCAGATGACATCGAGGAGTCAGTGACAAAAAAATCTAAAGTAAATGGCATTTTAGGTGGCTTGATTGTAATTTGCTTGATTGGAATAATTGTTGTAGGTGCAGCTACTGTGAATCTGCTTACATCAGCAAAGAAGAATAATAAGCCAACGCTTCCAGCGGTAGTTGAACAGACAAGCGAGGAAGAAATCAGTACCGAGGAGGAGACTTCTACCAAAGATGAGACCACCGAGGAGGAAACTTCCACCGAGGAAGAGACTTCTACTGAGGAGGAGACTTCTACTGAGGAAGAAACTACTGAGGAGACCACTGAGGAGAAGACAACAAAGCATACAACAGCTGAGGAAACGACTACGACTACGACAGCGACACCAACGCAGCCGACTACAGCACGTCAGACGCAGCCAACGCAGCCGACTACAGCACGTCAGACACAGCCAACGCAGCCAACTACAGCACATCAG
>CAVCPW010000103.1:0-2099 GCA_963604075.1 Anaerovoracaceae bacterium | reverse complement strand
AGGTACTAGAACTCCGCCAATGGAACCCTAGGGGCTTGCCCCTAGGTTAAGTCAGTATTTAAAAAACGCCTCTGCAAACTGATCCATTGCAAGCTGGCTGGAGCGTGCCATCAGCTCACGACTGGAATGCATAGCAAGAATCGGAACACCAAGGTCAACGGTCATAGCCGGGATGGAGGTGCTTAAGATGCTTCCAAGTGTTCCGCCGCCAACTGTATCGCCCTGGTTGACAAATTTTGTATGTGCAATATTTCCGGCGCGGCAGATGCCCTCAACGATAGATATGGCATTTGTATCGGTTGCGTATCTCTGGTTGTAGTTCATCTTGATAACAACTCCGCCCTCCATTGGGATTGGGTTAGTCGGATCATTCTTTTCAGGATGATTCGGATGGGTGGCATGCGCTACATCAAGCGATGCGGTCAGGCTGTTTAACATGACATCTAAGAAAGAGCTGCGGTTCTTGTCAGTAGCTGGTGTATTCAGATAAATCTTTTCCAGAATGGAAGACAGGATTACAGAGCCGGCACCCTGCTTAGAGCTAGAACCGCATTCTTCGTTGTCAAACAGAATAACCAGATTGCAGATATCGGAAAGTGCTTCGGTATCCATGATAGCGTTTAGACAGGACTGGCAGGAGGTCAGATTGTCCAGTCTTGGTGCAGATAAGAACTCATCATCAAAACCAGTAATTGTAGGCTCCTCGCCGTTGCATAAAAACAGTTCGTAATCTAAAATGCTGTCAGCTTCGATACTAAGCTCTGCAGCAATCTTTCCAAGCAGCCATCCTTCGGTATTTTCTTTTGCACCAATCAGGGAAACAACTGGCTCCAGATCGGTCTGAACCTTTAATTCAACACCCTTATTTACCTCACGGTTCATATGGATGGCAAGGTTTGGAATTACGGCAACCGGCTTCTTTGAAGAATACAGCACTGTCTTTGGGTGGAATGGATCCTCGGTTGCAATGCATATACGACCTGCAATTGTCAGCGGGCGATCCAACCAGGTATTTAAGATTGGACCACCGTAGCGCTCAACATTTAATGTAATGCAGCCTGATTTCTTTCTCTCTGGATTTGGCTTAATCATAAAGCATGGGTTGTCAATGTGGGAGGTGATGATACGAAATCCCTTAAAACCGGACTGCGGTACACGAAATGCAGCGAGTGAACGGTCATAAATTGAAACATAATATGCCTTTCCAGGCTCAAGTGCGGTGGATTTTGCAAGCTCGACACGTTCAAAGCCTGCTTTTTCAAGCTGGCTGATGGCCTCCTTCATTGTATGATACGGTGACTGGGAGTGGCGAATCAGCTCAACCAGACGATTTGTGGACTCTTGTAGTTCCATGGATTTTTCCTTTCTGATACGGCTGTGTACAGATTAGTCAAGATATAATAGTATAGTCAAAATAACAGCAATATCCACAATTAAGATTTTATCAGCGGCAGAACAGTACGGATTTGCCACTGCTAAACGTATCATATCATAAAATAGAGCGAATGTCTAATAGATAGGAGGTTACTTTTATAAGTTAGAGCGTAAAACCCACTATTTTTAGGTGGTGGGATGTAAGCGTCCAAAATATATATTTTTACTTGCGATATTGTGTTTTGGTAAAATATGCAGTATAATAGATACATAGAGAAATTCTCTAAATTTAGGTAATTGCGAAACACGTTCACAATCCGAATTGAAAATGTAGTAAGAATCCTGCGATGCAGGATTCTTAAGATGAAAAGTAGGTGATTCCAAATTTAGGCATGACAAAAAACCTTCCCAGATAAATTGCGAAGAAAAGACTGCATGAGCATGGAAGATCAGGCGATCAAAGGCTTTAAACTCCGAATATATTGGTGCTGATGAATCTTATCAGCAACGAGAACAGTAACAAGCTGGGTAATTCCTGCAAGTAGTAAATCGGCATGAAGTGTTTTTTCATTCTGGGTTTTACGATTCGCAATGCAGAGACTATCTTTGAAGTGATTGATCGACTTTTCTACATTTACACGGATTTTGTAGGTATCTTTCCATTCCTGCGAGCCACGTTCTACGCCTGGATAGGCACGAAGGTTCTTTTCAGGATAAATGTAGAT